>CAJQLW010000001.1 GCA_905479325.1 uncultured Flavobacteriales bacterium
TGTTTGGTTGGGTTGTGAATGTCAATGTCGAGGTGACAAATGTTGTAATCACCACTGATAATTAGGTTCGGAATTTCTTTTTTAAGCGCATTAATGTATTCGTAAAAATCGGCCAACCATTCCATCTTAAAACTTTGGCGCAATTCATTTGAACCCGAAGGCATGTATACCGACATGACAGAAAAGTTATCGAAATCTGCGCGGATTACTCGACCTTCCGCATCGTACTTTTCTATTCCGCAGCCATATTCCACATGGTTTGGTTTTTCTTTGGTCCAAATGGCAGTTCCGCTATAGCCTTTCTTTTGTGCGGGGTACCAATAATGGTGGTAGTCTAAACCCTCTAAAAAGTCAGCCTCAAGTTGCTCCGGCATTGCTTTAATTTCTTGCAAACACAGTATATCGGGATTGGCAGCTCCTAACCAATGCATAAAGTCTTTTTTAAGTGCTGCACGAATGCCATTTACGTTGTAAGAAATTATTCTTTTCATGAGGTCTTCTGTTTTTTAATAGTCTGTATTGTAAAGTTATATGCCTAAGAAGTGCTGTTGTGGTTCACACAGTTAAATTCCGAATTATTTTCAAATATAAAGTTTGCTCTAAAAGCCACTAAACACTGTCTTTTTACGTTAGTTTTAACCAACAAAGTTTAATTTTAGTTTCTTGAGAGCGCTATTTCTTTTTCTTTTCACTCTTTTGTGCGGTGTGGCTATAGGTCAAGTAGGCTCTAATTGGCGGCAGCAAGAGCTGCTAATCCAATCAGATACAATGCTGTTGGATACGCTAAGTATTATTCCAAATTCTGAAGTTTTAAAAGATACGGAAGGCAGCTATTTGAGTTCTTCCGACTATAAAATTGAATATGCAAAAGCAAGGTTAATTGTGAGCAAAGCACTTGTAGGCGAAAAAATTACAATTGGTTATCGCGTATTTCCCTACTTTTTTGAAAAGAAATATGCACACAAGTCCATGAGTCAAATTGAGCAGGCAGATTTGGGGCAGTACGACTATTTTACGATCAAAGAAAATCCGAATCAGCGCGACATGTTCTCTGTAAGTGGGTTGAATAAAAATGGCAGTATTTCACGGGGAGTTAACTTCGGTAACAACCAAGATTTATCCGTTAATTCCAACTTAGACCTTCAACTTTCAGGAAAAATAACGGACGATATTTCCATACAAGCAGCCATTAGTGACAACACCATACCCATTCAGGCAGAAGGTAATACACAGCAATTGCAAGAGTTTGATCGGGTTTTTATTCGAATTTACGATGAGAAAAGCAGCTTAATTGCAGGAGATTACAGAATTACAAGACCTCAAAGTTATTTCATGAACCTCACTAAAAAGGTTCAAGGTTTAGGTTTTTCTACTGAGTTAATTACCCAAAAAGAGTTGGTTGAAGCCAATAATGGAGTGTTTAAAACCTCTTTAAATGCTGCCATTTCTCGCGGTAAATTTTCAAGAAATGTAATTGATGGTGAGGAAGGAAATCAGGGGCCTTACAAATTAGAAGGTTCAGAAAATGAACGGTTTATTATTGTACTTTCAGGAACAGAAAGGGTGTACGTGAACGGTAAATTAATGACCAGAGGTCAAGACAAAGACTATGTGATTGATTACAACACCGCTGAGCTTACGTTTACGCCCAACCAAATCATTAACAAAGATTTGAGAATAGTGGTTGAGTTCCAATATTCAGATCAGAACTACTCTAGGTCGGTTGTCTTTTTGGAAAATCAATACAAAAAAGAGAAGCTAACCATTGATTTCAATCTGTATTCCGAACAAGACAATAAAAACCAGCCGCTACAGCAAGACTTAAGCGACGATCAAAAGCGAATTTTACTCAATGCGGGCGATGACATTAACGCGGCGATTTCGAGCGGAGTGGATACGGCAGGATTTGATGGAACACAGGTTCGCTACAAAATAGTAGATTCTTTAGGACGGCAAATTTTGGTTTATTCTAAAAATCCCGACAGTGCTATTTATGCTGCGCGGTTTCGTTTTGTGGGTGCCGGAAATGGAGATTACGTTCAGATTACCAGCGATGCGAATGGAAGAGTATATGCCTTTAGAGCACCCAATAGTCAGGGAGTTCGACAGGGAGACCACGACCCAAGTATACAGCTCGTCACCCCAAAACAGCGGCAAATGATTACCCTTGGTGGGCGCTACGAATTTTCGAAAAACACGCAATTGGCCATAGAAGGAGCCTACACCAAAAACAATTTGAACACATTTTCTACTAAAGACTCAGCAGATGATCGGTCGTATGCTTTTTCGGTAGATTTTAGGCACAGTCAAAAAATCAATCAAAAAGATTCATTAAAGGGAAGTTATTGGAATTCAGAAGTCTTTCTCGAACAGCGAGATCGCAATTTTCAGTTCGTAGAACGTTACCGAGATGTTGAATTTGAGCGAGATTGGAACGTTCAAACCTTGTTGCTTACGGGAAATGAATCATTGGTTAGAGCGAAAACCGGAATTCAAAAAGGGCGTAATTTTTTGAACTACGAACTGGGTTCATTTATTAAAGGGGAAGATTACAATGGCTTGAAGAATGGATACAGTGCCAACTATGAGAAGAAAGGATTTAAAGCAGAGTCACACGGCAGTATTTTGCGCACAGAAGCCAATGACAATTCTAGTTTCGTGCGGCACTATACCACGGTTACTCAAAAGGTGGGAAGAATTGTTGTAGGCGGATACGTAGAGCAGGAGCAACTTGAATTTTACAGAGGAGATAGTGATACACTGCAAGCCGCTAGTTTAGACCGAAGAATTTGGAGAACCTTTGCTCGAATTGGTGATAGTACGGCAGGTAAAACAGCTCAATTGAGCTATGGAGAAACCTATGATTTATTGCCAGATGTAGATCAATTGAAACGAGCGCAAAAAAGTGAAAATTTTGAGTTTGACTTTGCCTTGACGGAAAACCGCAGAAGCCAGCTGAGTGGAAAAGCCACTTACCGAAGGTTTTTAATTGAAAACGATGAACTAAGTGACCGTCAGCGAGAAAATACCCTTTTGGGAAGGTTGCAATACGACTTAAAGATCTTAAAAGGATTGATCAATTCAAATACATTTTACCAGCTAGGCCGTGGTCTTGAGTTTAAGCGTGAGTTTTCTTTTTTACAAGTGAACGATGGCCAAGGGACGCATTTGTGGAATGACTATAACGACAACGGAGTAAAAGAATTCAATGAGTTTGAAGTGGCTGGAGTAAACAACCAGTTTGAGTCGAACTACATCCGTGTTTTTACGCCCAGTAACGAGCGAGTTTCCATCTACTCCAATCAATTTAACCAGTTGCTGTTTTTAAAACCCAACGCAGTTTTAAATGGAACAGAAGGTTGGAAAAAAATACTCGGCAAATTCTCAAACAAAGCTGCCTACCGAGCAGAGCGAAAAACTGGAACCCAAGAGGCGGTATACAATCCTTTTAGTATCGATACGGAAGATTCTAACCTTGTGTCCGTGAATTCTTCATTTGCGAATACCTTTTTCTTTAACCGAATTAACCCCAAGTTTGGAGCGGAATATTTTTACTTGAACAACCGCAATAAAAGTTTACTAACGAATGGTTTTCAGAGTCGATCGCTGTTTCAAAATGAATTGCGTTTTCGCTACAACGTAAACAGCAGCTATTCGGTTGAACTGAAGTTAACTGAATCGAAACGGGCCAATCGAGCGGAAAATTTCGCCAACCGGAATTACAACATTAACACCCGACAAATAGAACCTAAAATTATTTTTCAGCCAACGGTAAAGTTTAGGGTAAGTGTTTCAGGTATTTATGCAGAAAAAAAGAACGACCTGGAAACGGAATTAAATGTTGGCAATTTAGAAGAGTCTGTGAATTCTAGTTTTTCAACCGAATTGCAATTTAATCAGGCGGGCAAGGGTACCTTTTCCTTAACAGCTAGTTACATTAATATTAGGTTCAACGCTGCTGAAAACAATTCGTTGGCCTTTGAAATGCTAGATGGATTAACCAAGGGCGATAACATTACTTGGGATGTTCGGTGGCAACGAAATTTGGCTAATAATCTTCAGTTGAATTTGAATTACGGTGGTAGAAAGTCAGGTGATTTAAACATTATTCACACAGGAGGAATGACGGTGAGGGCGTTTTTTTAGTTGTTTTTGAGTTTTTCAAATTCTACTTTACCCACCGAATGTTCAACGAATCTAAATTTAGGCCTACCAATAAATAGTCCCGCACCAACAGTACACCTAAGGTAATATGTCCGGCCTGCTTCAAGGTTGGCAATTATTGTCTTTTCTTCTTCTGTTTTTGCTGAAATTTTAAATTCAGATGTTTCGCTTAAGATAAAAAGATGATAATTTCCGTTTGACATTCTTGTTGATAGAGAGTCGTTAACGGTTACATCATAGCCAATAGCGAAGCCTGAGACCCTCTTTGGTCGGTATACATATAACCTTATTTCATTAGTATTAACTGTATCAGTTAGTGTAGGATTTGATTTTTGCAATGTTATGTTTTTGACGTAAGGAATATCCGTCACTCTTTCTTGATAAGGTTTAATTTGCGGGATGTAAAAACCGATCTTTATTTCCGCTCTACCTGAAAACAGAAAATCATTGAAACTGCTCTTGAAAAAGGGATCGATTCTATCTCTTTCATTTGGAGAGTCCCACTCTCCTTGTGCAGAACCAAAACCTAGTAATGGTTCTATAATAATCGGTCCCGCAGTGAATTTATACGCCAAAGCAAGTCCAAAATTGGTAGCTTTTCCCTTGGTTTTAATATTTGCACTTGGTTTGGGATTAAATGGCTGAAATGATCTGTTTGGATCATAATCTTCTCCAGTATAGGTTTCAGTAAATGAGAATACTCGATAATATAAGCCAAGAGACAACCCCTTTGGTGCGATTCTTTTTTTTGTAAAAGGATAATACCTGATGCTAGGCATAAAAGCATTTCCATTTAGTTGATAAACAACTGATTGAGACGTGAGGTTTCCTGTTGTACCTTCTGAGTATATCCCAGATTCATAGTTTAATAAAACGGAAAAATGCTTCCCAAATGTTCTTTCGAATGAAGGTTTAAATGTTCCAGTTAGGCCATGGGGTACATCAATTCCGAATACGTAATATTGCGAAAATGAAGAAATTGATGTAATTAAAAGACAAGAGAGAAGTAAGGGTTTAATATAGTTAAGCATTTCTAAAGAGGGTGAAAAGTTGTTTACGACACGATGTGATAAAGATTATTATCAACACAATAGTAACTAAATAAAATATCAGTCTTAAGCGATAAAATCAATAAAGTTATCGGGTGTTATGATTTGGGTATGAGCATTTGGGTAAGCATTGGTAAATGTTTTTGTAATTCGTGCTTTACTTTGCTTGTTCCATTTAAATTCAAACGTACTTAATTGTCCATCAGACTCTTCTAAATAATCTACTTCTTGCTGTGCAGTAGTTCGCCAAAAATACCTTCCATACCGGTGTCGTCGATAGTCGTTAAATTTCATCCGCTCGGCAACTAAAAAGTTTTCCCAAAGAGCTCCCGTATCAGTTCTTAAGTTGATGGGCTGAAAGTTCGAAATGAGAGCGTTTCTGATTCCGTTATCGTAGAAATATATTTTTCTGCTTTTTTTCAGTTCTGTTCGCAGGTTTCTGCTGAATGAACCGAGTCTGAAAATAACAAACGAATATTCTAATAATTGTAAATAACGTTCAATGGTTTCGTTATCGAGTCCAACCAACTTCCCTAATTCTTGGTAAGAGACTTGGTTTCCTACTTGTAAAGCTAGAGCCTGTAGTAGTTTAACTAGCTTTTCGCTTTTATTTATTTTATTCCAAATTAGTAAATCTTTATACAAGTAGCTGTCTGAAAGTTGCCTTAAAATTTCTTTCTCATCCCCATCTGCATTCACCACATCAGGATAATAGCCATAAATCATTCTGTGCTCCAACAAGCGTTTTTCATTTAACAAGCCATGGTGGTTTACCATTTCTTGAAATGATAGGGGATGAAGTTTGAATTCCCACTTTCTGCCGGTAAGCGGTTCGTTTACTTCGTTGGATAGTTCAAAAGCAGATGAACCAGTTGCAATGAGTTGTATTTCTGGTAATTCATCAGTAATGAGCTTTAGCTTGATTCCAATATCTTTGATTCGTTGCGCTTCGTCAATAACTACAATTTTTGCATTACCAAACTCTTTTTTAAAGGCTAAGGCATTGGGTTGTTCAAATAAATCTTGAACGTCTTTGTTATCGGCATTATACCAAATGGTATCCTTTTTATTTTTGGTGAGGGTTTTCAAAAATGTAGTCTTCCCAACTTGCCTTGGACCAAGCAGTATAATCGATTTCTTTTTGAAAAATCGATCTGTTAAAACCTCTTCTAGCAAACGAGTAATCATGCTACAAAAGTACTAAATTGGATTATGAAATCGCACAAAAACATAATAATTTGCGAATTGATTCGCAGAAAAACAAAATAATCTGCGAATTAAATCGCAGAAAACCATGATAATTTGCGATTTTATTTTCACTCATGCACGCTGCATTTGTTGCGCAGCATCCAGTGAAATAACTGGAGGTCTAATTTTGCCGTGGGGTTTATTCGAGTTTTAAACGGGTATTGTTTAGGTTGTCACGCTGAGGCGTTCCCACAAAACGGAAGTAAAATGTTCGTTTATTGATAATGCCTTGACGTGCTGAGCTTTTTCGACGATAGGAGGAAAATGGTCGAAGCAGACAAGGGCTAGTGTACATAAAGACAAACCCTAATACAAAAACTTATGCGGATAAATCTTCAGATGCAAGGCATGAATTTGATCGTAGAGCATTTCTCGGAGCTCTTCGTAATTAATTCGTTCTTGGGCAGAGATAAAAATAGCTGGGTAGTTTTCTTTCGCCATGAACGTCTGCTTCAAATCTTCCAAACTCATGTTCTCCTTGGTTTCAGGAGTTAAGTCGTCCTCGTCTTTCTTAACGTAGGTAAAAGCATCTACCTTGTTAAAAATCATAATTGTAGGTTTGTCTTTGGCCCCTAAATCTTGCAATGTTTGGTTTACCGTTTCTATTTGCTCTTCAAATTGAGGGTGAGAGATGTCAACTACATGTAACAATACGTCGGCCTCTCTTACCTCGTCCAACGTAGACTTAAAAGAATCTACCAAATGATGAGGAAGCTTGCGAATGAACCCAACAGTGTCGGTTAGCAAGAACGGTAAATTGCTAACTACAATCTTTCGAACAGTGGTGTCCAAGGTGGCAAAAAGTTTGTTTTCGGCAAACACGTCCGATTTAGAAAGCAAATTCATCAGGGTAGATTTACCAACGTTGGTATAGCCAACTAAAGCAGCACGAATCATTTGTTCTCTGCCTTTTCGTTGAGTGGCTTTTTGCTTGTCAATTTTTGCCAACTTGGTTTTAAGCAAAGCAATCTTATCTCGAATGATCCTTCTGTCTGTTTCAATTTCTGTTTCCCCCGGTCCTCTCATTCCAATTCCACCTTTTTGGCGAGAAAGGTGAGTCCACATTCGGGTTAAACGAGGAAGTAAGTATTCGTATTGAGCGAGTTCTACTTGCGTTTTAGCCGCTGCAGTTCTTGCTCTTTTTGCGAAAATGTCAAGGATTAATTTACTTCGATCCAACACTTTCGTGTCTTTAAACGAGTTTTCAATGTTTCTAGTTTGAGAGGGGGTAAGTTCATCGTCAAAAATGATCATACCAATGTTCTCTCGGGTCACAAAGTCTACAATTTCTTGAAGTTTGCCCGTTCCTACAAAGGTTTTTGGATGAGGTTTTTCTAGCTTTTGGGTAAAGCGTTTTACCGTTTCAGCTCCAGCTGTTTCGGCTAAAAAAGCTAACTCTTCCAAATATTCTTCAACCTGGGTCTCATTTTGTTCTTGGGTAATTACGCCAACAAGAACGGCTCTCTCAAGTTCCTGATCTAAAGAATGGTGCATAAAAAATATTTCGTTTTAATTAAAACCAAGGGCGAGCGATGCCTTCGATTTTGAATGGTTCTGGCCAAGGTATTGCCGAGAAAATAATCACCATTGCCAAAGTAAAATAAATCGCTTGACGACGAAATTTCGCTCCATCGTTAGCAGCTTTTTTCGCCATAATCCTACCTAAGGTAATAATGGCAATTCCTATAATCATAGACAACATGTGCTCTACCACCCAGAAGCGAGCAACTGCATCTTTCATAATATCAGCCATGGGTAGGCTTTTGTAAGCTTGAACAACGTCACTCACAAAATACAATACCAAGCCAATTACCAATTGCAAATGCGCCGAAATGAATAAAAACAAACTCAACTTGTTGTCTCCTGCTGAATACTCATTCTTGCCAAACCAACCAATAAATGATTTCAAAACTGTGACAATTAGTAAAATAACTATCGCATAGCGCAGTAAATTGTGCAAGTGTATTAATCCTGTTTCCATGGGTATATTTTTTGTAAATGTATCAAACCAAACCTTTATTAAGGCGGCTTGTTTTCTTTATTTTTGAGTTTTCACCTAAATTTATGCAAAAAACACTTCTTTCTCTCATTCTCTTGTTTTCATTACAAGCTTTTTCACAAAGTTGGAAACCAGTTAACGGAACCAAAAACACTAAGAATCATTATACTGCTTTTACCAATGCAACCATTTTTGTAAAGAGTTGGCAAGTGCTTGAGAATGCAACTTTGCTGATTCAAAACGATAAAGTTATTGAGGTAGGAACGACAGTGACCATTCCTGCGAATACGGTAACGATTGATGCCAAGGGTAAGTTTATTTACCCCTCTTTTATTGATTTGTATACCGAATACGGTTTAGAGCCAGTCAAAAGTGCTGGAAGAAGCAGGGCTCAACAGCCACAATTGGAGAGCAAAAAAGAGGCAACCTTTTATTGGAACGAAGCGATAAAGCCTGAGGTAAAAGCAGCAGATCTCATCCGTCCAGAAAAAGAGGCCGCCGATAAATACAGAAAAATGGGTTTTGGAACCGTTCTTTCGCATCAGCAAGATGGTATTTTACGGGGAACTTCTGCCTTAGTAGCATTAAATGAAGAAGATGATTTTAAGCTGCTTCAAGCGGAAAGTGCGAGCCATTACGCCTTTAATAAAGGCAGTTCCAAGCAAACATACCCTTCTTCGTTAATGGGAATGATTGCATTGATTCGACAGGTGCACTTCGATGCAAAATGGTATGCGGAGAATCAAAAATCAACAGCATACAACAGAAGCTTGTCTGCTGTTTTAGAAACACAAAACCTTCCTAAAATTTTTGATGCCAATGGCGCTTTGTCTCAGCTTCGAGCTGATAAAATTGGCGATGAATTTGGGTTTCAGTTTATTTTGAAAGGAAATGGAACGGAGTTTCAACGAATTCAGGACATAAAAGAAACAGGCGCACCGCTGATTGTCCCAGTTAAATTTCCGAAGGCTTATGATGTGAGTGACCCATTTGCAAGCCTTCAATTGTCATTGTCAGCCATGAAAGATTGGGAGTTGGCACCGCAAAACCTGCGCTACCTCAGTGAAGCTGGAGTGGAGGTAGCTATAACTGCTGATGGATTAAAGAGTGAAAAAGAGTTTTTTGAAAATCTAAAAACCGCCATTGAGCAAGGATTGAGCAGAGATGAGGCCATTAAAAGCTTAACCGAAACTCCGGCGAAACTGATTGGCGCATTTGAAATGGTAGGATCATTAGAAAAGGGCAAACTTGCCAATTTCATTATTCTTTCTGATACTGTTTTTAAAGCCAAAACAACGCTTCATTCCAATTGGGTGAATGGCCTTGAGCATGCATATAAGCCATTAAATTACTTCGAGTATGCCGGAGATTATAGTTTGAACATCAATAAAAAAGAGCAGTTCGACCTGAATTTGAAAGGGGAAGGGAATGCCATGAAGGGAAAAATCGCCAAAAAGAATGAAGCGACAAAAACCGATGTAAAAGTGGCGCTAGAAAACAATCGAGTTAATTTGAGTTTCACCATTGATGGTAAATTATACCGTTTAAGCGGAAGTATTAGCGATTCGCAAAGTAGAATATGGACAGGTAAAATTTTAGTAGACGGAAACTGGGAAGATTGGGCGGCGATAAAAAAGACCAACAAATCTGTCGAAAAAGACACATCTGATCGCGATTCGACCAAGATGGAGCCAGCGTTTGAGAGCGGAGGTGTATTTTATCCAAACATGGCTTTTGGTTGGGAAGATAGTTTGCCGACAAAAAGTGAGAATTTGCTTTTTAGAAATGCAACGGTTTGGACCAACGAGAAAGAAGGAATACTGCGAAATCATGACGTTTTTGTAGTAGATCAGAAGATTAAAATGGTGGGGTACAAAATCAACATGGAGGTAATGTTTCCAAGAATGGGGAGCAACTATAAGGAAATTGATGCCACTGGTTTGCACCTTACTTCTGGTATTATTGACGAGCATTCTCACATTGCAATTCAGCAAGGCGTAAATGAATCTGGGCAGGCGGTTACGGCTGAAGTGAGTATTTCAGATGTCGTCAACTCAGACGACATTAACATTTACCGTCAACTTTCTGGTGGAGTAACTACTTCGCAATTGCTGCACGGCTCTGCAAACCCTATAGGAGGTCAGTCGGCCATTATAAAACTGCGATGGGGACAATCGCCAGAAAAAATGAAAATTGAAGGTGCTGATGGATTTATCAAGTTTGCGTTGGGCGAAAATGTAAAACAATCCAACTGGGGCGATTTTAACACGGTTCGTTTTCCGCAAACCAGAATGGGAGTGGAGCAAGTGTATTACGACGCCTTTGTTCGCGCTAGAGAATACAAGGCAGAATGGACACTTTACAATGCTAAAAGCAAGCGAGATAAGGCAAAAAGTTTGGCTCCACGATTTGATTTAGAGTTGGACGTGTTAGCGCAAATTTTAGACAGTCAGCGGTTTGTAACTTGTCACTCTTACATTCAATCAGAAATTAACATGCTCATGCACGTGGCAGATTCAATGGGTTTTAGAATCAATACGTTTACGCACATTTTAGAAGGGTACAAGGTAGCCGACAAGTTGAGAGAACATGGAGCAGCTGGGTCTACTTTTTCAGATTGGTGGGCGTACAAATTTGAAGTGAATGATGCCATTCCTTATAATGGCGCAATTATGCACAAGCAAGGAGTTTTAACAGGCTTCAATTCCGATGATGCTGAGATGGGCCGAAGGCTGAATCAGGAAGCGGCAAAAGCTGTAAAATATGGTGGCGTTTCAGAAGAAGAAGCGTGGAAGTTTGTTACGTTGAATCCGGCAAAAATGCTGCATTTGGATGATCAAATTGGAAGTATAAAGGAAGGGAAAGATGCTGATTTGGTGTTGTGGACTCACAATCCGCTATCAATTTACGCGAAGGTAGTAACCACCTACATTGATGGCATTCCGTATTACGATGCTGAACGAGACAAAGAGCTGCGCAAAAAAGTGCAAGCTGAGAGGGAGCGTTTGATTGCAAAAATGTTGCACGAAAAGAAATCGGGTAAACCGACACAAGCCATCAAAAAAGAAAAGAAAGTATTGTACGAATGTGATACCGTTGAAGAATAATGAAGAATTTAATTGTAATAATTGCTTGTTTGTTAGCCTTATCTGCTGCTGCACAAACACCGGCCGAGCCACAAACTAAATCCATTTTACTGCTGGGTGCCAAAGCGCATTTGGGCAACGGTAAAATAATTCCAAACGCTGCCATCGGGTTTCGTGAAGGGAAAATTGACATGGTTTTATCGGCCATTGACATTCGCATGGACTCTACAAAATACGACCAAGTGATTCACTGCGAAGGCAAGCACATTTACCCCGGATTTATTGCGCCCAACAGCAGACTTGGGCTGGTTGAAATTGATGCGGTTAGAGCGAGCAGAGATCAGCGAGAAGTGGGACAATTTAAACCCCATGTTCGAAGTTTAATTGCTTACAATACAGAGTCTAGAATAACTTCAACTGTAAGAACTAATGGTGTTTTAATGGCAGAAGTAGCACCTGTTGGAGGAGTGATTGCAGGAACGTCTTCCATTTTTAATCTTGACGGATGGAACTGGGAAGATGCGGTATTAAAGAAAGACAACGGAATTCACATTGATTGGCCTAGCATACAAACATCGTTGGGGTCTGACCAAAAGAAAGATGGGGAGTGGAAAGAGAAATACGCAGAAAGTGTTACCGAATTGAAGCAGTTTTTTAAAGAGGCTGAAGCGTACAACAAAGCAGAGTATCATTTGGAAAAAAACATTCGTTTCGAAGCGATGAAGCCAGTTTTTGCTCAAAAGAAAAAGGTGTTTGTGCATGCCGATCGAGTGCAAGAAATAACTGATGCCGTTTACTTTTTTGACGAGTATGATTTTCAATTGGTTTTAGTTGGTGGATACGATGCTTGGTTATTGGCCTACTTATTGAAAGATCGCTCCATTCCGGTGGTACTGCGCAGAGTACACGAATTGCCAATGAATCAAGACGATGATGTTGACTTGCCGTACAAAATGCCAAAAATATTGGCCGACAAAGGCCTTTTAGTATGCTTAGATAATTCTGGAAGCATGGAAGCTATGGGAACTCGGAACTTGCCTTTTTATGCAGGAACGGCTGTTGCTTATGGCGTAGGTCAAGAAGAAGCGTTGGCTATGATTACCTTGAATACCGCTAAGATTTTAGGTATTGATGCCTTGGTAGGAAGTATTGAAGAAGGCAAATATGCCACTTTATTTGTTTCAGCAGGCGATGCGCTAGACATGAGAGGAAACAAGGTTACACTTGCTTTTATTGAAGGTAAACTGATTGAGTTGACCAATCCGCAAATTGAATTGTGGAAGAAGTACGATGGGAAGTATGGAGAGTAGTCCATGTTCCCTGAAAAGCTATCGAAAGCGAAAAATAAGAGCCCAGACCTCCAAGGTTTTCAAAACCTTGGAGGTCT
>CAJQLW010000002.1 GCA_905479325.1 uncultured Flavobacteriales bacterium
ATGGAAGAAGGCACATTAAAGATTGAAGGAGGCCAATTTAAAGGCAAGAAAATCTCATTTCACGACCCTTGTTATTTAGGCAGGGGGAATGGAGAATATGAGGCACCTCGTGTTTTACTTCAAGAATTAGATGCTGACTTGGTAGAATTAAAACGTTGTAAATCCAAAGGTTTGTGCTGTGGTGCAGGCGGTGCACAGATGTTTAAAGAAGCTGAGCCTGGTACAAAAGAAGTGAACATTGAGCGAATGGATGATGTAGTAGAAGCTAATCCCAATATTGTTGCCGTTGGTTGTCCTTTTTGCATGACAATGATGATGGACGGCGTTAAGAATAAAAACAAAGAAGAAACACTCAAAGTGTACGATTTAGCAGAATTAATTGCAGAAGGAAAAGGACTATAATATTCTGTCGCACTGAGCTCCGATAGCTATCAGAGTCGAAGTAGACAAATTTTGAATTACAAAAAAGGGAAGCAGATGCTTCCCTTTTTTGGTTAATAGGCTTGGCAATATATGTTCGTGTGGAGTTACGGATACAAGGTGCAAGTTTGCGGGAATAGGGCTGGATGAATTTCATCTGTTTTAGTATAGAAGGAATAGATAAAAATAGTTTTATGGATACATTTGGATACGATATGGATATATCCAAGATAAAAATACAGAAGCTACTATATTCAGGAGGATATCGATGAATTTCATCTGTTTCAGAAATAGTGAAAAATGATGTTACTTTGTAATTGGATAAAATTGGATAGAAAATGGATATGCCCAAAACAATAAGTGAGAAGTTAGACTTTACAGTAATTGTTTATCAGCAATTTATGAAGCAGTTAAGTTTAGTTGATAGCTTTAAAGGAAGATGGGAAACTATAGAGTTAAGAGACAGTAAACATTATATGATGGAATAGGGGGGAGTATTACATTTACAACTGCTACACCTGCTTTTTATGAAGGTAATTATCTATTTGAAGGAGAAAATATAGTTACATCAGAAAAAAATAGAGCTGAGCGGGAGCTTTAAGGCCTGCCCTAGGATATAAGTCCAGTTTGTACGTATTTGTAGTTCGCGCTAACTGGGTAAACAAGTACGATCTAAAACAGTGAATGTATTTGTAATTCTCTTGACTTCTAAAACGGTCTTAATTTCTCAATTCTTACCTTTGAAAAAAGACTGAACAATGAATTATAAAGATTTAGCAGACCATAGTAGAGTATGGATTTACCAAGCAGACAGACAATTAAGCAACAATGAAGTTGAAGAAATAAAAAAGCATGGAGCTAATTTTATAGGCAATTGGGCGGCTCACGGTTCAGACTTGCAAGCGGCTTTTGAAGTTTTTTACAATCAATTTATTGTTCTCTTTGCTGATGAAACTCAGGTGAAAGCCTCAGGATGCTCTATTGACTCCTCCGTTAGGTTTATCAAAGAGCTTGAAAAGCAGTATCAGTTGGATTTATTTAACCGCTTGAATTTAACCTATAAGTTAGGTGGTGACATAAAAATATTGGCAATGACAGATTTTCAAGCCGCTTTACAAAAAGGAACATTAGATGATCGTACAATTGTATTTAACAACTTGGTGGAGACCAAAGCTGATTTTGATACAAACTGGGAAGTACCTGTTCAAAATAGTTGGCACAAACAATTAATTTAGTCAGTAGGTTCAGGATATTTCGAATCTCCTACTAATGTTTCAATTTGTACTGTATTCCAGTCGAAATTCTCAACGTGTTCCATTTTTTTGCCCAAAAATTCTACATGGCAATACATTGCCTTTACCGGTTTTAATCGCAGATAGCTAGCGGCATATTTCGAAAACCGACCAACAATTGGGGTGGAAACACCTGCCTCAATACACTGGATACCCATTGCTTCTGAAAATAGGGTTCGTAATGCCATATCGCTGAAATGATAAAAATGCCACGGACGTTCGTGCGAAGAAAAGGAGAAGTGGGTCTCAACAAAAATGTGTCCACCAAGCTTACACATCTTAGCCATCTCTTTCGATACTTGCCAAGGCATGGCAAAATGCTCAAAACAAGCACTAGAAAAAATCAAGTCAAATTGTTCTCCGTCTTTAAAGTATTGAGATAATTTATGCGCATCACCAACCACATCAACGTTGTTTCCATCGTAGTAGTCAAAACCTACATATTCAGCCTTATCAAAACGATTTCTTGCATCTGAATTTCCAGTTACTTCTCTACTTCCAACCTCTAGTATGCGTAAGCCTGGTTTATTGAAGGTGGTATACAAATATTCTTCCCACCGATCGTGACTTACTATGTTAGAATGGTGAATGTCTTTGGCTATGTAATCTTCGTCAAATAATGACTCTACTTTTTGTATTTGTCCTAATGTTTTGCGCAAAAGTCCTTTTAATAATTCTTTCATTTACTACGTTGATAAAAAGTCAAATTCTAGTTAATTGGTGCCTGTCAAAAATAACCTATGATCTTGGTAAATCAATTCATTCATATCTATTACTTTTAAATTTATGAATAAAGCAAGAAAAGTCTACGAATCCATGATGGAAAACGACTTCTGCTCTCAATGGTTAGGAATTCGGCCAATGGTAATAGAAGAAGGCCATTGTGTTTTAGAGTTCACCGTAAGAAAAGAAATGTTGAATGGCTTCGGAACCTTACACGGAGGAATTGCTTATGCCGCAGCAGATTCTGCTTTAGCTTTTGCGTCAAACTCCTATGGTAGAATTTCTCCGTTAATCAACGGCAACATGGTTTATTCCAAATCAGCTAAAATTGGAGACGTTTTAACGGCTACTGCCAAAGTAATTTCGTTGGGCAATAAGAAAGCAGATATAGATGTGGTAATTTCCTGTAAAGGGCATGATGAGCCGTTTTATTTTTTTCGTGGTACGGTTTACCGAACATCCAAAGAACATGAAATAACCAAGTTCAAATAAGTACATTTTTCAACGGACTAAATGTTAGTATCCATCGCAATTTAATTCTGCTTAAAAGGCAAGTTTAATTACATTTGAATAAAATATTTTTTTATGAAATTACTAGAAGGAAAAGTAGCCTTGGTAACTGGCGCAACAAGAGGAATTGGAAAAGGAATCGCTTTAAAATTGGCAGAGCATGGAGCAGATGTAGCTTTTACGTTTGTATCTTCTCCTGAAAAGGCGAAGGAGGTAGAACAAGAGGTAGCTGCATTTGGAGTGAAAGCAATGGCTTTTCAATCTAATGCAGCTGATTATGCTGCGGCAGAAAAGTTAATTGCATACGTAAATGAAAACTTCGGAAGAATTGACATTGTGGTAAACAATGCAGGAATTACAAAGGATGGTTTACTCATGAGAATGTCAGAAGAGAATTGGGACGATGTAATGAATACGAATTTAAAGTCTGTGTTCAACATTACAAAAAACGTTCAAAGAACCATGTTGAAGCAGCGATCAGGTTCAATTATAAACCTTAGTTCTGTCGTAGGAGTTAGAGGAAACGCAGGACAATCAAACTATGCAGCTTCGAAAGCTGGAATCATTGGATTTACTAAATCTATTGCACAAGAATTAGGCAGTAGAAACATTCGTTGCAATGCCATTGCTCCTGGCTTTATTGCTACTGAAATGACAGCTGAGTTAGGGGAAGATACAATTAACGAATGGTTGAAATCAGTTCCGTTAAACAGACCCGGTACAGCAGAGGATGTTGCAAATGCAGTATTGTTTTTAGCTTCAGATTTATCAACTTATGTTTCGGGACAAACCTTGAATGTTTGTGGTGCAATGCTAACTTAATTTACTCGTAGTCAGTGAATATTGTTAGCCCGTATCCGTTATGGTACTTTCTTTTTTGTGTTGTATTGGGCGCCTTAATGGCCTTTTTGCTGTACAAAAATGACAAGAAACTTTCGGAATTTTCTAAACTAACTAAGGGAATTCTTTTCGGACTCCGCTTTTTATGTATTTCGTTGTTGGCAGCAATGTTACTTTCGCCATTGTTAAAATATTTTAGCAAAACGGTTGAAAAGCCAATTATCATTATTGCTCAAGATAACTCCGGTTCCATGCTTATGGCGTCAGATTCTTCTTACGTTAAAAATGAACTGCAACAGCAATTGGAAAGGGTTAAGAATGAATTAGCGGAAGATTACAGAGTAGAAAGTTATTTGTTTGATGAACGCATTCAGTCAAATGAAGGAACACCCGATTTTAGTGGGAAAATAACTGATTTTGACGTTCTTTTTGAAAGCATAGAGCAGCGTTTTGTAAACCGAAATGTTGGCGGCTTATTGTTACTCTCTGATGGGATTTACAATCAAGGTAACTCGCCCATATATAGCACACAGTCTTTTGATTTTCCCATTTTTACGCTTGGCATTGGCGACACCAATAAGTATGTAGATGTGCAATTGCGAAATCTGAGAAATAATAAATTAGCGTTTTTAGGTAATGAGTTTCCGGTGCAATTTGATGTGAAGACTCAAAAGTTGCCTGTGGGTAAATTAAAACTTTCAGTATATCGAGGAACTTCTTTGATTACCACAAAGCAAATAGAAGGATTAAAGAGAGATGGGCGAGCCACTCAAAAATTGACGTTAAAGGCAGAAGTAGTAGGAAAACAACAATATACTGTTGTGGTAGAAACTGTTGAAGGGGAACGAAATATTCTAAACAACAAGATTAATTTTTACATAGACGTTCTCGATGGTAGGCAAAAACTTTTGCTCTTGGGCATGTCGCCTCATCCAGATTTAGGTGCGTTGAAAGCAGCTATTCAGTCCAATGAAAATTATGAATTGGCATCTTCAATTTATTCAGAATACGCCGGATCCTTTGATCAATATGACTTGGTTATTTTACATCAAGCAGCAAATGCAAGACTTGTTTCTATTGATCAAAAAATGAAACAGTTGTTAGCTTCATCTAAACCATTACTTTTATTTGGTGGTGGATGGAAAAACATTGAATTGCTCAAAGATATTTCTGGTAAAAGTGGTGGTAGAAGTAGTGTAAATGAGGTACAAGCAAGTATAAACGAATCGTTCAGTTTATTTACAGTAGACCAAGATATACGCAAATTGAGCAACTTTCCTCCATTGACAACTGAGGCAAATCAGCTTGTCAAGTCAAATGGGAATCAAACCTTGCTCACGCAGAAAATTGGGTCTGTTTCTACACCTTATCCCTTATTAAGTTTTTATGATGTACAAGATTCAAAAATAGGTCGCTTTACAGGAGAGGGTATTTGGAAATGGCGAATTGCTAACTTTCAGGAGGCGGGGAATCACGATGTTTTTAATCGTTTTGTTGGTAAGGTAGTTCAATACATGGCGGTAAAAGCAGATCGAAGTTTTTTCCGCGTAAGCACCATCAATGAACTTTATGAAAACGAATCGATTAATTTTTCGGCTCAATTGTTTAATCCGTCATACGAGTTAGTAAATGAATCAGATGTTAGCTTAGAATTGAAAAATGAAGAAGGTAAAAGTTTTAGTTTTACTATGAATCGTTCTGGGGAAACCTATCAGTTAACTATTCCTAGTTTAGAGCCTTCTACTTATAGTTACACGGCTGCAACTACCTTCCAAGGCAAGAGATATGAGGAAACGGGTGTGTTTACCGTAAAAGAGCTGCGACTAGAAGCGATGAATACCGAGGCTGATTATCAATTGTTAAATCAATTGGCACTGCGGTCGAAAGGTGAAATGCTGAGCCGTGAAAACCTACCAAAATTCAAAGAATTACTCAACAGTAGGAAAGATGTGACTTCTGTTTCTTATATGAACGAAGAAGTTCAAGACATCATTAATTTACAATGGCTATTCTTTCTAATCTTGTCACTTTTAAGTATCGAGTGGTTTGTTCGAAAACGAGGTGGTGCGTATTAGCTTGATTATATTTCAGCGATAGATACTTTGTTCACCCAACCTTGGTTACCGTTAGGTAAAGAAACTTCCATCCATTCTTCGGTGGTGTCTTCTATTTTTACTTTCGTTCCCTCATGCAGCAAAAAAAGCTGAGAGCTCCCCGATGATGGAGCACTTAAGATATCAACTGTAGGTTCCATGATAATAGCATGCGTGGAAGATAACGCATGATTTCTCTGGCTTGCTGCGAAAAGCAAAAATGACAAACTCATTACAACTCCACTTGCCATCATTCCAAAACCAAATTTTCGAACCAATAAATTGGCGGATAATTTGTAGCAACCAAAACCAATCAACGTAACAATAAGCACAGTAATCATGAGTTTAGCCCATTTATCTGCAGAATAGAGGTTGTATACTGCTTTCCACCAACGGTAAATGAACAATTCGGGTACTTGATCAATTTTATCCACCGTGCGGTCATAGGCAATTTTTAAATTGTACGCAGCATCTTCTGAATTTGGATTTTGCTTCAGCGCCTTTTCATAATGCAAAATAGCCAAAGCCAGATTGTTGGATTTAAATAGGCTATTTGAATAATTAAAATGCAAATCTTCAGAGGTGTAGTTCCGATCAAGGAGTAATTTGTAAGTGTTTGCTGCAGCCTCATAATTCCCAGAATCGTATTCTTTATTCGCCTGGTTCATTATGTTCAAAGGATCTGCTTCTTGAGCAATTGCTGAAAAATTCAAACACAGAAAACCGATAAGATAAAACGTTAATTTCTTCATGATAATTAGCTTTCTAAATTCTGAATTAAACTCGATGCCTTGTCGTATAGAATACTTGGGTTAATGCCTGATTTCGGTGCAAATCGAGCCATTTCTGTTTCGTCGAGAATGGTTTTAACATTTTGTTTATCATCATCTGACGATCCATTTTCTGCCAATAAATCAAGTATTCTTTCTTGTGATATTTCAGCCACCTCTAAGTTAAATTTATCTGCAAAGTACCCAAATAGAGCAGTTGAAATTTCTTCGTAGAACTTAGCATTCTCTTTCGTGTCTAGAAGTTTTTTGGCTTTAGCCAAACGCTTCTTGGCAATTTTTGAGGCTCTTGATTTTCTTAAACCAGATTTATCCGAAAGTATGGATTTATTCCGTTTTGCTATTAGCACAATTAAAATTGCGAACAGCGCAATGGCTGCAATGATCAGATAGAATAGGGAAGAACCAAAAAAGTAGTCGTTAGTCTTGTACAGTGCTAGGTTGTTGATGTGTATGAATCGAATGTCTGTTCCGAGCACCTCTATGTCTTCTTTTCGTCTACCAACAAACGTTACGTTTTCCTCTTCATCTCCTTTTTCTACCATAAAATGGATTGGATCTGCGGTTATTGTTTTGTAACGTTTTTCATTCACGTCGAAATAGGAAAAGGCATAGGCATCTAAATCAAACTCTCCTGAATGCCTTGGTATTACTAAATAGTCAAATGTTTTAGAGCCTGTAGATCCGTTGTAGCCAGTTTTAAAATTGTTTTTTGTTTCTGGGTCATAAACCTCAAAGTCGGCAGGAAAATTTAAGTTAGGCGCATTGATTAGAGGTAGATTTCCGTTTCCTTTAATTTCAATTTTAATATTAGCCGATTCGTTTGCTGTTAAGCTGTCTTTGTTGGCCGACATTTTCATATTGAACTTACCAACGGCTCCAGAAAAATTGGCCGGTTTACCCGCGTTCGGCAATGGAATTACTTCGAGCTTTATAGGCTTACTAGTAGCTATAACCTCTTTTAAGTCGTAACCACCTCCCCAAAATTGCTCCATGTACGTCCGAGCTCTTCTTGGAATTTGCACCTTCGCTAAAATAGAAAGGGCGTCTATTGTTAACTCTCCACTTCGCTGAGGGTAGAGAAGTGTTTGCTGAAGTTCAACAACATCATAAACTTGACCTTGATAGTTTTCTCTTGTTTTTTGAATGTTTCTGCCGTAAAGTGTTTGCAGGTCTTGGGTCCAAAAACCATTGAATCGGGTTGGGGCTTCTAAATCTAAACCGCTTAAGTTTAATCTTGAGTACAGTTTATAAGTAACAGCTACTTTTTCACCTACGTACGCCTTCGTTTTATCTACTGTCGCTTTTACAAAAACATACTCTTTTAGTTGTTCAGCTTCCGTTTTTCGCTGCTCATTTTTATTTCGTTGTGCTGCAGCTCCATTTGGATTTTGATCAACAACCTTAATTTCAACTGGTTCCGTTTCTTTCGTTGTGCCGTCTGAGCTAATGCTTGCAGGCCCAATGGTATAATTTCCTTTTTCTTGGGCAACTAGAATGTAGCTAATGGACGTGCTCTGAGACATGTTGCCATTAATGTATTGCATGCTTTGTGATTGGTTGGGACCACTAACCACCCTAAAATTCTCAAACGAGGGAGGAGAAAAGTTACCTCCTCTTGCGTTGATTGTAAATGTAATTTGAAAGCGTTGGCCAACTTCTACAGTCGAACTGCTCACTTTTACGGTGAACTCGCTAGCGGCCGCAAAACATACTACGCTTGCAAGCAATAAAATGTATGTTATAAAAGCTTTTTTCATTTTAATTAAACTCAGTACTTGTTAATAGTTGAACCTGAATTGCTTTTTGTGATCATCAGTAGATGTACAAAAAGCAATTTATTCCTGTTTGTTTTACCAATCTTTTTCAATTTCAACTTTTACACCCTTTATTTTTTTCTTCTTTAGTTTTTCTTGTAGTTCTTTTTCTTTCTGATTAAGCGCTTCTAGAATTCGTTCTGCATCTTCTCGCGAAACTTGCTGTTCTTTTTGCTGTTGCCGTTGTTCTTTCTGCTCTTGTTCCTTTTCTTCGTCACTTTTTTGTTCTTCGTCCTTTTGTTCTTCGTCTTTCTTTTCCTCGTCTTTGTTCTCTTGTTGGTCCTTATTTTCTTGTTCCTCTTTGTTTTCCTCGTCTTTGTTTTCTTCCTCCTTTTTTTGTTGCTCTTGCTGCTGCTGCTGAAGCATTTTCTGAGCGTAAGCTAAGTTGTATCTGCTTTCTTCATTCTGTGGGTTATTTCTCAAGGCACTTTTATAGGCTTTTACGCTTTCCTCAAATTTTTCTTCTTTCAACAGGGCATTACCCAGGTTGTGATAAGCATTTGACCTTACCATTTTATCCTCCGTTTTGTTAGCAGCTTGGTTAAAGTATCTAGCAGCATCTTCATATTTTTCTTGGCGGTATAGCGCATTGCCAATGTTATAGGAAGATTCAACAGGTTCAACATCTTTGGCTAAACTTTCTTGATATTTTTGGGTCGCTTCTTGAAAGGAATTATTTTTAAAAAGTTCATTTCCTTCTCTAATTTCTTGATAGGCAGACTGAGCTTGAGCGTAAATACTCAAACACATTAATAGCGGTATGAGAATTAACTTTTTCATGTTCCAAACAGGTTTATGTTTTTTGCTAGTTTACCTTTCTTCTCAGTAATTAACATTGAAATAAGGAAAAATAAGAGAGCTGCTCCAATAAAAAATTGAAACCGATCTTCGTAATCGGTGTACACTTGGCTTTCAAATTCAGCTTTATCCAAACCACTTAAATCGTCTAAAATGGATCCGAAGCCTGCATTGGCGTTGGTCGCTCTAACGTATATTCCACCACCACTTCCGGCAATGTCTTTTAACATGTTTTCGTTTAAGCTACTTACAACTGTATTCCCATCGTTATCTTGTCGGTATCCGATTTTTTGTCCTCTTCTAAAAAGTGGGATAGGTGCTCCATTTGGACTTCCCATACCAATTGTATATACTTGGATTCCCTTTTCTCTTGCGTTCTCAGCAGCTTCAATCGCATCATCCTCATGGTTTTCACCATCGGTTACTATAATCAGCGCTTTGCTGCCACCAGCCTCATAATCAAAAGACTCTATAGTCAAATCAATTGCTGCTCCAATGGCTGTGCCTTGAGTTGGGACAATGTCAGTGTCAATGGTATTTAAAAATAACTTAGCAGCTGAGTAGTCGGTAGTTATTGGAAGCTGAGTATATGCCTGGCCGGCAAAAACAATGATTCCAAACCGGTCACTTTTTAGTTCTTCAACCATTTGTAACATGGCTCTTTTGGCTCTTTCTAAGCGGTTAGGGGAGAGGTCCTCAGCCTTCATGCTATTTGAAACGTCTACCGCAACAATCAAGTCAATTCCTTCACGTTTCACCTCTTCAATCTTGGTTCCAATTTGTGGATTAGAAATTCCTATAACCAAAAGTCCAAATCCTATTAAAAATAGTACAAACTTAGCGTTGTATCTAAAGTTTGAATAGTCGGGCATGAGCTGAATAAATAGATCGTGCTCAGCAAATTTTTCCCGCGACTTTTTTCGCCAACGTTTCATCACGTAAAACAACAGTAAGAAAATGGGAACCAATAATAAACCCCACAAAATATAGCTATGTTCAAATCGAAACATTAGTTTATGGTTTTAAATATAGTGTTGCTCAACATAAATTGAAATGCAAAAAGAATACCTGCAACTAGCGCGAAAGGGAAAAACTCTTCTTTCTTTTTTCGGTATTCGGTTACTTCTATTTTTGATTTTTCTAATTGATCAATCTCTTCATAAATGGCCGCTAAACTTCTATTATTCGTTGCTCTGAAATACTTTCCTCCAGTCATTTGAGAGATTTCCTTCATTGTTTTTTCATCAATTCTAACTTCCACATTTTGATAGCTCGTTCCACCAAAACCGTTTTGATAAGGCATTGGAGCCATGCCGTTTGTTCCTAGGCCTATAGTGTATGTTCTCACACCAAATTCTCTAGCTATTTCTGCGGCAGTTAATGGGGGTATAGAACCTGAGGTATTGAAACCATCTGTTAACAAAATCACAACTTTACTTTTTGCGTCACTTTCCTTGATTCTATTCACTGCTGTTGCCAAGCCTAAACCAATTGCAGTTCCATCTTCAATCATTCCATTTTTAACATCCTTAAATAAATTTTTAAGTACTGAATGGTCTGTTGTTAAGGGAGATTGAGTGAAACTTTCTCCACTGAAGGTGACCAATCCAATTCGATCATTTGGCCTGTTTGAAATGAAATCCATGGCTACATTTTTAGATGCTTCCAAACGATTTGGTTTCAAGTCTTCTGCCAACATAGAGCCGGAAATGTCCATGGCAATTATAATATCAATCCCTTCTGTGGTAACATCTTGCCAGCTTAATGAAGACTGTGGGCGAGCAATGCAAATGATTAGTAAGCTTAATCCGACTAAACTGAGTAAGAATGGTAAGTGCCTTAAATAAAGTTGAATTTTATTTGTTTCGTCAGGTAAAAACTGAAATCCGGATAAGGTAATACGGGCTTTTTGTTTTTTCAACCGAAATAGGTAAGCCAATGCCAATAAGGGTATTGCAGCAAATAACAGAAACAACTCTGGATTGGCAAATTGTATGTCGTTCCACCAACTAAGCATTTTCTTCTTGTTGATTTAAGGTTTCACTTTCTTTATTTTCAGGAACAACCTTTGTATTCTCAATAAACAAGTAGGCAGTTTTAAGCGCTTGCTCATTTTCTGCTCCAATAGGCTGTTGCTTGGCAAACTTTGCCATATCTGCTAAATGAAGCATTTGAATTAATTGTTGTAAATCGGTTTTGTCAATTTCTGGGTGTGCTATGAGCAGCATTGAGATTTCATCAGTTGTTTGCTCCAATGCGTTTATTTCGAACCTATTCTCTATGTATTCTCTTACGATAAACGAAAGTTGAGAATGAAATTCTTTCACTTCTCCTTTTTGCCATACTTTTTTAGCTTCTAACTCTTTTAGTTTTCGATTGGCAATGAGGTCTGCATCTTCTTTCGGAATTACGATTTCTTGTTTATCATCTTCCTTGTTTGCATATTTTCTATAGAGCAAGTAGGCTATTAATATGAGTAATAGAATTCCTACTATTGATCCAATTTCAATTCGATGAGCTAAAATCCAATCCCACAACGAGAAAGGGACTTCCATAATGCCTTTTATGTCTTTAATATCTTGTTCTTCGGCTAACTGAACTGTATTCACTGAAAGTAAAAGTGGTTCACTGTAAAGTGTATCTGTCCATACAATAGCCTGCATTGGAGGAATCACATGTAATCCGCTATCCCACGAAGTGATGGTTATTTTTTGAGTGAAATATTTGCTTGTAACATCATCCTCATCAAATGTGGTATCGATTTTTGAAACGTCAACTACCTCTATAAATTTGCTAATGGTATCTTTTAAAGCAGGCAGCATAATTTGTTTTTCCGCTGCAGAAAACTTGCACTCTAACTCTAACGTTGCTTGCTCTCCAATTTTAATTTCCAAGGGGCTAAGTTTTGCCGTAAATTCTTGCCCTTGCGAATAGCTTATAAGGCTCACTAAGAAAATAATCAAAACACCTAGTTGTTTCATCATCTTGATCCTCTTCGTTTAAATAGTGTCATTAATGGTTGAATGTATGATTCATGCGTGGCTAATTTAGTATGGTCAACGCCACTTCTTCTGAGTGCTTCACGAATTTTTCCATGCTTTCTCAATCCATTCGCTTTGTAAGCAGTTCTGTTTTTTTCTTTTGAAGTATCAAACCACCTTACAGCACCTGTTTCTGCATCTTCTAGCTGAACCAATCCTACGTTTGGCATTTCAATCTCTCGTTGATCATAGATTTGTAAAGCCACCAAATCATGTTTTCTATTTGCAATTTTTAATTCGTCTTCAAAACCTTCATTCAAAAAGTCTGAAATTAAAAACGCCGTGCATCTTCGTTTTATCGCAAGGGTAAAATACCGAAGAGCTTCTTTTATATTCGTTCCTTTATTTTCTGGTGTAAAGTTTATTAGTTCTCTAATAATCATTAAAATATGGCTTTTCCCCTTTTTGGGAGGAATAAATTTTTCTATTTGATCACTAAAGAAAATAACCCCAACCTTATCGTTGTTCTGAATGGCAGAAAAGGCCAACACAGCGCACAACTCTGTAACTAAATCTTGCTTTAATTGTGTTCTAGAACCAAAACCTTTGGAAGCACTCATATCCACCAAAAGCATTACGGTCATTTCCCGCTCTTCTTCAAAAACCTTAACAAACGGTTCGTTAAAGCGCGCCGTTACATTCCAATCAATGCTTCGAATTTCATCGCCCATTTGATATTCACGCACTTCAGAAAATGCCATGCCTCTACCTTTAAAAGCAGAATGATATTCACCAGAGAAGATTTGGTTTGATAAACCTTTCGACTTGATTTCTATCTTTCTTACTTTTTTGAGTAGCTCTTGCGTATTTTTTCTCGAATTACTCAAAGTGGTAAGGTTTATGGAACTTCAACTGCGTTTAAAATCTCATTTACAATGTCTTCGCTTGTAATGTTTTCGGCTTCGGCTTCGTAGCTTAAGCCAATTCTGTGGCGAAGTACATCTTTGGCAATGGCTCTTACGTCTTCGGGAATCACATAACCTCTTCGCTTGATAAAAGCATATGCCTTTGATGCCAAAGCTAAACTAATACTTGCTCTAGGAGATCCTCCAAAAGTGATGAGTTCTTTTAAGTTCTCAAGGCCATATTCTTCAGGATTTCGGGTAGCAAATACAATATCCACGATGTACTGCTCAATTTTTTCATCCATGTATACTTCTCGGACCGTTTCACGAGCTCGAACAATATCTTCCGGGCTTAAAATTTGGCTAGCCTTTGGCATGCCTGCCTTGGCGATGTTACTTCTAATAATCTGTTTCTCTTCTTCTTTTTTGGGGTAATCTAACACCACTTTTAGCATAAAACGATCAACTTGAGCTTCAGGCAGAGGATATGTTCCTTCTTGTTCTACCGGGTTTTGGGTTGCTAATACTAAAAATGGTTTTGGCAAAGGAAAAGATGTATCGCCAATGGTTACCTGCTTTTCTTGCATGGCTTCTAACAACGCTGATTGCACTTTTGCAGGTGCTCTGTTGATTTCATCAGCTAAAATGAAATTAGCAAAGATTGGCCCTTTTTTAATGGTGAATTCTTCCTTCTTTTGAGAATAAATCATTGTTCCAATCAAATCTGCCGGAAGCAGGTCTGGAGTAAATTGTATTCTGCTGAAATCAGCCTTCACCGTTGTAGCTAACGTGTTTATGGCAAGTGTTTTTGCTAATCCAGGAACTCCTTCTAACAAAATGTGTCCATCTGATAGTAATCCTACTAACAAACGTTCAACCATGTACTTTTGACCAACAATTACTTTGTTCATCTCCATGGTCAACAAATCGACAAAGGAACTCTCTCTTTGAATTTTTTCGTTTAATGCTCTTATATCCATTGAGCTACCTTCAGAAACAACGGGTGTTTCTACGTTTTCATTCATTGAATTATTTTCTTCCATTCTTTGTTAAATTTGGCTTGCTAAAGTATTCAGAACCTACGCGGCATGTCACTTTCGGCTGTTAAATTATGTTAAGCATTTTCACTAAAAAATCATAAAAATTATGGATCTTCAAATCGTTTCGTTCAAAACGAGTAACTCTGTTCTATTTCAGCAAGTTCGAGAAATTCGAGATGTTGTTTTTATTCAAGAACAACGAGTAGAGGAGCAAGATGAATTTGATGAATTTGAGGATGAATGCGAACACTTCCTCATGAGCTACCATGATCAACCTATTGGAACAGCAAGGTGGAGAGTTGTAGCTGATAAAGTGAAACTAGAACGCTTTGCAGTTTTGAAAGATTTTAGAGGTAAAAAATACGGTGACCAATTACTGCAAGCAGTATTAAAATCTGCTCAAAAAGAGAATAAAACCATGTATTTACATGCTCAGTTAAAAGCAATTCCGTTTTACGAAAGACAAGGCTTTAAAAAGGTAGGTGATTTATTTGTTGAGTGTGAAATAGAGCATTATAAAATGATTCGCAAAGCGTAGTTACTTTACAGCATTGTAAATTGCTTCTGCTATTTCCCACTGCCCAGCTTCACTTAGCAAATAGTTTCTATCATTTTCGTTGCTTAAGAAACCTAATTCTAATAATGCTGAAGGGCAATTGCTCTTTTTTAGGACGTGAAAATTAGCTGTCGTGATCTGTCTTTTTTGAATTTGATTGGGATATTCGCGCTCAATAGCACTAGCCATTTTCATTGACTGTTCTGCAAGAGAATTATTTTTCACGTAAATCTCAAATCCACTTATAGTATCTTTTGCAGCATAATTGGTATGAAGTGAAAGAAAAAACGAAGGGGTTTGTCTATTAGCAAAATTTACACGCTCTTCCAATTCAACAAAATGATCTATCTCTCTAGTTAGAATAATATCCAATTTTCCGCTGCTATTCAACTCTTGAACCTTTTGAGCGATCTCCAGCACAATATCTTTCTCAGATAATTCACCATGAATACTTCCACGATCTATTCCTCCATGCCCACATCTATTACAATAACCTTTTTTGCTTTAGGAATAAAGGACAAACAAAATAGAACACTAGCGATAAACGAGATTATAGCAACTCTTTTCATAATTTATATTTTAAGATGCCTTCAAGATAAGCCGATTTACCAGTTAGTTAAACTATAAAGTACTGTAGTTGTAAAGGTTGAATTGTTGATAATCAGATATAAAATAAACGTAAGGTACTGCGAACCGCTTTATTGCTTTAAAAACTTTGTATTGTATTGTTTGCCATCTAGTTGAAATGTAAGAAAGTACATTCCACGAGTTAACGAATCAATATTATTTAGTTCAATTTTATTTTGTTGAACTGTAGCACTGAAAGTGTTCACTAATTTACCTTGTACATTGTAAATTTGAACGTTTGTATTATTTTGTAACGTTGAGTTAACTTCTACGGTTAGTTTGTTGTTCACAGGGTTTGGGTAAAGGTTCAGTGTTGTAGAAAGCGATTTTTCTGTCAAACCAACGGGTGTTTCTTGATAAATTCGGATATAATCAATATCCATTGAACTTTGAGTAAAACTTGGAGTGATGCTTGGCTGAATAGCGATGTTAAATAGCATGTATTGTGGGGCATCAAAAGGCCAAGTTGCCGCATTTCTAACGGTTGGTTGGTAGGTAAAATGAACGACACTATCTACGCTAAAAATCAATCGGTCAGGTCTCCATTCTAAGGTATAAACATGAAATGCAGTAGAAACAGTTGGAATGGTTTGGCCTCCGTGGTTGATGGTATTGCCTGAGCTAGAAGTGGTGTGTGTTGCACTAGAAACGTAGTTCTGATTGTTTCCCCAATGCTCCATAATGTCAATTTCACCACAAGCAGGCCATCCCGTTGTGCCATATCCTTGGGTTTGCCAATAAGCGCCTGTTTCAGTAATGTTTTTACCTAGCATCCATATGGCAGGCCAAGTTCCAACTCCTGTAGGTAGTTTTGCTCTTACTTCAACTCTGCCGTAGGTAAATGCAAACTTAGAATTTAGTCGCGCTGAAGTGTATTGTTTGGTATGTCCTTGATCTGTAAAAGTTTCCTTTCTAGCGATTAAGTTTAAAACTCCATTGTTAACAACCGAATTAGCTGTTCTATTTGTGTAGTGTTGAATTTCGCCATTGAACCAGCTACCACCTTGAGGCAATTGAGTTTGATGAAACCATTTGTTTGGATCGATAGGTCCATTTGTATTGAACTCATCTGACCAAACTAAATTATTATATACCGGCGAAGGGACGATACTGTCGAAGTAATAAAAATCATCAATGTAAGCTAGAACTTGATCGTTGTTATTTTCTCCATTTACCTGCAGCAGAATTCTATTAAAGTCTGAACGTTGTGTTGGAGCAGCCGATGTGCCATTTAAGTTTGTGAACGGATCGTTCGCAAAGTCAAAGGTTATTGTTTGCCAAGTATTAAGAAGTATGGGTTTTATGATCTCTGATTGAGTAGACCAGGGAGCTGCCAAATTTCCATCTTGTAGTTTTAGAGAAATTTGATTGTTTTGATTACCTGTTAACCCAGATGAGGGAACATAAATTTTTAATGTAAACGTATTGTAAGTTGTAAGGTCTAAATTTCTTCCAGCATCAAACCTAATGTTGGCATATTGTCCACCTAAATCGTGGTATTTTAATACTGTGCTAGAAGTATTGCCTGAAGTTGAGTGCGGGTTACTAAAGTTGGTAACAATAGAACAGTCGTCTCCAGCCCAGGTAGTAATGTTCCCATTGCCTTCAAAATCGTCTTGAATAATTTGTGCGAATGTAAAGGTAGTTAATAGTGTGGAAAATAGGATGGATAGAATTGATTTCAACATAATAAATTCTTATAGTTTTTTATATTATAAGTAAATATAAAAAAAGAAAAGCTAATGCTCTAATTTTTATTCGAATGTTTGAGTTATATGTAGTCTGCTCTGTGTTTTATTTCGCTTTTTTTACCATTGCTTCCAATTCAAACATTTCGTCTCTTAATTTGGCGGCCATTATAAAATCCATTTCTTTCGCAGCCTTTTCCATTTCTTTTCTCGTGCGTTTGAGTGATTTTTCCAAATCAGCCTTACTGAGGTATTTTGTTTCAGGATCAGCAGCTAATGGTATGCTTTCATCAATTTTATATTCTCTTGGGGCTTTACTTCCGTCTGCAACTTCAGTTTGTCGAAGGACATTCTCTTTACTCTTGTTTAGGGCCTGCGGTACAAGGCCATGCTTGGTGTTGTAGGCTATTTGCTTTTCTCTTCTGCGCTCAGTTTCATCCATTGTACGTTGCATTGAACCGGTAATTGTATCTGCATAAAAAATAGCAATTCCATTCACGTTTCTAGCAGCTCTACCCACTGTTTGTGTCAAAGATCTACCGGATCTCAAAAAACCTTCCTTGTCAGCGTCCATAATTGCCACCAAAGAAACTTCTGGTAAATCCAAACCTTCTCTTAATAAGTTCACACCCACCAAAACGTCAAAAACGCCAAATCTTAAGTCCCTTAGAATTTCTACCCTTTCCAAAGTGTCAACGTCAGAGTGAATGTATCGCGTTTTAATTCCATTTTTTATGAAATACTTGGTAAGTTCTTCTGCCATCCTTTTGGTCAGTGTTGTTACCAATGTACGTTCGTTCTTTTCTATACGAATGGCTACCTCTTCCATCAAATCATCCACTTGATTTTGGGTTGGGCGTACCTCAATGATAGGGTCTAGCAATCCAGTGGGTCGAATTACTTGTTCAACAATGACACCTTCAGATTCTCTTATTTCATAATCTGCAGGAGTTGCACTCACGTAAATGGCTTGATTTCGTAAAGCTTCCCATTCTTCAAACTTTAACGGTCGGTTGTCCATTGCGGCAGGAAGTCTAAAACCATATTCTACCAAGTTAATTTTTCTTGAACGATCGCCGCCGTACATGGCATTTACTTGTGAAACTGTTACGTGACTTTCATCAACAACCAATAAATAATCGTCAGGAAAATAATCTATTAAGCAGAATGGTCTCGTGCCAGGCTCTCTTGCATCAAAATACCTAGAGTAGTTTTCAATACCGGAACAGTATCCCAACTCTTTCATCATTTCTAAATCATACAAGGTTCTTTCTTCTAACCTTTTTGCTTCAAGTGGTTTGCCAATTTCTTTAAAATATTCCACCTGCTTTACCATATCTTGCTGAATTTGCCAAATTGAATCGTTCATTCGGTCTTTGGTGGTTACGAAGATGTTGGCTGGATAAATGTTCAAGTTTTGAAACTTTTCAATGGTATTGCCATTGTTCGGATCAAAGGAGCGAATGTCTTCAATCTCATCCCCGAAAAAACTAATTCGATAAGCGATGTCGGCGTATGCAGGAAATAAATCTACCGTATCTCCTTTTACACGAAATTTCCCTCTTGTAAAATCCCCTGAACTTCTAGAATATAGGGCACTCACAAATTGGTGCAGTAGTTTATTTCTGCTAATTAATTGACCAACTTTGATGTGTGTTACATTTTGCTTGAAGTCAGATGGGTTAGAAATACCATAAATGCAAGATACAGAGGAAACTACTATAACATCTCTTCGTCCTGAAAGTAGGGCAGAGGTGGCGCTTAATCGTAGCTTTTCAATTTCATCGTTAATGGAAAGGTCTTTTTCTATATAGGTATCTGAACCGGGAATGTAGGCTTCTGGTTGATAATAATCATAGTAAGAAACAAAGTACTCAACAGAGTTTTCAGGAAAAAACTGTTTAAACTCCCCATACAGCTGAGCCGCTAGGGTTTTATTATGGCTAAGAACCAAGGTTGGTCTGCCTGTTTCTTGTATTACGTTAGCAATGGTAAACGTTTTACCAGACCCTGTAACACCTAAAAGTGTTTGAGCAGTAATGCCATCATTAACTCCTTCAACGAGTTGCTTTATTGCTTGTGGTTGATCTCCAGTTGGTTTGTAATCAGAAACAAGTTTGAATTCCATGTTTCAAAATTACAGATTGAATGACATCCTCAATGAGAAATTTTAGTTCTTTATTACCTTGCTTACTATTTTTTCATTGTCGGCAGTAATGATTTCAACAAAGTAAATACCTTTTTCACCTGAGATGGATATATCTTGTTTTTCAGTTTGCAAAAATCCCTCTGCTACATTTTGGCCAAGCATGTTTCGAATTACAAATGTTGAACCCAATAGAGACTTATTAGATACAATTGAAATGTTTTCTTTTGTTGGATTTGGATAAATTGAAATTTCTACTTCTTTGTTTTTTGTGTTTGTGATGGATGTAGAAATTGGGAAAGTAGAAAGAATTGATATTTCCGCTTGAGTTAGAATTCTGTTATACACTCTAACGTCATTTAATCCACCAATAAAACTTCGTGTATTTAAATTAGAGGCTCCTAGATATATTTTTTTCAATAAAGGAGAATTCCCCGTTGACAAGGTTTCTGTGTGAGTTTTCATTAATTGACCATCTATATACAATTTAGTTGTAACTCCATTATTTTGAGCAACTATATGATGCCAATTTCCATCAAAGTAATTTGAGTCAGAAACTACTCCATTAGCAGAACTGTAAGAGAAAAAAGCGAGAAGGTTTCCAGTACCATTTTTTATTCCTAAACCAAAACCCGCATATGCTCCTTGAATAAATATTTGGTCTGGTGTTAAAAACCCAATTGGCACTAAAGAATCAGCTCTAAACCACAAGGCAACTGCAGTTGAAGTGAAATTGGAATTATTAAATATGGTTGTTTGATCTGCTCTGTCTGTTCCATTGAATTCCAACGCCATATTATTTCCAAAAAATGGACTAAAGGTTGCGTTGCTGTCAATAATTAAATGGTTAGACGTTGTGCTTAAGTCATTCCCGTTATTGTCCAACGGGTAGTGTGCGACTAAACCAACTTGTAAATTTTGAGCCGTTAATGTTATTCCGATGATAGAAAGTAATGTGAGTAGAATTGTTTTCATTATCTATGATTTTCTTCAAATTAAAAGTACGTAATTATTTATAGATGTTAGTTTTGGATTTTAACAATGCTTATATAATTAACCTTCTATCTATTCATTTAAAGACTCACTTATTCACCGATTCAAAAATCTACTCAATTTCCAACTCCAACCATCTTTCTAAAGCTGCAACCATTTGCTCTCTTTGTTTGTCTGTCATGTTCTTTATTCGCGCAGCTCCATGGTCCTTTCCTTCTAAGAAAAACCAAAGTGCATCAACTCCTTTTTGCTCACGTTCAGCGGTAACTGACCAAGTGTCTTTATTACCATTAATGTATATGAATTGATTCCCATTGGTTTTAATCCATTTTTGCATTTTTTGAGGTACAGAATTATCAAAATCAACCTTCATTTTGTTGGGCATAAAAATAGCCGAAGGGTTTTTATCGTTGGGTAATGCTTTTATATATTCTTTAAAATCAGAAATATCATATCCATAATAGCCCATTTCAGAACCTGCCTGATAGTAATGTGATGCAAAACTTTCCATGCTTTCGTCTGAGAAAAAATCTAATCCAGATACTTTAACAAAATGGTACAAGATCGTTTCTAAGTCAGTGTCCTTAGATGGGATATCTGAGCATTCAGTGCCCCACTGCCAAAAAGAAAATGGATATTCTAAAACAGCATATTCAAATGCTTCTTCAAATTTCAAGTAATTGAAGTTCAACCTCGCGCCGTAAGTGTACCATTTTAAAAGTGGTAATACCTTTTCTCTATTTTTAAACAATGTAAACTGAACTTCCTTAATGGCATCTCTGCACTCTTTACTACCAACTGTATCTAAAAAAGTGTAAATTCTTTTATCTTCGAGTCCCCGGGTTGAAGGCGCTACATAAGGCATGCTCACGTCAACGTCTTTGGGATAAAAATACCTGTAAAAAATGGTAGTCTGTCCTCCTTTGCTAATTCCCGTTGATATCCACTTGCCGCTGTATATGGTTCTAAATATTTCATTGATATGGTGTAAATCTCCGGCTACTTGCTCTAGATTAAGGTAGTTGAAATCTATGGAGTCTGGCATGCTTTCACCAAAAAACCTGTGTTCAATGTTGATTTGGTTCGCACCGAGCAACTCTGCCGGTTCTGAAATTCTGTTTCGAGCATTGGCATAGCCATTGGTAACCATTACGATAGGTTCATCAAACCCGGCATGACTTATGAAGGCTCTTTGATAAAAATATCCTTTAGATGGGTCGTTGTGATCTAGTGGTTGCCTGATTTTTAGCTCGTATGCCGCTTCGTAGCCAACAGGCGTAAGTACCTTTTCGAACATCACATCAGGTAAATTAAATAATTGTTCTCTTATGTTCTGAGCTGATATTAAGTTCGCTATTAAAACGAAAGCGATAAAGAAACTTGTTTTTTTCATAGGTGTAAATTAATGGTTTAGGCTTCTCATTTCACTCCAAGTCCAATTTTTTTTTGGTTCAATCAACTGGTAGATGTTGCTGAAATAAGATAAAATCTTATCCTCAAAGTTTTTCGGTAAAATACTCGAGGAGTAGATTGTTCGTTCCGAAGGGTTCGCAAACCGATCTGCTTTTGTTAGTTCGGCAGATTCTAACCTTACTATCGGTCCTGTGTCTGCGATTGAGTCTACCTTCCATCGGTAACCTGATGTTTCTATTTGGTTTAAATCAAAAACGAGTGGTTTTAAATCAACTCTTGGCAAGTTTGGTCGGCTAGCTAAATCAATCCAAGTAGTGTATTTGTATTCTAGCTCATATCTGTTGTCAGGGTAAATGGCTAGCAGAATATCAAAACCTTCTGATGAATTAAACAAAGCGTAATAATGTGAAGGGTGTTCAAATTCTTTCTTTATAAGACCTATGTTTTTATAGGCACAAGCTTTGATTTCAAATTTTATACCCGAAACAACTAAATTGTATTCGGTTTCCCAATTCTCTTTGTATTGATCTATGTTCTGTAAAACATCTGGAAAGACTTGTAGAAAAAAATCAAACTTTCGAACACAATTTTCTATTTCATCTTTGTTTTCAAACGGACGATAGAATTTATCCTTCTCCACTTTATTCATCCAACAGCAGAGCTTTAATGCATAATCGTCATTCTCATTATTCGGTCTAAATTCTCGGAAGTCTCCAATTCTAGCCATTGCAATTAATTCTTCTTTAAAAGATAAAGCTAATTCAGGGTAAAAGAGTGCAAAAACTCCTACAAATCCATCAATATCGAAATGAGTCGCAGAAACGAGAGGGTTTTCAATGCCTGTATAATGCACGGACAAAGCATTTAGTACAATTTCTCCTGAAGTATCTGCTGCTATTTCACGTATGGTATTTGCTCCTTTCCGGTGTGAAAAACATAGATTTTGCGGATGCAGACCATCAACAATAGTAACTTTTTGGTTTCCTATTTTATGAAAAGGGACAAAGGTTTTCATGTTTGATGAACTGATTGCTTTTGCGTATTATTGAACATGCTAAATTTCCACAATGTTTAAGAATATTCATAGTAAACACAGACGTTTTTCCGAGACTGGTTTCCGTTATAGTGGTTTGGAAAGTAGTCGGTTAGAAAACTTAACCGATGCAGTATTTGCCTTTGCCATTACCTTATTGGTGATTGCTTCAGAAGTTCCTAAAACCTACGTTGAGCTGCAGGCTTCTATGTACGATTTTATAGGTTTTATTGCATGTATTTTAATGTTATTAGCGCTTTGGAGCAACCACGCAACTTATTTTCTAAAATATGGTTTGCAGGATAAGCGAACGAAAACCTTGAATTTTCTATTTCTGTTTGTTTTATTGTTTTACATCTACCCTTTAAAGTATTTATTTTCCTACATAGGTTCTGTGCAGTTAGTAAATATGTTACGCAATTTCGGATTTACTTCTGATGCGTATTTAATAGCCTTGGAAAAGGCAAGATTGGCTCAATTATCTGTAGACGATTGGGCTGACATTATGATTCGTTTTGGAATAGGACTACTAGCCATGCATTCTATTCTATTTGGATTTTTTCAGAATGCTTACCGGAATAGGAAGCTGCTTAAATTAAACAAACTCGAATTATTCGAGACCAAAACCTCCATGATTGCATTTTTAATGATCATCTGCATTCTATCTATCGCAATAGTGGTGATAGGAGGAGGATATTATTCTGGATATTCCGGTATGATTTACTTGGCAATTCCTATTTCATTGGTGCTTTTGAAGAAAATACGAGGAAAGAAAATGAAGGCGCTTAATGTGCTGAAAACAAAACGTAAAAAAGAAGCAAAGAAAAATCACCTAAAAATAAAAGTCACTTCAAAAGAACAAAATGAAGCTTCAACTTCTTTTTCTGCTACATCTAATGTGGAGGCAGAAAGTATTTCAGAAGTAAGTGTTGAAGCGAAGAGATTTGATCAAGATGAAAATTTTTCTTCTTCCAAAAGTGAAACAGATCAAAAAAAATAATCAATTAATAAGTAAACAAAACCATGAAAAAAGTAACAGCATTATTTCTAAGTCTATTCATCACCATTTCTATACTTTCTGCAAAGGAAGGAATGTGGTTACCAATGCTTTTAAAAAGTTTAAATGAGGGAGACATGCAAAGCATGGGGCTGAAATTATCGGCAGAAGACATTTACAGTGTAAATCAATCGAGTTTAAAAGATGCAATTATTTCTTTTGGAGGATTCTGCACAGGAGAAATTATTTCGGATCAAGGACTAATTTTAACAAACCACCACTGTGGCTATGGTCAAATTCAGTCACACAGTTCAGTTGAAAACGATTATTTGACAAATGGGTATTGGGCAATGAATCATTCAGAAGAGTTAACAAACCCCGGTCTTACCGCTACCTTCATTATAAGAATGGAAGATGTAACCAAAGAGGTTTTAGATGGAATTTCTGCTGAACTAAATGAAAGTGAGCGCCAAGCTGAAATTAGTAAGAGAACTAAAGCGAAAGTTGAAGCAACTACAAAAGACACTCATTATGAAGCATATATACGTCCTTTCTTTTATGGAAACGAATATTACATGTTTGTAACCGAAACGTTTAAAGATATTAGATTAGTGGGAGCGCCTCCTTCAGCCATAGGCAAGTTTGGGGGAGATACTGATAATTGGATGTGGCCTAGGCATACTGGGGATTTTTCTCTTTTTAGAATATATGCCAACAAAGACAATATGCCTGCTGACTATGCAGAAGATAATGTTCCATTTAAACCAAGACATTTCTTGCCTATTTCGATGGATGGAGTAAAAAAAGGAGACTTTACCATGGTGTATGGATTTCCGGGGAGAACACAAGAGTATTTAACTTCATATGCTATAAAACAGATTAAAGAAGTGATTAACCCTGCACAAATAGAGGTTAGGGACCAAGCGTTGAAGATTATGGATAAGCATATGAAAGCTAGCGATAAGGTGAGAATTCAGTATGCCTCAAAATATGCAAGCATTGCCAATTATTGGAAAAAATGGATTGGAGAAAATAGAGGTCTTGAAAAAGCAAATGCAATACAGTTGAAACAAGAAAGAGAAGCAGCTTTTTCAAAGGCTACAGCAGGAATGGATGAGTATAAAACGGTGCTTTCAGATCTCGAAAAACGTTACGAAGCGATTGAAGAGTATGAATTAGCTAGAAGTTTCTTCATCGAAATTCCATACCGAAAAATGGAAATGCTCCGATTAGCAAATAGATTCACTTCTATTGTTGCTAAAACAGAAAAGGGAGAAGAAGTAGATCAAGAGACTATTAGTCAACTTAAAAAACAAGTTCAAGCTCATTTTAAAAACTTTGATTTGTCGACAGAGGTTGATGTTTCTCAAGCATTGTTAAAAGAGTACAAATCAAAGTTAGATGCGAAATACGTTCCCGATTTGTTAAAGGGTGGCAAGTCAGATGTGCTGCTAACAAATTATGACGATTTTATAAAGAAATCAAATTTTACAACTGAAAATCAAGTGGTCGAGTTGTTAGATAATTGGGGAAAAGGAGCTGCTAAGAAAGTAAGTAAAGACCCTGTTTATACGCTAATGAATCAGTTTTGGGACATCTATTTTAAAAATGTTAGGCCTCAACACTCAAAATATTCAAATGAAATTGATTCGTTGAGTAAGATTTACGTTAAAGGATTACGAGATCATGTACCGGGTACATACTATCCTAATGCGAATTCTACGCTGCGATTGGCTTATGGGCAAGTTGATAATTACGATCCCAAAGATGGCGTTATATATGACTTCTTTACAACTGGAAAAGGGATTTTAGAAAAATACGATCCAGATAACGTTGATTTTAATTTACCGGAGCGACTTGTAACTTTGATCGAGAATAAAGATTTTGGACAATACGCCGACGAAGATGGAAGTTTACATGTTTGTTTTACAGCGTCAAATCATACTACAGGAGGAAATTCAGGCAGTCCGGTAATTAATGCAAATGGAGAACTAATAGGTTTAAATTTTGACCGAAATTGGGAGGGAACCATGAGCGATATAAACTACGACGTGAATCAATGTAGAAATATTTCGGTAGATGTGCGTTATGTTCTTTTTGTAGTAGACAAGTTTGCTAACGCAGGCCATTTAGTGAAAGAAATGAAGTTAGTTTCATCAAAAAAATAAATAATTGAAGAATAAAAAGGAAATAGTAGAAAACTGGTTGCCAAGGTATACGGGGGTTCCATTGGAGGATTTTGGTGAATATATCTTACTCACCAACTTTAGTGATTATGTTAAAATGTTCGCTCAAGAATTCAATGTAGAAATTCATGGAGCAGATAAACCAATGCAGTCGGCTACCAGTAATGGTATTACAATTATAAACTTTGGAATAGGCAGTGCAATGGCGGCAACTGTGATGGACCTGTTGTCTGCTATTACTCCAAAAGCTGTTTTGTTTTTGGGTAAATGTGGTGGATTAAAAAAGAAAACTGTTTTGGGTGATTTGATTTTACCCATTGCAGCCATAAGAGGTGAGGGGACAAGTAATGATTACCTGCCACCAGAGGTGCCGGCGTTACCTAGTTTTAGGTTACAGCGGGCAGTTTCTTCAATGATTAAGAAACACGAATTAGATTATTGGACGGGAACAGTTTACACAACAAATAGAAGAGTTTGGGAGCACGATGAAAAGTTTAAAGACTATCTGCGAGAAATAAGAGCAATGGCCATAGATATGGAAACAGCTACCATATTTTCAGTCGGTTTTTTTAATGGAATACCACATGGAGCATTGTTATTGGTATCTGATAACCCTATGATTCCAGAAGGCATAAAAACAGCCGATAGCGATAAAAAAGTTAGTTCGACTTTTGTAAACAAACACATTCAAATAGGCATAGATTCGCTGCTTGAACTAAAGGAGTCTGGTGAGTCTGTGAAACACATGCGTTTTGAGAGCCCCTTAGATGTTTAATTGTTAATTCGAGAACAAAGTATTAGAAATCAAAAAAGCCCTTGCAATTTGCAAGGGCTTTTTTATTATACTATTGTTTTTCGGTAATTAATCTTCTTCTATTTCAACCATTTTAAAAGGTATATTGATTATCGCCTGATAATCCTCTCCAGCCTCTAACATATCTTCATCATCTTCTTCGTAGTGCCAGTTAATGGTTACTCCGCCGCCGGCTTCATTTATTCTTTCTAGCTTTTTAAAAACATCAAGAATACACTTAGATGAACTCGTGTTGAAATATTCCAAAACAATATCAACTTTGGTGGCTTCTTTTACACCACCTGCATATTCTTCTAATGCGTCTACCAAAGGTTTGTAAAAGTCAATTGAATTTTCAGGAATAGATCTTCCTTGAATCAATAATTTTCCTTCTTCGGGGTTGAACTTAATAGTTGGTGTCTTAGGACTTCCTTCTATAACTAAATTTTCCATCTTTTCTTATGTTAACTATTGAGGTATATTAATATTTAAACTGTAGAACGAATACTCTTCGTCTACCTTTTGAAAATCGAAATCCAAACGCTGACCTGATTTACGAGCAATATCTATCATTCCTAATCCGCCGCCACCTTTGTCAGACATCATTCCGTTGTTTAAGACTTCTTTGTAATACGCTTTTAATTCATCAGCATCTAGTGAATTAATTTTTTCAAGTCGAGACTTTAATTTTTCTGCATTGTCATTAGAAATATAATTTCCTGTGAAAATGCTATAAGCCTCTTCTGTTTTACCAATCATGAAGATCACAGTATTATGACCTTTAGGAGCTCCCTCCGGTTGTTTATCTAAATGATGGTAGAGATTTTGTAAGGCCTCTACAAGAATATTGTAGACCTTTTTTTTGATTCTATTTGGCTCGTTTAACTTATCCATTTTTGACTCCATAATTTGGAGAACGGAGGTTAGGAGCTCAGATGTAACATTCCCCTTGAAAGATAACATGATGTTATCTTGTTCCATCTTATTGTAGAAATCGTATATGTTTATGTCCATTCTAAACAGTTATAACTTTCTCATTAATTTGCGGTAAAAAAAAACACTATTTAATGCATAACGAAATAAATTAAAATTGTCTTACAAAACAACTTTTTAGTCGAAATTATTTTCCAGTTGATATTTAAAAAAATTAAATGTTCTTTTTTTCTTTGAATAACTAACTTTGGCAGCCCTTTAAAAAAAGAAAATGCAGCATAATTGGTTTGAAAATTGGTTTGATTCTCCGTACTACCATTTGTTGTATAGTCATCGTAATTATTCTGAGGCAGAGCATTTTATTACAAACTTATTTGGCTATCTAAATTTGCCAAAAGGAAGTGAGGTATTAGATTTGGCTTGTGGTAAAGGAAGGCATGCGTTGCAGATTCACAATTTAGGAAATGACGTAATAGGACTTGACTTAAGTCCTCAAAGCATAGATGCGGCCAATGCTAAAGCGGAAAAAGGACTTTCCTTTCAAACGGGTGATATGCGAAACCTATCATTTAATTCAGAATTTGACTTGGTGGTGAATCTTTTTACAAGTTTTGGATATTTTAAACAAGAAGGAGATAATGTAAAAGTCATTAAATCTATTGCTCGTTCTTTGCGTAAAGATGGCCTTTTAGTGCTGGACTATCTTAACGTTTCAAAAGTTGTTTCCGGGCTTCCCACAAAAGAAACCATCGTTAGAAAGGATATATCGTTTGATGTCAGTAAAACTGTTATTGATGGTTTTATTGTAAAAACAATAAAATTTGAAGATCAAGAAGAGAACTTTGAATTTAGAGAACATGTTAAGCTGATCAGCTTAGTCGACTTCGAAAGAATTTTTGAAGTTTGTGGATTTGAAGTAAAAGCCACTTTTGGCGATTACAATTTAAATCGTTTTGAGGAAAACACTTCAGAACGTTTGATATTTATAGCAAGAAAAATTAACGAATGATGTATTTGGTTCTATTTTTAGTGAGCTTCGTAAGTGGTTCGTTAATTTTTATAAAACAGCTGAAATTAAAAAGTAAGATTTCATTTTTGCTTTCTTTCAGCGGAGCGTACTTGTTGGGGATTTGTTTTCTTCACTTAATACCTGAATTGTTTGAATCAGGTAGTGAGTCTGTTAGCTTTTATTTGTTAATTGGGTTTTTTCTTCAACTTATTTTGGATTATTTCTCCGGAGGGATTGAACACGGGCACACGCATGTTAATATTAAAAAAATTGGTCAGTTTCCCTATTTGGTTTTTCTTAGTTTAGGCTTACACGCTTTTTTAGAGTCTTTCCCATTAACTGAACTAAATTTAGAGATGGAGTCTAATTCATATTTATTGGGACTATTACTGCACAAAGTGCCAATTGCTATTATTTTAGCAAGTTTGTTGTTGGCTTATAAGTTAAAAAATATTCAAATTTTAATAGCTATTGTAATATTCTCATTAATGGCACCTTTTGGAGCATTAATAGGCAGTAGTTTTACATCAGATACTGAAGTTTACCAGCAATTTTTAGCAGTCTCAATTGGTATTATTTTACACCTTTCAACGACTATTTTGTTAGAAGTTAATGAGGAACATCATATTAGTATCAAAAAACTAATTCCAATCATATTAGGGGTTACGCTAGCATTGCTTACTTTGGTTGTTCATTAAAAAAAATAAACATGGCACTCACTAATAACGATATCATTAAAAAACTTAGAGTTGCATTAAGTTTTAAGGATACAGACATAATTGAAATTTTGAAGCTAGTAGATTATGATATTTCGAAGTCAGAATTAAGTGCCTTTTTTCGAGCAGAGGATCATGAAAAGTATATGCCTTTGAAAGATCAAATTCTAAGAAACTTTTTAAACGGCTTAGTAATCTATAAGAGAGGTAAAATGGAGAGAAAACCAAAAGCTACCTCTGATATTTCTAAAGAGGATATTAATCCACCTAAGGAGTTCAGAAAACCGATGGGTTTTAAGCCCCAAAAAGAAACGGTTAAAAAGATTGCTGGCTTAAGGGTAAAGAAGAAAGGTGAATAATAGCTAAACAATTCTTTGAAATTAAGAGAACTAACCATTATTTGTTAGAGAGGTTGGGTGCTTATTTTATAGTTTAATAAATTGCTTTTCAGTAAATTATTTAGTTAATTTCGCCCATCGAAAAAATCAAGAGATGAAGCGAATCAACGAGTATAAAAAACTTTTCTCAATAGAAGAGGAAATAGACCTTAAGGACCTTAAAACAAAATACAGAAACTTAGTAAAAGATTGGCATCCTGATAAGTTCCAATCAGATGATGAAAAGTTTGCGGAAGCTGAGCTAAAAAGTCAGCAAATTATCGATGGGTACCATTTCTTAATTAGTATCTCTCCTGAAACAAAGGAAGCAAATGCTGTTGAATACTCTGAAACTACCTCTACTTGTAGAATTTTAGATTTTGATTTGAAAGGACAAGTGTTACGAATTGACTTTTCAAATGGAGACAGTTATGAGTATTTTGGAGTAAGTAAAAAGGTATTCCAAAAACTGATTAATTCAGATATACCTGTCAGATTTGCAAAACGGAACATATACAATGACTTTCTTTATCGGAAAATGAAGAAAGCTGCTGTCGTAGCTTAGTTCCAAGTTATGCTTTAGTAAGTTATTGCACGAATGGCGTAGTCAAGCAATAAAACCGCTCATCCATTTTCTTTTTTAAGTGGTTGCTTTTCATTTTACCTTTAAATAAAAAATGTCGAAAGGAACTTATTATTTTATCATAACACTTGGAGTTTTAGGTACAATCTCTTCTGTTTATCTATTTTTCTTCACAGAAGATGAAAGCTTTGGCAACTTTGCGTTAAACTTTTTTAATGGAATAGCACTAACCGGTGTTGGTTACATGAATTTAAAGAAGTTAAATAGCAGCAATTAGTCTCTAATAAATCGTTGTTTTAGAATTATTGTGGTTTAGATTGAACGCTTTTACATTGACGGTGTATATTTTCATGAACAATAAATTGAATTTAGAATGCAACACAAATTAATTATAGCTGCAGCGTTAGTTAGCGCAATTTTTCTTTCGTCTTACGCCGCTGATGAAAAAGTGAAAGGATGGTTTCTAGCAGGATCAAATCCCAGTGAATATGAGATTGGAGTAGAACAAAATGCTGAACGAGGAGGAAAGGTCGCATTTTTAAAATCAAAAACTGCAAAAGTGAAAGATGGTTTTGGAACCATAATGCAAACCTTTGATGCTAAAATGTTTTTAGGAAAAAAGGTGAAGCTGACAGGCTTTATAAAATCTAAAGATATTAAAGGTTGGGCAGGAATGTGGATGCGAGTTGACGATGCTAAAGGAAGCGTCAGTTTCGACAACATGCAAGATCGGCCGATAAAGGGAAATACAGAGTGGATAAAATATGAAATAGTGTTAAACGTACCTGAAAATAGCAAAACGATAAACTACGGTGTACTTGTTCGCAATTCAGGTCAAGTTTGGATAGATAACCTTTCGTTTGAAACGGTAGGTTCTGCCGAGGGGAGTACAGGTAAAACTCGATTAATGGCTCCGAAGAATTCGAATTTTGAAGATTAGCTTGGTTTATTAGATTTTGGCAAATACTGAATATTCTGACGAAGAGCTTGTTTTAGAAATTATAAAAGGAAATCAATGGGCATTTGAGGCCATTTATGATCGCTATGCAACGCCATTGTATAATTTCTTTTTTATGAAGCTAGGAAGTAAAGAAAAGGCGGAAGATCTTTTACAAAATATTTTTCTAAAGTTAATTGAGAAAGCTAACTTTTTTGACGAACACAAAAGTTTTAAAACGTGGTTTTATACATTGGCGCACAACCTGTGTAAAAATGAATATCGAACAAGGAGTAGGTCAAAGGTTACTTATGAGAATATAGAGGTAAATCGTTTAGTTAACAATTGGGAAAAGAGCTCGGAAAGAATTGACGCTTCAATTTTTTCTGAGCACTTGTCTTTGGCATTGAAGAATTTAAACGAAAATCAACAAACCTCATTTATACTTCGATTTAAATACAACCTTTCAATAAAAGAGATTAGCGATATTTTAGGTTGCTCTGAAGGAACAACAAAGTCTAGAATTTTTTATACGTTGAAGCAAATAGCTAATGATTTAAAGGCATTTAATCCTTACTAAGATGGATGATTTTAATAAACAAAGGGAAAAGTTTATCAACCAATGTTTTGGTTTGTTAAATGAGGAAGAACGATCTCAAATAGAAGATTGTATTGATTCAGAAATAGTACAGGATTATCAATTATTGGTGGATTCTGTGAAAAAGCAAGCGGAAGTTAATCCGGACGGGGAAATTAGAACTCTCCTAATCAATCAATTTAAAGACAAGTATTCTAAACAATCAAAGAATGTGTCTAAATCCAATCGTTTTTTGCTGCAGTCACTAAAAGTGGCAGCATCCACAGTTTTCATAATTGGAATTGGGATGATATTTTTGTATCAAACTAGCGAAAGCTCTGAAATTTCAAAAAATGAAATTGAAATGGAGGAATTTAATAAGTACACTCAATTGAACAATACAAGTAATGCGGAAGATAGTATTGCAAATGAGACCAAGTTTTTAATGAGTGTAGATTTTTTTTCCAACTCAGGAATTGTATTAGAAATGAATTAGAATAATAAAAAGTCTTACAACTGAAATTGGATAGTTTGAACTTCATCAATATATTTGTTAGCTTTGGTAGCAAAATTTATATGGTTATGAAAAAGTATAGACTATTTACTTTAGTATTATTTTCAATTGCGATATCTTTCGCAAGTTGTGAAAAGGACATTGCGTTAACACCGAATGAGAATTTTGCTCCCAGCAGTGATCAGTCGATTGACTCCACAGCGTTAAATGGAGGTGGTATCGGAGGACCTGTCTCTAATTTGATTGTTCAAAAAAGACAACGAGCAGTAGTAACTTATGTTGGGGCCACTTGGTGTCCACCATGCGGAGCATATGGCGATCCTACAAAAATTCATATGGAAACGGCACATGGAAGTGATGTTATCATATTAAACGTTCAGTCGGGTGATGCAATAAGCAGTCAAGGTGCCTTTGGTCCAACATTTGGACGTGCCTTTCAAACATTTGCCAATAGTAGTAGTATCCCTTATGCATATTGGTCAGGAGCTAACTTTACGATGGTTTATCGTGGATTTTATACTTCTGCAAACAGTAATAATTCTGCTGCAGATCAGGATATAAATTCGATTAAAGGAGATAGCCCTGAAATAGGAGTTGCTGCAAAGGCTGTTGTCTCTGGAGATTCAATAAAAGTTGAGACGCTAACAAAATTTTATTCTGCAACTACAGATGCATACATAGGTGTTTATATTTTAGAAGATGGAGTTGAAGCATCTCAAAAGATCAGTGGTTCACCTGATGCTATCACTTCTCATGAAAATGTTGTTCGAGGAGCTGCATTTGTAGGCAATGATTTAGGCATACAATCTTTGGGGAATGCTTTTGCTGTTGATCAGCAAGTTATTGGTAATTATTCAATCGCAATTCCAAGCACAGTGTTGGATAAGACAAAGTTGCAAGTGGCGGTTGTAGTTTGGGAGTCTGAAAATGCAGATGGTATTTCAAACGGTATATTGGTTGATGCAGATTAACTAAATACTTCAATACATTCAAAAAAACCTTTAGGCTAACCGGCCTAAAGGTTTTTTTGTTTTAACAAAAGAAAGCATAACAAACAGCGGGCGAAATCTTTTTATACTCTCAATTAATATTATAGTAACTTTGCCTTTCTAATTTTTTAGTATTTCCTTTTGTCAAAATTACCTCAAGCACACCAGTTCATAGATCTTTCAGATTATGGACGTCCCATAGCCCGCAAAATTGCAAATGCCCTTAAAAACACATCGGTTACTCCCGTACAAGTAACAATTTGGTTTGTTGTTTCCGGTATTATTTCCATTGTATTTATGCTCCAAGGTAATTATTGGTTAGCAGGATTTTTCTTGGTCCTAAAATCTATATTAGATGCAGTAGATGGGGAATTGGCAAGAATAAAACAAACTCCATCGTATACCGGTCGTTATTTAGATTCTGTTTCAGATATCATTCTCAATTTTATCATTTTTATGGTGATATGGTATATAACCGATTTGTCGATTTTGTGGGCTTTTCTAGCATTTTTCTGCTATCAACTACAAGGTACACTTTATAACTATTACTACGTCATTTTACGAAGTAAGCTAAATGGGGATACAACCAGTAGAATCGTGGAAAAAGGCACCCCAACTGCTTTAGGAAACGAAAGTCAGCGTGCTGTGAATGTTTTATTTATGATGTATACGGTGCTGTATTCTGTTTACGACAAAATCATTTTTCAATTCGATAAAAAAGCTGCTCAAGGAAAAATTACTCCAAATTGGCTCATGACAGCGGTGTCAACCTTTGGGTTAGGATTTCAGCTTTTGTTAATTAGTGTTTTTTTAATTGTTGGCTGGAAATCGTTGATTATTCCTTTTTTCATCGGATACTCAATAATGATATTTATCTTCATTGGCCTAAGAAAAGCGTTATAGTTTAAACGATATTAACTCTGATCTTTCGTTTTTTAACGTGAGTATTATTCAACTTTTGAATAAGCGGTATAGCTTTTTTTGCGCGAACGGCTACAAATGCACAATCGTCTTTCAATTCAATCACTCCAAGATCCGCCGGTTTTAACTCTCCCTTCTTAAAGCATATACCTGCAATATCACCTTTTGATATTTTGTCTTTTCTGCCACCAGAAATAAAAATTGTTTTCCAATCTGGAATAGATGGCATTGGACGGTCGCTTAGTTCTTCGACCTCAATTTCTGGAATAAAGTCTGGTAACGGTTCGTTTTTCCAATGCACAATGTAGGCTGTTCCATTAGCGTTCATTCTGGCGGTTCTTCCATTTCTGTGCGTAAACTCTTCTTGTCTGCCGGGTAATTGGTAATGTATAATGTAATTTAATTCAGGTACGTCAATTCCTCTTGCTGCGAGATCTGTAGCAATAATAAGTCTATGCGTTCCATTTCTAAATTTTATGAGTGTTCGTTCTCGATCGATTTGATCCATGCCTCCATAAAAACAGCCGTGTGGAATTTGTTTCTCGGTTAAAAAATCACTCAAACGTTGAATACTATCCTTATAGTTGCAAAAAACAATACCCGATTTATTACCCAGGTGGGCCAATGTTTGTGCTAGCGTTTCTAGTTTATCTTTATCAGGCGATAGAATGCTTTTTAGCTGTAATTTGGTGGCTTTGTCATTTAAAAAGTTGATGGTTTTTGGGTTCTTTAACCGTACAAAGTTTGGTACATCAACCCCTTGTGTGGCAGAAGTTAGTATTCGTTTCTCAAGGTTGAATAAAGAAGAAATTATATCTTTCATTTCTTTCTCAAAACCAACTTCTAGTGATTTATCGAACTCATCAAGAACGAGTGTTTGTATAAATTCTGAGGTAAATGAATGTCTTCGCATGTGATCTGCAATTCTACCGGGTGTACCGACTAAAATTGCAGGCCTGTGCTTCAAATCCATTTTGTCTTTTGATCCGGATTTACCACCATAAAAAGCGTTTGTTTTAAAACCTGTTCCCATTTCTCGAATAACTTGATTAATTTGAATGGCAAGTTCCCGAGAAGGGACTAAAATTAAGATTTGAATTTCTTCACAATCTTCATCTAGTTGGTCAATAATAGGAAGTAAGAAGGCAAGTGTTTTACCTGTGCCGGTTGGGCTAAGTAATATCACATCAGAATCTGAACAAATAGCTTCTTGAGCTTTTTCTTGCATTTCATTCAATTTCTTGATGTTCAATTTAGCAAGTATGTCAGCTTGATTTTTTTGTGCTTTTCCCATGATGCAAAGTTAGTTTTTAAAACTTCTACTTTAAGGATGTTTGTTAACGATTGTCAAGCAGTAGTATTGATGCAATAGGTTTCGTAAGTTTGAAGTGTGAAAAAACTACATTCATTATTTAGCTTACTTCTATTATTCGGATTTCTGAGTAGTATTACTGGTGTAAATGTGTACAAGCATTATTGCGGTGATTTTTTAGCAGATGTTAGTTTTTTTGTGAAGAGCAATCCCTGCGCAGATGAAGATGGAAATGACACCTGCAGTGCCGATAAAGAAATGGATTGCTGTGAAGATGAAACTGAGTTTTATCAATTAGAAACTAAGCTTTTTAAACAGCAATCTAGCTCGGAGGAATTTATTCTTGAACCTTTACCTATTGAACGCATTGATTCAATAGTTCCACCTGCTAATCTAGAGGAGACAAAGCTAGAAAAGGAAATAGCACCTCCTCCTAAATACCAAAACCCCTTATATCAAGAGTTTCAGCAGTTGATTTTTTATGGATGATTGAAATGTGAATTTTAACCATCAATTACAATACATAAAACATAAAATAATCAACGATGAAAAAGATATTATTAATAATCGCAGTTTTTACTTATACTGCGAGTTACGCTCAGAAAAAAGAAGATCCAATTAAAGAAACTGTATTTAAAGTAGAAGGTGTTTGTGGCATGTGTGAAAAGCGCATTGAAGAAGCAGCACTGCGAACCAAAGGTGTTAAGTTAGCAGATTGGGACAAGAAAACCAAGGATTTAAAAGTAGTGTACAACTCTGAGAAAGTAAAGTTAGAAGAAATTCAACTTGCTGTTTCAGTTGTAGGACATGATACTCCTACTACCCAAGCAGACAGTGCTTCCTATGCTAAGTTGCCTGATTGCTGTCGTTATAGAGACGGAGCAAATTGCGGACACTAAAGGGCAGTTGTTATGAGATACAAAATATTAGTCCTCTTGCTATGGCAAGTTGGGATTGCTGATGCTTTTTCGCAAAAAGAAGTGCAAGGAGCCGTTGTATTCGTTAATTCGAAAGGTAAATTAGAGCCTGTTCCATTTGCCAATGTGCACTGGCAAGAGACAAACTTTGGAACAACTACAGATTCTAATGGATTTTTTAGATTGGCAGTTCCTGAAAATGCTAATTATTTAATAACTTCATTTATAGGCTATAAGTCAGATACTTTACGGGTTGAAAATTTCAACAAACCAATTAGTATTAGTTTAAAAAAAGCATCAAATACCTTGGGTGAGGTTGAAGTAGAATACAGACAGAGATCTTCTGAAATGTCATTCATAAATCCTTTAGCAACCATCACCATGAATGAAAAGGAGCTTTTTAAGGCTGCATGTTGTAACCTTTCCGAAAGTTTTGAGACCAATCCGGCAGTCGATGTAAATTTTACGGATGCAGTTACAGGAACAAAGCAGATTCGGATGTTGGGTTTGAACGGTCCTTACACCATGATTTCTCGTGAAAATATGCCGGGAATAAGGGGATTAGGGAATGCTTTTGGTTTGTCATTCGTTCCAGGTTTATGGGTAAACTCAATTCAAGTAACGAAAGGAGTCGGTTCTGTTGTTAACGGATACGAAAGCATTGCCGGTCAAATCAATGTTGAGCTGGTAAAACCTGATTTGGGTGAACAAACATTTGTCAACTTATTTACCAATTTAGGTGGTAGGTCAGAGTTTAATGCGGGGCATACGGAGCAGCTAACAGAGCACGTTGGAACAACAGTTTTGCTGCATGGCAATACACGTTTTTTTGAGGTAGATGCGAACGACGACGGCTTTAGAGATTTTCCGTTGCAAAATCAAATTAATGCATTAAACCGTTGGAAATTCACATCAAACAAAGGCTTGATGGCACAAATTGGCGTTCACATTTTAAAGGAAGAAAAAGTTGGAGGTCAAACAGATGAATACATCGATCGCAATGAGAATAGTTTCACGTGGCAAGGTCCTTATCGAATCAATATAGACTCAGAGAGTGCTGAATTATTTGGAAAGGTAGGTTATGTCTTTTCTGATTTTAAGTACAAAAGCATGGGCTTCCAGTGGTCTTTAAAACAACATGAGCAAAATTCAACTTTTGGCAATAGGATTTATGATGTGAGACAAAGAAGTGGTTATGCCAACTTTATTTACCAGTCGATTATTGGCAATACCAATCATCAGTTTAAAACAGGAGCAAGTTTTGTTTACGATGAATACGATGAAAATTTTGAAAACCAAAGTTTTGATCGGGCAGAGCGAACGCCAGGAGCATTTTTTGAATACACCTTTAAACCCAATGCCAATTTTACCATGGTTGCCGGTTTAAGAGGAGATTACCATAACATTTACGGAGCATTTGCTTCTCCAAGAATACATTTCCGGTATGCTTTGAGTGAGACATTGGTGGCTAGGGCTTTGGCCGGTAGCGGACAGCGCTCTCCGACAGTGTTAATGGAACGACAATCATTAATGGCAAGTGCTAGGGCCTTCAACTTTTTCGGGGATAATGCCGATGGCGTATATGGATTGGATATGGAAAAGGCATGGAATTTTGGGTTCAACTTAACAAAAGGCTTCACCTTAGATTACAGGGAAGGGAGTATTCAATTTGACATTTACAGAACACAATTTGAAAACCAAGTTGTAGTTGATATGGAGAATAGTTACGAGGTCAATATTTATAACCTCACCGGAGAATCCTATTCAACAACGGCACAAATTCAAGTAGATTACGAATTGATTAAGTTTTTAGATGTTCGTTTGGCATATCGCTGGGCGCAGGTTGAAACTGATTTCAACCTTGGCGGAGTAGAGGAAAATCAGGTTCGGTTGCAGCAGGCATATACGCCTGAACATCGATTTTTTATAAACTTTGGTTATGCTACTAGGAAGACCTTAAAAGAGTCAAATTGGACCATCGACTTTACAGGTCAACTGTTAAGTGAGCAGCGAATCCCTTCTACAGAAAACAATTTAATTGGGAATAGAAGAGAGCAAGTTTCGCCTAGCTTTACCCTATTAATCAGTCAAGTTACCCGTAATTTTAACACGCGTTGGGCGGTATATGTTGGTGTTGAAAATATGTTGAATTACAGACAAGAAGACCCGATAATAGATGCTGATAATCCATTTGGGGATGAGTTTGATGCGAGTATGGTTTGGGGGCCAATTTTTGGCAGGAATATATATGCAGGTATGCGCTGGAAAATAGCGAAAGAGTAAGAGGGATTATTAATCTCTTGCAAACGGCTGTGCTGTAAAGCACGGCCTTTTTGCTATCTCATTAAATGGCGTTCTATTTCGGAACAGAATAACAACGGCAGAGTTTAATTTTGAATAAATAACTTTGAACCTTAATAAATACTTATGAATTTTCAGCTGATTATTATTTCTCTTTTTCTTGTATTAAGTTCTTGTAATACATCAGATGAGACTTATGGTAATGGGATTATTCCATCTGCTACTCCAAAAAGCTATCAAACCGAGAATGTTATTATTGTCGTAATTGATGGTCCAAGGTATACAGAAACTTGGGGAGATACGTTGCACCAATATCAACCTCGACTATTGAATAGTTTGGCAGCTGAGGGAACAATCTACACGAATTTTTACAACAATGGAGTAACCTATACAAATCCGGGGCATACCGCAATAACAACAGGAAATTATCAAGCTTTAGACAACACGGGGCAGGCTATTCCTAATCACGCTTCAATTTTTCAACATTGGCTAAAAGACTCAGGAGCAGATTCAAGTAAGGCCTGGCTAATTACGAGTAAGGATAAATTGCAGATCCTTGCAAATTGTCAAGACAGCCTTTGGAACAATTCGTTCATGCCATCTACTAATTGCGGAGTTGGAGGCAATGGCCTAGGAAGTGGATATAGAGAAGATAGTCTAACTTTCATTCAAATCCAACGTATTTTAAACACACATCATCCAAAGTTAACGTTGATTAACTTTAAAGAACCTGATGCTTCAGGGCATCGAAACGATTGGAGTGCATACCTAGACGGGATAAGAAATACCGATGAATACGTGTTTCAGATTTGGAATATGATTCAGAATGATGTCGTTTACGCGAATAAAACGACAATGTTTGTTACCAATGATCATGGTAGACACACGGATGGTCACTTGGATGGATTTATTTCACATGGAGACGATTGCTCAGGTTGCAGGCATATAAATTTATTTGCCGCAGGTCCTGATTTCAAAAAAGGGCAAATTTTATCAAGCAATCGAGAACAAGTTGATATCTCAGCTACAGTAGCAGAATTAATGAGCTTTGAATTCTCCTCAGGGAAGGGAGAAGTGATGCAAGAATTGTTTAAGTAGGTTTTAGAGAATTGTGATTTAGGAATTATTCCGAAATCCTAAAAACAACACTTTTAACAGCCTTTAAATTCTTCCCTTCTTTTACTTCTTCGAGCAATAAATGTTGAGCTTCTGGCAGTTCAAAAACTTCCTTCATGTTTCGTAATGCACCCGCAGGAACTTGTTTTTCCAATAGCAGTTCCATTAACTCGGATCTATTAAAAGCAGCAATTGCTTTTTCTAACATTTGAGCCAATTCAACACGATGTTGAATTCTAGATTGATTGCTGTTAAATCTATCGTTAGTGATCAGATCTTCGCTATACAATACCTTGCACAGGTTTTTAAATTGAGAATTACTGCCAATCGCAAGTACAATTTGTTTTCCGTCTTTGCAGGTAAATAATTCTCCGTAAGGTGCAATATTCGGATGAAGCGTTCCCATGGGTTGAGCAATGTGCCCTCCCATGAGCCAATTGGTTGCTTGATTTGCCAAAGAGGCTAGTGCGGCGTCTATCAAAGAGACCGACACTTTTATTGCTTTTGGTTTTTGTTGAAATTCTAGCAATGCAAGAAGCAAACCTTCTTTTAAATGATGTGCAGCTAAAAGATCAATTAGAGCAACTGGCATTTTACATAATTCGCCGTTTGCCGTTCCACTCATGCTCAAAAAGCCGCTTTCTGCTTGTAAAACAACATCGTAAGCGGTTCTATTCACTGAGCCAAAACCTGTAATTTCTCCGTATATAATTTTGTGATTGTATGCTTTTAACGCGTCGAAATCTAATCCCAACTTTTGTGCATCACCTGGTTTAAAGTTGGCAATAACAATGTCTGCTGTTTTAATTTCTTGAAAAAGTTTACTACGGTCTTGGTCATCTTTCAAGTCCATGAACCAACTTTCTTTGCCGGTATTTACAGAACTGTAATAGGCAGAGTACGGATGAGTTTTATCTTCACTTGCTAACTTCCAACTTCTAGTCACATCACCTCCTGTATTTTTATTTTCAATTTTAATGACTGTTGCGCCAAGTTCTGCAAAAAATAAACCTACTGAAGGCCCTGCTAGTACACTTGCTAGTTCAATGATTTTTAGATGCTGAAATGGCTTCATTTTGTAGTAGTTATCAATCCGTATTTCCACAAGCCTGCATCTAAGCTGCTTAGCAAATGATAGCACATTTTGGTATTTGCCTCTTGTGTTTTTGAAAAACGCTTTCCAACCATTCTGTGAACAAAGTTGTAGGCTGCCGCTGCGTAATAAAACTTTCTTAATCGAACAATGCTCGGCCGAATGCGAGGTGTTTCATCAATGTAAATGATATTTGAAAATCCAAGCTCCTTAAGGTTTTCTCGGTATTGTTTTTCAGTATCAAGGCTAAGTACTTTACAGCCGTTGAATGCATCTGTATATAACGATTTATATTCCTTAGCATTCAACTCGTCTTTTCCTTGTAAGTTTTCTGCCAAAGCAATTCTACCATTTGGTTTTAAAAGTCGCTTAGCTTCTTGTAAAAAAGCCATTTTAGGTTCTGCATAGCAAATGCTTTCCATTCCTGTAATTAGTGTAAAGCTTTCATCATTAAAAGTGGTATTGGTATAATCCATTACCTCAAACTTGATCAAATGGTCAACACCTTCTCTTTTGGCATTGTTGTTCGCTTTATCAGCCTGATGTGGTGTGAGTGTAATACCAACTCCTGTGCAGCCGATCTTTTTTGCAAAGTGAATTAAGGTGCCACCAACACCACAACCAGCATCCAAAACATGGTCCTGTTTTTTAAGATTTGCAATTTGCATCATCTCATTGTTCAAGTTGATCAGTGCCTCACTTAACTTTTTGGTTTCTTTATTCCAAATACCTAAATTAAGCTGCATGTTTTGATCCATTCCCCATGCATCACGGTAAGCATTATCGCATTCTTCGTAATAGCTTACAATTGCTTTTTGCTGTTGTTCCCAACTGCTATTTTTAAGATTTTTATCGTCTTTCACTAAAATGGAATTATTATTGCAAATCTAATGAGACAAAACGAACAGATATGAAAACTACGATATACTTATTCACGATACTTTTAGCATTAGCTGCTTGTAAAGGCAAAAAGAATGCAGCAGCGAATAAGGAGAAACCGAATGTTGAAACCACAGCAAAAGAGATGACTGATGCGGAACGCGAAGCTGCGATTATTGAGCAAATGAAAAATGAAAAATTGCCAAATGAAGGAGAAGATTATTACGAAATGGTTGAAAAGGAGATATCTGCAAACGCCATTGCTCGAATTCAACGTACTCCATGTTTTGGTCGTTGTCCTATATACACCATAACGGTTTATGAAGATGGAGGAGTCGAATATTTTGGTAAGAAATTCGCAGCAAGAGAAGGTCTGTGGGGATCACTTCTATCACCAGGACAAGTCAAGAAGCTAATGGACTTTGCCAACGAAATAGGCTATTTTGAGATGGAAAATGTTTATGATCAGCAGTCTGTTACCGACGTGCCTTCAACGATTACTAGTTTAAGAAACGAGGAGGGGTTAAAAACCGTAGTAGACCGATTCAACGCACCTGAGGAACTAATCCGTTTTGAAAAATTCTTCGATAGTTTATTTGAGGGATTAGAGTGGATTCCAATAGGTGATGAAGAATAGTTGATTAAAACCTGCTTACAGGTATAAAAACTTCAAAAGCAGAATTCTCAAAGCTTTTTTGAGATAGCAAATAATTGTATCGAATACCAATTGGAACTTGCAAAAGCCGTAAAAGCTTTGTGTCGAAAATTAATTCAACGCCCGTGCTGTTAAACTCTCGATTAAACCCTTGTGCAATGGAATAATCAAAAAACAAATTCCCACGTATTCTCAACAAGTAAAATATGCCCAATGCTCCTTTGTCAGGATAGGCAATTGGGAAATGGTAATTTCCGCTGAAACGATACATCTTATTGGTTCTTATGGCTAAAAATCCTCTAGAATAAACGAAACGATCGGTAAATCTGTAGTTTGTTTCTCCATCCTCAATTCGTAAATCGGCTTCTATTACTAGACTATTATTTCTAAAAACACCCGGTAATGCAACAGCATTTTGTGCTACGAACTGGTATTCCTTTTTATTGAACGATCTAATGTCTTGGATTGAAGTTGAAAAGCCCAGTTTGGTGAAAATGTTTTTTCTTGCCTTTAGTTTACTTTGGCGGTAACTAAAGTTATTTTGAAACAGATGTAAATCAAAATTTTTTAATTCTTGGCTAGTGTTTTGAGTTGAGAGGTAGTTGTATCGGGTAGCTAAGTTTAACCTTCTTGAGAATGTTTTAGAAGAATAATTCAGCGGTAGGCTGAAGGCTATACCTGTGCTGGTTTCTGTAAAATTGGAATTGCCATTTATTGACCTCTGCTGACTGCTAAAAAAAGTATTTAAGTGAATGTAATATTTGGCGTAAATGGCCGAAAAATTGAAACTATTCGTTTCTTCGTTAAAATTATAGCCCCAACCGGCTTGCATATCTAGTGTGTTTAATACGTCGTCAGATAGTAGGTTCACCTCAAAATCGGTTTGTGTAATGTTGCTCGACCAAGAATGCATGTTGATGAGGTGTTTTGCCTTTTTGTAGGGTTCAACAAGTATTGAGTCGGTACTTACTTTGGTTGAAATTTTGGTTGATTCCTTTATAAATTCAGGATTGTAAAAAGGAAGAGCAGATAGAGGAGGAATCGATTCAAATCTATTCAGGGTATTAGGAATCTCGCTTTTTTGCAATTGAATACCATTTAAGCTGAATTCAGTAAAATAAATTTCCCCTGTAGCAGGTTGAATGGTAGGGGAGTATCGCCCGGGTCCATTTGAGCTTAATTCTAACAGTGTATCGTTTTGAAGCATATAAATGTTATCTGTGCCATTAAAGCTTGCTTCGAAGTAGATGTTTCCATTGTGCTCCATCGGTCTACCTAAAATATGATAAGTCCATTTTGTTTTCGCTGTTATTTTGCCAGATTCACTTAATTCAATAATGGCATTTTTTCCATCAAGATCACGTGCATTTGCTAAAAAAGTACCGGCAGAGGTGGAGCTAATTTCCGTGATGTAATATTGATTGGAATTATCAAACTTTTTAAGAAGTGTTCCGTCAGCACTCAGCAGGTGAATTTCGTAGGTGCCGTTTGGGTGTACATAGCTACCTAGTATTTTTTTACCATCGTTCGAAAAGCTAGGGCAGAAATACTTTCCATTCGTGGTTAACTGTTTGAATTCATTTGTTGCCACATTGTAGAGAACAATGTCTTCATAATCAATCCATCCCCATCGTTTGTCAAAATGAGTTTCAGTTGATAAAAGTTGTTGATTATGGACGTCAAAATAGTTGTTTGAACGAATTCCCGCTTGACGAATTTTTATTCTTTTGCCGTTCTCAACTTTATAAAATGCAGTGGCATTATCATAGCTTCCGCTTATAAAATAAAGTACGCTGTCCGTGTCAAACTGAGGGTAGTAATAATTGCTTACTTCGTTCCTTTTGACTGGGAAAACTGATTCATCGAAAATGTCTTCGCTGCTGTTCCACTCTGCACTTAAGTCCACCATCATGTTCTTGTACATTTTTCTAGAATGTTCGCCACCCTCTTGTTTTAAAGCTCTCGAAAAAGGATAGATTATTCCACTGTACGACGAAGCTCGTTTCAATACGTTTGTCCAATATTCTTCGCCATATTTCTCACGACCATAGCGCACCATTAAATACCCTAACCTGTAGTGATCTGGAAGTAAATCTTGAAACGAACCGTTTCGTAATTTATCGTACTTAGGCGTTTTATTTTCAATCGCAAAAGAGCGAAACTCATTAAAGAAGGTTGGAATTCTCCCCCTTCCTTGTTCGGAGTACTGAGTTTCGACCAAAACAGCATTGCCCTCAAAAAACCAATTTGGAATAGCGATAGACTGCGCGGCACCCCAAGCCAACTCTCCACCAAACCAATGAAGTATTTTAGACGCTCCGTAATAAGAGTTGGCGTATTGCAATGCGTGTTGATATTCGTGAACGCCAAGAGTATAATGCCAAGGCAATGTTCCAATTGCATTGTTTACAGGGTAGGGTGTAAGAAAGAATTCAGATACAAATGGAGCCAAACCTACATAGCCGTTTGCTTGGGTTGTTGAGTTTTGAAGAATAATATTGAGGTTTCTTCGTTTTACACCAATGTTAATATCTAACTGATTCATTCGGATAAATATAGCGGCTACTTTTCTTGCTGTAGCCTCAAGTTCTGGCGAAAAAACAAGGCGGTAGTTCTCATTTTTTAATTGGCTCCATTGCTTACTTGGTTTGAAGCCACCAAATTCTTGGGCAAAAGAAGGCAGTTTGAAAGCCAACAATAAAACCACTAAAAGAATACGGAACATATTGAATAAAATGGGGTTCTTTATACCAAATAACAAAGATGGCAAAAGAAATTGGCGTTGGAGATGTAATTCCTGAATTTACCTTACCGAATGAAAACAATGAAATGGTTACCGTTTCAAAATCGGATCAAGAAAAGAGGGTGATCTACTTTTACCCAAAAGATGACACAAAAGTTTGCACGGCTCAGGCCTGTAGTTTTAGAGATTGGCAAAGTGAGTTGAACGCTTTGGGATACAGGGTGATTGGAATTAGCAGTGATAGCCCATCTAGTCATCAAAAATTTATTGCAAAGCATAATCTTAATTTTACCTTGTTGAGCGATCAAGGAGGCAAAGTGAGAAAGCAGTTTGGAGCAGCTTCTTTAGTTGGAATTATTCCTTCAAGGAAAACCTTTGTAATTGACGAAAATGGAACAATAGAATTTATTTACAATGCTCTATTTGAAAGCGAAGAGCATGTGGAAGCGATTAAACAATTTTTAAACAACAAATAAATAAAACAGATGAAAAAGATTGCAATGAGTGCATTGGTAATGATTGGTTTAATTGCCTGCGGTGGCCCAAAAGAAGAAAAGAAAGCAGATGAAGAAAAGAAAACCGATACGGAAGCGTTTTCTGAGTTAGCTGATGAAGAAGGGTTTGCTGAAAAACACGATGAGCCACTTGAGATTGAAGTGTATGCCTTAGGTGAAATGAGAAAAGTAGCAACAGCAAATGGAGAGGATGCTAACATTTATGTAGTAGAAAAGGAAGGTGCAACAAATTATGTTTTGGTTTTGCACGAATGGTGGGGATTGAACAACCACATTATTGGAGAAGCAGACAAGCTTTATGATAAATTGGGTAACGTGAACATTATTGCCTTGGATTTATACGATGGAAAAATGGCAACCGACAGAGAAACTGCAGGTAAGTATATGCAAGGAGCAGATGAAAATAGAATTAATGACATTGTAATGTCAACAATAAACCAATTACCTGCAGATGCTAAAGTAGCTACAATAGGATGGTGCTTTGGAGGAGGATGGTCGCTGAAAACGGCATTAGCAGCAGGTGATAAAACTGTTGCAACAGTAATGTATTATGGAATGCCTGTTGAAGATATTGAAAAGCTAAAGGAGCTTAATTCAGACGTTTTGTTTGTTTGGCCAATTCAAGATCAGTGGATTAACGAGGAGGTTGTAACAAAGTTTACTGCTAACATGAAGGCTGCAGAAAAACAACTTGATGTATTAACCTTTGATGCTGACCACGCTTTTGCAAACCCAAGCAGTGAAAAGTTCATAGAAACAGCAGCACAAGAAGCAAATGCAGCAGCTTTAGCGTATTTGAAAGAAAGATTGAAGTAGAGAGACTTTAGATCGTAAGAATACAAGAGTTTAAGATTTTAGACTTTGAGACATAAAGAAGTTAAGGCTACAAGAGTTTAAGATTTTGAGATTTTAGATTTTAAGACTACAAGACTTTGAGACTTTAAGAAGTTAAGATTCTTAGACCATAAGACTTAAAGGTTTTGAGGCCATGAGAATTCGAAAATTTAGATCTTAGACTTTACATTGAGTGAAATAAAAAAATCCCAAGATTTCGAAAAATCGAAACGCTTGGGATTTTTTATGCATTTAGTTTTATTAAACTGCTGCGATCTCGTCTGACTTGTATTCTCCAGTCAATAATTTTGAATGAACCTTCTTAAAGGTTTCAATCGTGTATTCTACATCTTCCAACGTGTGCATCGCTGTAGGAATTAATCTTAAAATAATCATTCCTCTTGGAATAACAGGATAAACTACAATTGAGCAAAACAGTCCGTGATTTTCTCTTAAGTCAAGTGTTAAGTTCGTTGCCTCACCTAAACCACCTTCTAAAATTACAGGAGTAACTTGGGTATTAGTTGTTCCAATGTTAAAACCGGCATTCACCAACCCTTTCTGTAAAGCATTGGCAACAGTCCACAATTGATCTTTCAATTCTGGCATGGTTTTAATCATTTTCAATCGCTTTCTAGCACCAACAACCAATGGCATTGGCAACGACTTTGCAAAAATTTGAGAACGCATGTTATAACGTAAATAACGCACCATGTCTTCATCTCCTGCTATAAATGCTCCAATACTAGCAAACGACTTTGCAAATGTTCCGAAGTATACGTCAATTCCATCTTGGCAATCTTGGGCTTCACCAGTACCTGCACCAGTTTTTCCCATAGTTCCAATCCCATGGGCATCGTCAACAAAAAGTCTGAAATTATACTGTTTTTTTAATTCAATAATTTCTTTCAGCTTGCCTTGATTTCCACTCATTCCAAACACACCTTCAGTAATCACCAGAATAGCACCATGTTGCTCTGTAGCTAATTTAGTTGCTCTTTCTAGTTGTTTCTTCAGGTTTTCAATGTCATTGTGTTTGTAAACATATCTTTTACCTTGGTGCAATCTAACTCCATCAATAATACAAGCATGAGATTCTGCATCGTAAACGATAACGTCGTTTCGGTCTACTAAGGCATCAATAGCCGACATACAGCCTTGGTAACCAAAATTTAATAGAATTGAATCCTGCTTCATTACAAAATCAGCTAATTCTTTTTCAAGCTTTTCATGAAGAGGAGTGTTTCCCGACATCATTCTAGCTCCCATCGGATATCCCATTCCCCACTTTTTAGCAGCTTTATAGTCTACTTTTCTAATTTCAGGATGGTTACTTAAACCCAAATAATTGTTCAAACTCCATTGCAAAACCTCTTTACCTCTAAAAGTCATTCGATTTTTTATTTCGCCTTCTAACTTTGGGAACGTAAAATAACCGTGACTCTCTTTTGCATGCTGCCCTAAAGGACCTGGATTTGCATTAATCTTATCAAATAAATCTTTCATTCAATTTAATTTTATGAAGCTGCAAAGGTAAATGTTATTTGAATCATAAAAAAATATTACTATCAACTGGTAGACCTTGATAACTAAGGGGATTTTGTCTTACGGTTAAAGCAAGCAAAACAATAAACCTAATTTTGCGCAAAAACCAATACCAATGGCCTTAATAGACGATTTAGAAAATAGAAGTGGAAACAAGTGTGAACTTTGCGGATCGACCGTGAATTTAACGCCATTTTTAGTCGCTCCAAAAACTGAAAAAGTTGCGAATAATTACGTGTACGCTTGTGAAATTTGTAACGCTCAATTAGAGCAGCAAGAAACCGCTGATGCCAATCACTGGAGATGTTTAAACGATTCAATGTGGAATGAAAATGCTGCAGTAAAGGTGATCTCATATAGAATGTTACATCACTTAAGAGCTGAAGGTTGGCCACAAGATTTGTTGGACATGATTTACCTTGACGAGGAAGAACTTGAGTGGGCAAAAGAAGGGATAGTAGAAGAAAATCCGAATGCTATTGTTCACAAGGATAGCAATGGAGCTATTTTAAATCACGGAGATAGTGTAACGGTAATTAAAGACTTAAATGTGAAAGGCAGTAGCATTGTAGCCAAACGAGGCACTGCGGTTCGAAATAATACGTTGGTGAATGATAACGCGGAACAAATTGAAGGAAGAGTAGAAGGGCAGCAAATTGTGATTTTAACGCAGTACGTGAAGAAGAACGCTTGATTATAATGAAGGATGTAAATCTGTATAAGTATAATAGATACTAGTGAAAGTACGTGCAATTTAATTATTCGGTAAATTAGCTGTTTATATTTGTTCAAAATCGAGAAAAGAAAATTATTGACATGAGATTATTAAATGTTTTCGCAGCTGTAGCTGTACTATCTATATCGCTAACATCATGTTTGAAGGAAGATGCATTAACAACTTCTCCCGTTGGTGCTCCAAATTTTAATCAATTACCAGCTTCCTTAGGCGGAGGTGGAGGGATCAACCAACAATACACTTGGTCTCCAATAGCTGATTTTCCCGGAGCCGGAAGAGATGCTGCAATTGCATTTACACTAAATGGATTAGGTTATGCTGGGCTTGGGCATGCTTACCCCAACTTTTTCAGCGATTTATATAGCTATAATCCAAATGCAAATGTTTGGACAAGGTTAGACACTTTCCCAGGAGGAGCAAGAAGAAGCGCTACTAGTTTTGTGCTAAATGATACTGTTTATGTCGGCCTTGGTTATGGTCGTAACTATTCGGCAGGAAGATGGGAAGAATTTAGAGACTTATGGAAGTACAATGCTGCTGCAGATCGTTGGATTCAATTAAATGATGTTCCGTTTTATTCAACTGAAAGTGCTCAAACATTTGTTATTGGGTCAAAGGCTTATGCAGTGCTAGAAAATGGAGATGTTTATGACTATGAAGCAGAAACAGACACTTGGACTCAGAGAAAGGAATTGAACGAAAGTGGTATAAATAGTAGGGGGTCTGCTGTTTCATTTGCTATAGGTTCTAGAGGGTATTATGGAACAGGTAACGACGACGGTTTAAGTAGTTTAGATTCACGATTAAGGGATCTTTATGAATACAATCCAAGTTCAGATACGTGGACAACATTGGATAGTTTGCCCGACGCAAAACGAAATAATGCGGTTAGTTTTGTAATTAACGGATTTGGAGTTATTGGAATGGGAAATGATTTCTTTTCTAATTATGCTGATTTTCATTACTATCGTCCTGACATAAAGCAGTGGTCTAGATTGAATGATTATCCAGGCGGACCAGGATCGGACTTGTGCGCTTTTGTTATAAATAATCAGGCTTATGTAGGTTTAGGATATCTAGATGCAGGAGGATTTCTTGGAGGACAATCAAATAAATTTTACCGCATTTCGCTTTAATGCCAAAGCGTGTAACTTATAGTTTGTGTAGATGCCTTCTCACTAATTTTTTACTTCATTTTTAGAAAAAGAGTGATGAAAAGAATTTGTACAGCAGTTTTCATTCTTTTCTATATCATTTTTTTCAGTGTTTTCCAACCAGCACTTAGCGCTCAAAATAACTTCCACTTCTCAGGAACAATAGAAAATCCCAACGCAGATTCAATAGTAATCATTCAATATTACCCTACATCCTTTCATAGGTTCGATTTAGATGAAAACGGAAATTTTGAAGATTCACTGCAAGTTGAGGAGGGGTTTTATTGGTTGGCAGATGGAACGGAAACAACGGAAATATATTTAGCACCCAATAATGATTTAGGTGTTTTTATAGATGGGAAGGAATTTGATGAAACCTTGCAATTTACCGGAAGCTTATCAAACGAAAATGATTATTTAGCACGAAAGGCTCGTTGGTTAGAGAGTTTTGGTAGTTTTTCGGTTTATAGTGTTTACACTGTAAAAAGTGAACAAGATTTTCTTTATTACTCAGACTCACTTTATCAAGAGCGAGTAGCCTACTTAAAAAACGATAAAACCCTCAATAAGCAGTTTCGCAGCTTATCAGCGAAAGATGATGAATTTGATCTTATTGTAGCTATTGATAGTTATGCAGGTTTTCGTCGATTTTATACCAAGGACGAAGAGTTTAGAAAAAGTGATACCTTCCCTGAACCAATTAGAGACATTGACTTTGATAACCCTAGCTGGATTAATCTTTCTTCCTACCGCAATGCTATAGTCCATTGGGTCAATCGAAAAGTAGGAGATGTTGGAGTGCAAGAAGGCGAAGATTGGAGCCTCGCATGGGTGAAAATGATGGAAAGGAGCTTGCAAGATAAAAAAGTAAGGGAAGTTATGTCAATAAACTGGCTATCAAGAATGACTTCTTCAAAACAAGTAGATTCTGTTTACTTCTATTTGGACAAAATGATAACTCGTAAAGATTTTAAGAAAATGGCACTAAATGCCTATAGAAAAGTGAACAAGACAGCAAAAGGAATGCCTTCACCAGGCTTTACTTTTAAAGACAGAAATGATAAACAAGTAAGTCTCGATGATTTCAGAGGCAAGATAGTATATATTGATATATGGGCAACTTGGTGTGGTCCGTGTATCTCTGAAATTCCAAAATTGAAAGAAGTCACGAACCATTTTAAAGGAAAGGATGTCGTTTTTATTAGCATTTGTCAAGATGATACCCATGAGCGATGGATAAAAATGTTGGATAATAAAGAGTTAAAAGGGGTGCAACTTTACGCGGAGAATAAAGAAGATTCGTTTTTTACAGATTACTCCCTTAACGGAATTCCGCGTTTTATTTTACTCGATCGGAATGGGATTATTGTTAGCCCAAATGCAAAAAGGCCTTCCAACCCTGAGTTGATTTCAGAATTAGAAGGCCTTTTGGAGAAGTAGTTTGGTCTTTTTTAATCCTTTGCTCCAAGCATTAAGATTTCGTTTACTAGAATTTCTGTGACGTACCTTTTCGTGCCGTCTTTCGCCTCGTATGATCTGCTGGTGAGTTTTCCTTCAACTGCAACTTGAGCGCCTTTCTTTAAATACTTTTCAGCTATTTCTGCAGTTTTTCCCCAAGCTACCACATTGTGCCAAGTAGTGTCGTTCACTTGCTCACCTTTGTTGTTTTTATAACGCTCGCTGGTTGCAATGGAGAACTTGGCTAGTGTTGAGCCGCTTTCTAAAGTTTTTACTTCTGGATTCATACCTAAGTTACCGATGAGTTGTACGCTGTTTCTTAAATTTTTCATGACTAATATGAATTAAATGTTTTTAAATAACCCGCCTTTGTTTTTTATTTCGGCGGACAAGTTTGTTTTTGTTTGTCGTTGAATTCAATTGACGGTGCAAAGATTAGAAGGCAGGAAAGTTCGATTCGGGAAATAAACGTTTGTAGTCGTTTAAGAGTCGTTTGTAAATGTTTGTAAACGTTTAAAAACGGATATTTAATTGTATATTAGTAATTAAATTGAAAATATTAATTGTGATTTTTTTTAAAAAGAAATTCAATTTAAAAGATAGAAACGAATAAAAAACACGTTTAACTTGGAAATCGTACTTTCGAACGGTTCCAAATACTTTTTAAAATGATGCTAAAATCTCTCGTTTCTACTCAATGGCTTTCGGAGCATTTGGAGGATGAAAATTTGATTATTCTATACACCACATTGGTAGCAAAAAAAGAAACAATTCCGGCTGAGTTTGAAAATTTGAAAATCAGAAACGCTCGTTTTTTCGATTTAAAAGAAAAGTTTTCAGATCAAGATTCTGACTTACCAAATACTTTTCCAAGTGAGTTTCAATTTCAAGAGGAATGTAGAAAATTGGGAATTAATAAAAACAGTAAAATAGTTGTGTACGACTTGTTGGGCATTTATTCTAGCCCGCGGGTATGGTTCCTTTTTAAAAGTATGGGGCATGAAAATGTATTTGTACTGAATGGAGGATTGCAGGAATGGATAAATTCTGGCTTTCCTACAGTGAATAACAGGGAAGAGCAATTTGAGCTGGGAAACTTTGAAGCGATATTTCAACCTCAATTTCTCATAGATTATCAGGGAATTCAAAAGAATTTAGAAACCAATACCGCCCTAGTTGTTGATGCTCGTTCTGAACTTCGATTTTTAGGCAAAGCTCCCGAACCTCGGGAAGGGTTGCGATCAGGAAATATACCGAACTCTTGTAACTTGCATTATGAAAGCTTACTGGAAAATGGAAAATACAAATCAGTTGAAGAATTGAAAAAACGTTTAATATTGTTTGAAAATGAAAACTCTATTATCTTTTCATGCGGATCTGGCATTACAGCTTGTATTTTATTTTTAGCAGCTTCTGAGTTCATGCAAGCGAAGCTATCCGTTTACGATGGTTCGTGGACAGAGTGGGGAAGTAGGTAACAAAAAAAGTCCCTCTGCTTTCGCAGAAGGACTTGCCACAAATAATTGTTTAACTACTCTCCTTTACTTGTGTGCTAAAAGGTTGGTTAAATAGCTATTTTCATTCACTGCCAGTTGTTGCTGCGTTCTAGCAAGCACATTCATGGCTACATCGGTATTCACCTCGTTCAATCTTTTGAAGGGTTTCAACTCAATGGAGGTTAGTTCTTCCATGTTTAATTCTGCAATTTGAATGTTGTAGCTATTCACATTATCGTCTAGTGCTGCCACAAACTGAAGAGCATCTCTGGTAGATTGACTTTCAACAATTTCTTTCACGATTGCTTCAATTTCACTGTTTAACTCAGTAGACAGTTGGTGAAACTGCTGAGCCGTTGGATTGCCCATTTCTATTGCCATTAACCGTTCATTCGAACTCCTTAATTTTTCAGTATTCTCATGAATGTAAATGTGATTCTCTACCATTAACTGCTCGTATTTTCTGCTGTAGCTCATGTCGAACATGGAATAGAAGATACCGCCAACGGCAATCATTAAAACAGAGTTCACCATGGTGTTAAACTTTTTTTCAGGTTTTCTGAACCGAGTGATAAAGTAGATTGGCACAAATATGAAAGTGAACAAAAGGGTAGAGTAAAACATGAGGTTGTTGGCGTAAGGCCATCTCATAATTTTAAACAATACTCCGGCAGTTAAGAAAATCGCTAAGATTAATCCAAAAGAATGAACCAACTTGTCAATTTTAGATTCGTCATCTTTCAGCTTAAGCACAATAAGCAGAGGCATGTAAATGATACTAAACGAAAAACCGCCTAGAATAATGAGCATTGCGGCACCTGGCCAATGCATGCTTTTAAATAAAGCGCCTAAAATGGTGAGCACTACAGTGGCAATGCCCGAAAAATTTAATATTTTTTCATGGTATAAAAGTTTTTAAATTTGAGTAAATTATCAGTTTCTGTTTGCATTTCAGCTGGTTCGTTCTTAAAAAATCGGGGCAGAATACGATGATAGTATTCATCGAAATCATCGTTTTCGTTCATTTCATTTTCAAGAATACAACAAATGTGATCCAAGAGATTGTCTCGTAAATCCTCCGAAACAATCCCTCGTGATTTGAGATCACGCTCAATAAAGTCAAACTCTAAATCACCAAGGCTATGCATTTCCTAGTTTGGGTTCAAGATCTAACAAAAATTTCATGGTATTCATGAAGTCGGCTAATTCATTTACCTTTTGGCTGGCAGTTTCTTGGCCTTGCGAAGTAAGTGAGTAGTATTTTCTCACTCGCTTCCCAATAAACTCCTTTTCTGTTTCCAGTTCGCCGTTTTTTTCGAGCGAATGCAAGGTTGGATACAGTGCGCCTTCCGTTATTTGAATTTTACCGTCTGTTAGTTCCTTCACCTTAGCGGTGATTTCGTAACCATACATTCTGCCCTTGTCGCGCAACAAGTTTAGTACAATGGTTTTTAGGGTTCCTTTTATTAGTTCTGATGAATACATAGGACAAATATACATAAGATTCTTAAGTATTTAATAAAAATACATAAGAATATTAGGTATTAATTCATTTTTTATTTTTTAATATTAAATTTCAGTTAGTTAAGATTGTTGTTTTTTTGAGATTCATTTATTCTCTTAAAAAAAGTTTTTAAAAATACTGGTTTTCCGGTATTTCATCTTTTCAATGAATTTTATATCATTGCCAAAACAAAACAACAAAACATGAAAAAATTATTAGCGCTGTGCAGCGCTATCTATAGGATTAGTGGCTTGCTCCTCTGTAAGTAAAATTAAAACCACAGATGTAGATTACATTCGTAAAACCGGTGTTATTTCTCACCCTATTCTCGCTGAAGTAGAAATTCAAAATGCCAAATTATCAGGACAGTACATTATGAGAACTGCAGATTATGCAATAAATCCGGAGTATGGCAAAAACATGGCGATTGCCCATGCAATACAGCAAAGCGGGGCAGATTATTTAGTCCACCCAATGTTTGAAATAATAAAGAAGACCACAAAAACCGAGAACAACGTAACCGGGTATCCAGGGAAATATAAAAACTTTAGAAATGTTACAGCTGCCGACTCTACTGTTTTACAATTAGGAATGGTTGAAGTAGGTGTGCCTGTTAAGCCAAAAAAAGTTAGAAGAAGATAAGCAACGAAAAGAATGACGGCATTTTGAGGTGCTACTTTTCCGATAACAAATAAGATCTACCACAGAGATTTTATGACAGCAAAGCCACAGTGAATTTGTTCTCTGTGGCTTTTGTGTTTTTAGGGTAAGGCTGCACTAAAAGAAAGTTGATATTGGCATTTAATAAGGATGATGCAATTAATTGCAATCAAAAGGTGATAAGAATAAACATCAATCGCAATCTATTTAATCTTACCCCTCTAATCTCAGAACCCATTGCTCTAACTGCTCTTTCCGCACTACTAAATCAGTTCCAACTATTTCTGCTCTTTTCACTTGCCAAAATTTTGGCATTGCCCATTTCCCTTTAGCAAAAGAGTACAGGTAACTCAGTTCAATAAACTGAAGTATAGAGTTTATCTTCCAAAATAGAGAAGCATTGCTCAAGGTGAATCCAAACTTTTCAGCCGTCCTTGTATTAAAAAAATAACTGCACCCAACTACCTTAACGTTTGGCGATAGTTGCTCGTTCTCAATTCTTTCAATAATGGTAAGCAATGATTTAACATAATGCACCAGCAAAACTTTTTGGGCATACGCTCCACGATCTTCCCATTTAAAGTTTATCAAATAGTCGAATGTAAAAATGTTATGAAGGTCATATTCCTTATCGTTTTGAACGCAAGAAAGTACATACGGATTGAGGTATTTGTAGTAACCTATTAACTTGAAAAAGGGAACAGTTACCAAATTTAACAAAGGGGCTAGCAACGGAACTATGAGTAGTCCATACGGTTTCAGTATGAGAGGCATACATAGTGCTAAACCCCCAACCATTAAAATGATAGCGATAAACCACTGAACGAACTTCGGAAGATCATAAAATCGCCTCATTTACCTTATTTCATCGTGTCGCGTACTTCATTCCTCAATCTCAATCTCAAAACTCGCTTCAAAACTTTCTCCTTTTGGCAATTTAATTAGACCGTCTTTTTTCAGATAGTCACCATCTGTATTTTCATGGTCTGCAATGCCAAGCCAAGGTTCAATGCAAACAAAAGGTGCGTTGGGTTTTGCCCAAAGCCCTAAATATTTAAAATCAGCAAAGCTTAGGCTGAGAACCTGGCTTGATTTTTTGCTTTTTAAGCTCACCTTTCTCGATTTTAACTCTTTGAAAATAAGCGCATCGTTGTTAAAAAGAGTAGGGTGTAAGTTGAGAATGTTGCTGTTGGTTAATATTGTAGTAGTGTTATTGGTTATTAACCCATTTTCGGAAAGTAGGGTGCTTGAAGCACTTTCAACTTTTTCAAATTCAATATAATAATTAGAATATTCCTCATCTAGGTGCAGCGGGCAGTTAAATGCAGGATGCCCTCCCAACGAAAAATAGATTTCTTGATCTTCTAAATTTTCTACCTTATGAGATACAATTAACTTGTTAGCTTGCAATTTAAATGAAATCGTAAACCTGAATTTATATGGATAAATACTCAAGGTTTTGTCAGAATAGTTCAAAAGGAAATGCAATTCTGTCTCTGTCTTTTCGTGTAAAACTAACTCTTCGTTATGTCGAATAAAGCCATGTTTCGGAATTTGGTATTCTTTCCCATCAATGGTGCAAACATCATTTCGAAATGAACCGATGGCGGGGAATAAAACTGGCGCATGGCTTCCCCAAACTTTTGGGTCGGCCTGCCACATGAATTCAACACCTGTTTTATTCGATTTTAAGCTGCAAAGTTCAGTGCCCTGGTTTAATACACTTACGTGTAAATGTGCGTTAGAAATACTGTGTTTCATGGTCATGCTAAAATAAGTTTTTATTCATTTTGTACACATACCAATTGTGCTCTATTGGTTGCTTCAAAACTTTCAGTAAAAGTTAAAACTTACCTTTTCTTTTGACTTCTTTTTTATAGCCGACTTATTGAGGGTATATAGTTTCGCTGGTCGTCCGAAGGCTTTTCTTGTTTTATTAATGGGTTTTACCAATTCACTCTTAATAATTTGCTTTGAAAAATTAGAGGCATCAAGTTTTGTTAAAAATGCTTGTTGATAGATGGTTAAGATGTCGGGTAAAACAAATTCTTCGGGTAAAATTTCAAACACTCTAGGATGGCGGACTAGCCCTTTTCTAAAACTATTACGAATGAGTTTAACAATATCATTGTGATCGTAACAAAGGTTTGGAACATTGTTCAGTTCATGCCACGATAATTTCGAAGACATCTGTTTTACTTTTTCGAAAGAAATTAGCCCATAAAAGGTAAAGCAAACAACTCTGCCAAGTGGATGCCGATTCACTTTCGTGAAGGCATTTAATTGCTTTCTGTAAAAATTAGTTGTTCCAATTAATTCGAGCATTAGCTTTTTTAGCGCATCCTCTGTCTCTTCGTTGGGTAGGATTATTTTACCCGGTAAACCAGTTTCGTTTTGTGAAGGGTAATCTTCTTTTTCTTGTATAAGAAGTTGCAATTTACCTTCATGGTAGGTGATCAAACCAATATTTACGGAAAAGGCTCCGCGAAATAAATGTTCAAATTCAAACATTGCCATATCGTTAATCGATTGTTTGTTCTAGTTTTAAAGCTCTAGCTTTTGATTTTAAAAGATCAGTCAATGTTCGTTTTAAATTAGTTGTTGTTTCATATTTGTTACCTTTTTATCTCTGTTGCAGATAAATCAGCAATATTTCATCATTTTATTTAATATATCTTCAGTGTTTAATTGGTTTGAGTGTAAATAGTTGAGAAGTCTATAATTCTATTCTACCTTATAAAATTACAGCTAAGCTGTTCTGCATAAAAAAGCCACCTCATACAATGTATTAAGGTGGCTTTTTCAATTAGAATTGGTTGAAGTAAATGATTTTACTCTTCTTTTTTCTTTGCGGTAGTTTTTTTAGCAGGAGCTTTTTTTGCTGCCGGCTTTTTTGCAGCTGTTTTCTTTGGCGCAGCTTTGGTTTTTTCTTCGGTTGCTTTAGGTGCTGCTTTTTTCTTCGTCGCCGCTTTTTTGGGCTTTGCTTCGATTACGCTACTCACTGTTTTTCGCTTTCTACTTACTCCGTAAGACCCTGCATTTCGCTTACCTTTTTTTGTCTTAATATCACCTTTTCCCATGTCGTAGTTCTCTTTTTTTGATCGTTAATAATTGATTGAAAACAAAGATATAAAAATTGAGCTACTTTAAAAAATCAAATCAAATTCTTTTATTTTGAAATACTTAAAACAAAAAAGCCCATTTCAACAAGGTTGAAATGGGCTTGTAAGATTTTATAATACCTTAGAAACGCTCTAAATTAGAGAAGAAGAAATCTCCCTCTATTTTTGCATTGTCATCGCTGTCAGATCCGTGAACGGCATTCGCACCAATAGATTCTGCATACAATTTACGAATAGTTCCTTCTGCTGCTTCTGCCGGGTTGGTAGCACCAATTAAAGTTCTAAAATCATTCATAGCATTGTCTTTTTCAAGTATTGCAGCAACAATAGGTCCTGATGACATAAATTCAACTAACTCACCGTAGAAAGGTCTTTCTTTGTGAACTTCGTAAAATTGACCTGCAGTTTCCTCTGTTAACTTGGTGTATTTCATGGCAATAATTTTAAAGCCTGCACCATTAATTTTGTCTAAAATAGCTCCAATGTAGTTGTTTTTAACTGCATCAGGCTTAATCATTGTAAACGTTCTGTTTGTTGCCATAATTTTTATTTTTTGGAGTGCAAAAGTAACAATTGAATACAGCTTTACGCTTAAAAAAGAGATTAAAAATTGATTAATTATTACAGTCGAAAGAATTACTTTTGAGAAGTGTATGCAATAGTAGATATAGAAACAACGGGAGGCAGTGCCACTAGGAGTAGAATCACGGAAATTGCAATATACAAACATGATGGTGAAAAAATTGTGGATGAGTACCAAACGCTCATTAATCCATGCCAAGATATTCCACATAACATAACAAAGCTTACAGGAATTGATAATAGTCTAGTAGCAGATGCGCCTATCTTTTTTGACGTTGCTAAAGAGATTGATTCGTTCTTAGAAGATTGTGTTTTTGTTGCCCATAATGTAAATTTCGATTACGGATTTGTTAAGGCTGAATTTGATAGAATTGGATTATCTTTTCGAAGAAAGAAACTGTGTACCGTTCGGCTTAGCAGAAAGTTGCTTCCGGGAAAATTCTCATATAGCCTAGGAAAACTTTGTGCAAGTGAAGGTATTCCGCTCAATAATGCTCACCGTGCTGCGGCAGATGCCAAGGCAACAGCAATTCTCTTCACTCAATTAATGAAAATAGACCGAGAAGGGTTTATTGATAAAGCCTTGAATCCATTGAGTTTAGAAGGCTTGATGCCGCCGAATATGCCCAAGGAGGATTTTATAGCCTTGCCTAACAAACCGGGTATTTATTATATGTTAAATCAAAAAAAAGAAGTGATTTACATTGGCAAAGCGAAAGACATTAAGAAACGGGTTCACTCTCATTTTTCGGGCAATACAAATACCAAATCCAAGTACCATTTTGTAAAAAATATATTTGGAATTGATTTTAAGGGAATTCCAAATGCTTTACTGGTTGATATTATTGAAGCAACAGAAATCAAAAAACATTGGCCCATACATAATCGCTCATTAAAGCGAATTACTTTGAATTACGGCTTGTTTCAATACACAGATCGGAATGGCTACGAGCGATTTAGTTGTGGAAGGTGCGGCAAACACGATAAACCAATTAAATCCTTTAAAAGTTTGCTCGAGTTAAAACGATTTCTAAAAGAAATGGTAGAGGATTATGATTTATGTCCCCGCTTATCAGGCCTTCAACCTATTTCTTCAGGAAAATGCAACTACATAGAAGACCTAGATTGCAGAGGTGCCTGTGAAGCTAAGGAAGATTCCTCGACGTACAACCTCAGAGTGCAACAAGCGGTGGAAGAAAAAGTGGAGAGGAACACAACTTTTGTATTGAAAGAGGAAATGGCTAAAGAAGCCAAACAGGCTATCGTTTTAGTTGAAAAGGGCAGGTACAAAGGTTACGGAAAGGTTCCCTTATCAGTTGATTTAATGAATGTGGAATTGATTAAATCGCAATTAGAACCTGCATATGATGATCAGGATATGTCTATTATTGTACATGCGTGGTTAAAAAAGTCAAAACCTGAAGATGTAGTTTTTATCAATTAAATTTGGGGCATGGGAGAGAAGTTGAGTGCAGATGTAAAAATTAGAAATAAAAAAGCATCCTTTTTATATGAATTTCTTGAGACTTTTGAAGCGGGAATTCAGTTAAGAGGCACTGAAATTAAGTCTATTCGACTAGGAAAGGCAAGTATTAAAGAAGGCTATTGTGCTTTTAAAGGTGGCGAATTGTTTGCTTACAACATTGACATAACTCCCTATGAAAATGCAAGTTTTTCAAACCACGAATCTAAACGAGCGAGAAAACTATTACTACACAAACAAGAAATTGAAAAACTGATAAAGAAAAAGAAAGATGTAGGGTTAACTATCGTTCCCACTCTTTTATTTATCAATGATAAAGGCTACGCAAAACTGAATATAGCCTTGGTGAAAGGTAAAAAAATAGCCGATAAACGTGAAAGTTTAAAAGAAAAAGATGCTAAGCGTCAAATAGATCGTGCGTTAAAAAGCTAACCACTAATACTCCCGTATTCCCAACTATCAAGTTATTGTTAATTCTATCACTTAAGGAAACATAATCCTTAAGCTACGGTTAAATTTGCGCCGAATTATCTTCATAATGAAAAAAATAACCTTATTATTATTCAGTTTTTTACTTCTATTTGCAGTAAACGCTCAAGAAAAATTTACCATCAGTGGCTATGTTACTGCAGCTGAATCAGGTGAAGAGTTAATTGGAGCTACAGTTGCGGTAAAATCTATCGGAACAGGTGTAAGCGCCAACGTCTACGGGTTCTATTCGCTCACCTTACCACAAGGAACATATTCAGTCACTTATTCTTTCATAGGGTATGATGAAAAGGTAAAAACAATAGAATTAAATTCGAATCAAAAAATAGATATAGAGTTGTCAGAAGCTGCCAATGAAATTGATGAAGTTGTTATTGAGGCAGAAGGGGCTGAACAAAACATAAAAAGTATAGAAATGAGTGTCAATAAAATTGATGCTAAGGACATTAAAAAAATACCTGCTTTGTTGGGAGAAGCAGACGTTGTTAAGAGTGTTTTATTACTTCCGGGGGTGAGTACTGTGGGAGAAGGAAGTACAGGGTTTAATGTAAGAGGAGGAGGCATTGATCAGAATTTAGTTTTGTTAGACGAAGCTCCTGTTTATAATTCTTCTCATTTGTTCGGCTTCTTCTCTGTGTTTAATCCTGATGCGGTGAAAAATGTTAAGTTGGTAAAAGGAGGAATAGCACCTGAATATGGTGGTCGACTATCATCTATTTTAGATGTTAGAATGAAAGAAGGGAATAGTAAAAAATTTACCGGAACAGGAGGGGTAGGTTTGATATTTAGTAGATTAGCTTTAGAAGGTCCTATAAATGATAAAACATCTTTCATAGTTGCCGGTAGAAGATCATATGCAGATGTATTGGCAAAACCTTTTTTAAACAACGATCTGCGAGATAGTAGGTTTTATTTCTATGACTTAACTGCAAAAATCAACCATCGAATAAATGAGAATAACCGAATATTCTTATCTGGCTACTTTGGAAGAGATGTTTTTGGTTCAGGTTTTGCCTTTAATTGGGGAAATGCTACAGCAACCTTCCGTTGGAATCACATTTTTAATGAGAAGTTATTCATGAATTTAACTACTTTTTATAGCGACTACGATTACTCTTTTGGAATTGAAGAGGATGATGCTAGAGATGATTTCGAGTGGTCATCAAGCATTGTTAGTGGAAGCATAAAGCCCGACTTTACTTATTACTTGAACAATAAAAATACCGTGAAATTTGGAGGACAAATTATTTACTACGATTTTAAACCGGCAGAAGCGGCATTTATAAGCGATGGTCAGTCTAACAGTTTAAGCCTTCCCGAAAAATTTGCCAATGAGAGTGGAGTATACGCCCAGAATGAGCAAAAAATAGGATCTCGACTTTCATTGCTTTATGGGGCAAGAGTCTCTCATTTTAGGTTTGAGGGAGATAGAGAGCAAGAGTATGTAAATGGTGAGCCCGGAATACGAAAAGAACTAGCATCGGAAACACTGAATGAGTCAGAGTTGTATAAACTAGACTTAGGCTTTTGGAGACCATCTTACCGCAACTATAAGTCGAATACGAGTTATACCAACTTTGAACCAAGGTTCGCTGTTAATTATTCGCTTACCGAAACGAGTTCTTTAAAAGCAAGTTTTAATAGAATGACGCAATATTTACATTTAATATCAAACACAGTTGCTTCAACACCTGTTGATTTGTGGTTACCTACTACAAATAACATAGAGCCTCAAATTGCAGATCAAGTTGCTGTTGGCTACTTCAGAAATTTTAAGCAAAACAAGTACGAGGCTTCAGTTGAATTATATTATAAAGACTTTCAGAACCAAATAGATTACATAGATAATGCTGATCTATTTTTTAATACTCAATTAGAAGGAGATTTACTCTCTGGAGATGGAAGAGCATATGGGGTAGAGTGGTACATTAAAAAAAATACTGGAAAGTTAACGGGTTGGGTGAGCTATACGTTGGCCAAAACTGAACGACAAGTGAATGGAATTAATCGAGATGCTTGGTATCCAACAAGGTTCGATAGAGCGCATAATTTAAGTGTCGTATCAAGTTATGAATTAACTGAGAAATGGAGCTTTTCGGCAAACTTTGTTTTTTCAAGCGGAACTCCAGCTACTTTTCCAACAAACCGTTACGAAATTCAAGGAGTTGTGCTTCCGCATAACGATGGAGATGCTCGGAACAATTATCGTATTCCTAATTATCACCGATTAGATATTTCTGCAACCTTAACACCAGAGAAAAACAAAGACAGAAAATTCAATGGGGAGTGGGTATTTTCTGTTTACAACGTGTATAGCAGAAGAAATCCATTTTCTATTTTCTTTGAACAAGACAATGATAGCCCACGAGTTACTAATGCAGTTCGTTTTGCAGTGATAGGAAGCTTTGTTCCTGCGGTTTCTTACAACTTTAATTTTTAATGGTTATGAAATTTAAACACATACTTTATTTACTGTTTGTTACATTCTTATTTTCTTCTTGTGAAGACGTTATTGACTTGGAACTAGACAGTGGCAGAGATCGATTGGTTGTGGATGCTTTTCTAAATAGTGATTCAACCGTTCAGATCATAAAACTAACAACCACCGCTCCTTATTTTTCCAATGTAGCAACTCCTTCGGAAGACGATGCAACTATAAGAGTTGTGGGCCCTAGAAACACCCTGTACAATTTTGTAAACGATGGTAATGGGAATTATTTTTACGACCCATCTGATTCTGGGCCACTTGATAGTATTGGTTATTCGTATAAGTTAGAATTAGAATATAAAGGTGTCACATATACAGCATCCTCAACTTTAAATCCTGTACCTGTAATCGATAGCATGACGTATGCCTTCGAGCCCTCGACCTTTAGTTCTGAAGAAGGGTTTTATTCACAGTTTTTCGCCCGTGATTTTCCAGGAAGAAAAGATTTTTATTGGATTAAGCCATTTAAAAATGGAGAGCCGGTTTACAAGGAGGATCCTGCTTTTATGATTCTTTCTGAAGATGCGGCTTTTGGCGGAGATGCAGGTGATGGTTTAGTATTCATATTACCTTTACGTTCTGTGATTACAGACGATGATAATCCGTTTGTTGTTGGAGACGTTTCTTCTGTAGAGTTACAAAGTATTAACTCTGAAGTATTTGAGTTTTTGAGCCAAGTCGCAGCTACTTCAGGCAATGATGGTTTATTCGCGGTGCCCCCATCAAATATTAGATCCAACATAAGAGATGCTGCAGGTAGTGCTCAAGATGAAGTTTTAGGTGTATTTTCGTTATCGGCAATTAGTAAATTTGAAATTATAATTCAATAAAATGAAAAGAGTATTTGTTTCCATTGTTTCCATTTCAATTCTGTGGAGTTGTTCTAGTTCTAAATCATCAGTTAGTAATACTGAAACTACAATAACGGAAGATGCTAAGCTAAGTGCAGTTATATGGCAGCAAACGGCTGCAGAATATGAAGCGCTTTGTTACCAAGCTTTTAATATAGCTCGGTATCAATTAATGAACAATATTCAGGATCAGCCTGATGGTTCTATTAAGAAACCTGCTGTAGTATTGGATTTGGATGAAACGGTGTTGAATAACTCACCTTATAATGGTTGGCTAATTCAAAATAAAACTTCTTATTCCCAAGAAAGTTGGGAGCGTTGGACGATGCAGGCAAGCGCTTCGTTTATTCCAGGTGCTGTAGATTTTATTGATTATGCAAGAAGTAATGGGTTTGAAGTTTTTTTTATAAGTAATCGCTCAATTGAAGAGTTAGAGGCTACTGTAAAAAACTTAAACAAGCTAGGTATTGATATCAATCCTACTCACATCATGCTGAAAACGAATTCGAGTTCGAAGGTAGAACGAAGAAAAAAGGTGATGAGTAATTACCAAATTGTTATGCTCATTGGAGATAACCTAGCTGATTTTAATAATCAATTTGATGATGGTGAATTAGACCTTGAAGCTAGAAAATCATTGGTTGAAAAAAATAGTGATAAATTCGGGACAAAATTTATTGTGTTACCAAATGTAATGTACGGCAACTGGGAGAAAGCTTTAAAAATGGATAACCCAGCTAGTATTCAGAATAATTCTGAAGGTTTAAAGCGTTATATTAAAGGATTCTAGTTGACCTTAATACAGTCGGCAACTTGCTTTGCTTTTTTTCTTAATTCGTCTAAATCAGCGTTTAAATCACCGTAGGCTAAACCAACCCCCATTCTTCTATAAGGTCTGGTTGTCGGTTTTCCGAAAATTTTAAAGTCAGCATAATCAAAGTTGGCAGCCGCTTCTAATCCAGTGTAGCTTGGCCAAGCGGTACTTTCTTTCGAAGCTAAAATAACAGCATTTGCCCCGTTTCGCTCTAACCTAATCTTTGGAATCGGCAAGCCTAAAATGGCTCTTGCATGCAGTTCAAATTCGCTAAAGTTTTGTGTGCCAGCTAAGGTAACCATGCCTGTGTCATGTGGTCTTGGAGACAATTCTGAAAAGTAAACACCACTTTTGGTCAAGAAAAATTCAACACCCCAAAGTCCATTTCCTTTTAATTCTGCAGTTACTTTGTCTGCCATATTTTGAGCCTCTGTCAACCATTCAGTTTTTACTTCTGCAGGTTGCCAGCTTTCTTGGTAGTCTCCACGTTCTTGTCTGTGGCCAATAGGAGGGCAGAACAATGTTGGTCCATTGGATTGTGTTACAGTCAATAGCGTTATTTCAGATTCAAAAGGAATAAACTCTTCAACTATTACTTCCATTTTATCGCCTCTTGCACCTTCGTTAGCATACTTCCAAGCTTTTGCAATATCTTCTTCCGTTTTTATGGTAGACTGTCCTTTTCCAGAAGAAGACATTAAGGGTTTAACAACGCATGGTATACCAATATCCTCAACGGCTTTTCGCAGTGTATCTGCGCTTGTGGCATATCGATAATTGGCAGTTTTTAAACCGAGTTCTTTGGCCGCTAAATCCCTTATCGCTTTCCGGTCCATAGTAAAGTTTACAGCTTTAGCCGAAGGCACAACGGTAATTCCTTCATTTTCGAATTCAAGTAGCTTTTCTGTTCTAATGGCTTCTATTTCTGGAATAATAAAATCAGGCCGGTGCTTGTCCATTACCTTTCTTAAAGCATCTCCATCAAGCATGTTTATGACTTCTCTGTCGTCGGCAACCTGCATTGCAGGTGCATTGTTGTAGCTATCAACAGCTATTACCATACAACCGTAACGTTTTAAACTAATAACCAATTCTTTTCCTAATTCTCCCGAGCCAAGTAAAACAATCTTCCTCATGTGCCTATTATTTGTTGTAAATTTAGCCAAGCAAATTCAGAAAATGGAATCTAAGAAAACAATCGTTCTAGGAGCATCGACAAATCCTTCCAGGTATTCAAACATGGCGGTAAAAAAGCTATTGAATTTTGGACATGAAGTTATTCCTGTTGGAATAAAAAATGGAAAAAATTGAAAACTTGGAGATCGTTCCGGCAATCGAAGTCATACAAGAGGTTGATACCATTACCCTCTATTTAGGACCTCAAAATCAACCAGAATATTATGACTATGTGGAGGCGGTAAATCCGAAAAGGGTAATTTTTAACCCAGGCACCATCAATATAGATTTTATGGAAAGATTACGAAGAAAGGGAATCGTTGTTGAAGATGCTTGCACCTTAGTAATGCTTTCTGCAGGAACTTATTAGTTCAAATGGAAATTGTGTTTTAAAGTTGCTTCTTGTTCTCGGATCTTCCTTATAAATTTTATCTCGTTTCTAAGAAAATTGTTTGCGATTTCATCGTTATCAATCTGTAGGAACTCATTTTTTTTCTCGTAGGATAACTGGAGTCTATTTGCAATATAATACAGACTGAGGGGTGAAGGCTTGTTACAACTTTTTTGAATACTCACCAGATAGTCAGTAAATTGTTCAGTAAGTTTTTCGTTTGCGTTATGAAGTAGATTTAGTTTTTCTACCTCTACACCAGAGTATAATTTGTTTTGAACAAATGGCTCGAATGATTTAATCTTGGCTGCTTGTATACCTTTAACAATAACATCAACGGTTCCATCGGGAAATTCATTTATAATTTTGTCAATGGTTACAAGTGTGCCAAAGTTTGAATTTTCTCCTTTGTTGGTATAGAGAATAACAAATTCTTTACCATTTCTGTGATCTGCAAACAGCTCTCTATATCTTGGCTCAAAAAGATGTAAGGCAACTGACTCTTGAGGTAAAATAGCTATGTTTAGTGGAAATACTGCGTGCATTATTATTATTTAAGTAACAGAATAGAGAACAAATGCTTTACAAAATAGTTTTTAAGTCGGTTCTAAAATCACGAGAATAAAGAACGTAATTTTGCAAACCATGAAAATAGAATCTGGAACAAAGCGCAGAAGTAGGTTAAATATCTATCATCATTATTACAGGAGGAAAGGTGTTTATACATTCCTTTGGAAGAATAGCTTAAAAATTACAATTGGTTTTGCTGTGCTAATAGGTGCATTTCTTATTTTTAAAGAATATGTTCCAAATTATAATAGCAAGCTAGAAACTTTATTAAATAGCATAAATACTTGGTGGGCACTTTCTATATTTTTTATTTCTGAAATTGTTTTAGGCCTTATTCCGCCTGACTTATTCATTATATGGTCTAAAAAGTTTCAGTTCCCCTATGGAATGGTATCTGTTTTAGCCGTTTTGTCTTATGTTGGTGGTGTTATTGCTTATTTTATAGGGAAATATATAGGCAGTCAGCCCAAAATAGAGCAATGGATTTTATCAAAGTTTTCAAAGCGTTTCAAACTAATTCAAAAGTGGGGTGGAGTGTTAATTGTTTTTGCAGCATTGTTTCCTTTGCCATTTTCGTCTATTTGCCTTGTTGCCGGTGCCGTTCGGTTTCCGTTTAAAACTTTTTTACTACTAGGTTTATTTAGGTTTGCAAGGTTTTTCGGTTATGCTTTGGTTCTTTTAAATTTGATATAAAAAAAGGCGATTTCAAGTGAAATCGCCTTTTTTTTATGTGCATTTTGTGTTAGTTGTTTCCTTGTGGTAAACCACTTAATTTAGCAAATACTGCAGGTGCGTCAAAGGCTTTTGCTACAGCACCTTTTCTTATAATTTCGACACTTTTAATAACATCTCCTTGAGCAATTAAGTCAACGGTTCCTTGTCCTTCAATTACATAACCAAAAACGGTATGTCTACCATCTAACCATGGAGTATCTTTGTGTGTAATAAAGAATTGGCTACTGTTGGTAGCAGGACCTTTATTCGCCATAGATAATGTTCCTGCCCTGTCGTGCTTTAAACTGGGGTCAAATTCATCTTTAAATGCATATCCAATCTCTCCGGCACCTGTTCCAGTTGGGTCTCCACCTTGAATCATAAAGTTAGCAATCACTCTGTGAAAAGCAATTCCATCATAAAATGGTGTTCCATTTGGCTTTTTATTGTTTTTAATTTTACCTTCAGCTAATCCCACAAAATTGGCAACTGTCATCGGAGTTTTTTCCATTTCAAGTTTAATTAAAATGCTTCCTTTTGACGTGTTTATTTTTGCATATAATCCATCAGCAAGCTTGTTTTGTGCTGTACAAGAAATAGTAATCATCAATATGAATAACCCACTTAATAACTTTTTCATTTTTTTCATTTTTAAATTCAACATTTAGTTAGCAAATAGTTTGCCAAAATAACAATTAATATATACTCGAAATTAATCTCAATCTATGACTATAATCTCGCTTTTCTTGATTAAAAATACCTTGATGATCTAATTTGTCAATTCTCACTTTTCCCGAAGCATGAATAATTCTATTGTTTGCTAAGATAATTCCAACGTGTGTAATTTTTCCTTCTTCATTGTCGAAAAACGCTAAATCACCTTCTTCAGCTTCTTCTATAAAAGAAAGAGGTTGTCCCATTGAAGCTTGCTGAGAGGCATCTCTTGGTAAGTATATTCCATTGAGCTTATATACCAATTGAACAAACCCTGAACAGTCAATGCCGAAAGGAGACCTACCTCCCCACTGATATGGAGCATTCAATAACATGAATGCGTTTTCGGTTAACTTTTTTTTCTCATGAATTACGTTGGTATTTGTACATGAACCTTCAAACTTCCAAACTGCTTCCTTAACGTCAACAATTTTGTTTTCTAAATTTGGGAGGTTAGAACCCATCAAAACGGTCATCAATTCTGAGCCATCTTCTTTGGTTAACACTTCTGCTAAATCTGATACAACAAGAGGCTTTTCTGAATTCAGTTTTTCAAATTCGCGCTGTGTAATGAATTTGAATTGATTTTCATCCATCCAACATTCGTAACTGTCGTGAGCCGTTTTAACCCTGTACCAGCTTCGCTTTTTTTCATAAACCTTTAGCGTTTCGCCAAAAAGAAGCTGTGTTACTTGCTCACTTTTGTCAGATGCTTCAGCCCTACAGGGTACTACGCTTAAATGTCCAATCCCGTATTTCATTCCTTGCGAAAGAAAATTCTAATCAATGTTTTCAATTACAAAAGCAGAAGCACCGCCGCCACCATTACAAATTCCAGCTCCACCGTATTTTCCGCCATTCTGCTTCAATACGTTAATTAAGGTTACCAATATTCTAGAACCTGAGTTTCCTAGCGGGTGGCCTAAAGAAACAGCTCCACCATTAATGTTCACTTTAGCTGGGTCTAAGTTCATTTGTTGTGTATTCGCTATGCCTACTACTGAAAATGCTTCATTTAATTCAATTGCGTCTAAGTCACTTAACTTTAGACCTGCTTTCTCCACAGCTTTAGGTAATGCTTTTGCAGGAGCTGTTGTGAACCACTCTGATGCTTGTGCAGCATCAGCAAAAGAAATAATTTTTGCCAATGGTTTTAGGCCTAAGCTTTCCATTTTTTCTTTGCTCATTAAAATCAATGCAGATGCTCCATCATTAATGGTAGAAGCGTTTGCTGCAGTTACACTGCCATCTTTATCAAAAACTGGTCGAAGAGTTGGGATTTTATCAAAGAAAACATTTTTGTATTCTTCGTCGTGATCGCAAGCAATGGGATCTCCTTTTCTCTGTGGAATCATTACAGGAACAATTTCATCATTGAATTTTCCAGCTTCCCAAGCAGCAGCAGATTTTTTGTAAGAATCAATGGCAAAAGCATCTTGCTCTTCTCTAGAAATGTTACAATCTTTTGCACACAATTCAGCTGCATTGCCCATAGGATAATTGTTGTAAACATCAATTAATCCATCTTTGGTTAACCCGTCAATAACTTGACCGTTTCCGTATTTATATCCTGTTCTTACTTTGTCTAAATAGTAAGGTGCTTGTGACATGTTTTCCATTCCACCAGTAACCACTACATCATTATCTCCTAGCATTATAGATTGAGCTCCTAGCATAGTTGCTTTCATACCTGAAGCACAAACTTTATTGATGGTAGTACAAGGAATGTTTTCACTTAGTCCCGCAAAAATGGCTGCTTGCCTCGCAGGTGCCTGTCCTACATTTGCTTGAAGAACATTACCCATATAAACTTCTTGAATTTCGTTTTTGTCTAATCCAATTTTATCTACAGCTCCTTTAATTGCGACTGCTCCAAGTTTTGGCGCACTAATTCCTGATAATGTGCCGTTGAAACTACCCATTGGAGTTCTTACAGCGGAAACAATATATACTTCTTTCATCAAATTTATATTTTTGTTAGGTGGTCAAAATTAACCATTCTCTACTTGAATATTGAAACGGAATTAAGCTGTTTATTTTAAGGGTATAGAAGTTTTTTCATTTCTTTGTAATGAGAATCACTGGTGGATTTGGAGGGTGAGAAAATTGGAAATGAAGATTCAGCTTTTGCCATATCTGGATTAGAATTAGTTAAAGCAACAATGGTTAAATAGTTAGTATGTCCAAAAATAGTTTATTCATTAGCTATGACGGTTTAACCGATTCGTTAGGTCAGGCTCAAATATTACCTTATCTCATTGGTCTTTCTAGAAAGGGGCATAATATTCAAATATTAAGCTGCGAGAAACCCGAAAACTTCAAGAAAAACGAAGCAGTTGTTCGTAAAAAGTGCAAAGACGCAAGCATTGGTTGGAATTACATTGATTACGATAACTCTATCCCGGTTATATCTTCATTTTTAACCGTGCAAAAATTAAAAGCTAAGGCATTAGCGTTAGCAAAGCAGTACAAAACCCAAATTGTACATTGTCGTTCAATCATTCCTGCTATGGTAGGCGAAAGTTTGCAAAAAAAGTTAGGAGTGAAGTTCGTTTTCGATATCCGTGGTTTTTGGGCAGATGAAAGAGTTGATGGGAAAATTTGGAACATGTCTAACCCTGTTTTTAAATTCATGTACTACTACTTCAAGAAAAAAGAAAAATACCTGTTTGAACAAGCTGATTGTATCGTTACACTTACCGAGAATGCAAAAGCCTACATTGCCAAAGAATTTCAAACAAAGAATAAATTTCTAGTGGTGCCTTGCTGTGTAGACTTTGAGCACTTTGACTTTAACACAATAACGGATACTCAGGTGATGAAATTGCAATCAGAAATTGGAATTCCAAAAGAGAGTTATATATTAACTTACGTAGGTTCATTGGGAACTCGATACATGCTCAGAGAGATGTTAGCGTTTTTTAAGGTATTAAAATCAAAGCAGCCCAATGCAGCGTTCCTTTTTATTTCTAAAAGCGATACTTCAGAAATTGAAACCATTTGCAATAAAATTGACTTGGAATATAATTCCATCTATATCGTTTCTTGCGAGTACCATGAAATTCCAACTTATATATCAATTGGAGATGCTTCCATTTTCTTCATAGTAACTTCTTTTTCAGGAAAAGCAGTTTCGCCAACCAAACAGGCAGAGGTAATGAGTTTAGGATTGCCAATTATTGCTAATTCTGGCTTGGGCGATACAGATCTAATTCTTAAAGAAACTCAAAATGGTGTTATTTTAAATTCGTTTACTGACGATGCCTATGCTGTTGCTGCTAAAGAACTGTTGAATATGAAAAAAAGAATAGGTGAAATCAGGTCGGGAGCTAAGCAATTCTTTACATTAGACTTGGGAATTGAAAAATATGATTCTATTTATCAATATTGCTAGGATTGAAGAAAAAAATACTCATAATCACGAATCATAGAAAAGGTCGTTCACCTGCACAAAGGTTTCGATTTGAACAGTATTTGTCTTATTTGGAGGCCGATGATTTCGAAATTACCTTTTCAAATATCATCTCAAAAGAAGATGATTTTTACTTGTATCGAAAAGGCCAGTACCTGAAGAAGGCCGTAATACTAAAAAAATCTAGAACGATACGGAAGGCCGATGTAAGAAGAATGAATGATTTTGACATTATTTTTATTCACAGAGAAGCTATGTTAACAGCAAGTACATTCTTTGAAAGGAAATTCGCTAAATCAAAGGCAAAAGTGGTATTTGATTTTGATGATGCGATATGGCTTCCAAATGTTTCTAGTGGAAACAAGCGGTTGCAAGTACTTAAAAATCCTTCTAAAACGGATAAAATTGTTGCTTGCGCAGATATGGTTTTTGCAGGTAATCAGTATTTGGCAGATTATGCTTCAGCATTTTGCTCAAATGTTAAAATTATCCCAACTACCATTGATACAAATTATCATAAACGCAGTAAATCGAATACTTCCGATAGAATTTGCATTGGTTGGACAGGAACTGAAACAACTCGAAAATACCTCGATTTTTTAAATCCTGTTTTTTCAAAACTCACTGAAAAATATGGTCAGAAAATTTACTTTAAAGTAATTTGTGACCAGCCTTGGCAGGCTGACGGTATTGAGTTGAAGAATGAGAAATGGAACAAAGACACAGAGATACAGCAATTAGAGGAAATCGATATAGGCGTAATGCCCTTAACTGATGACCAATGGAGTAGAGGAAAGTGCGGCTTTAAGGGGTTGCAATATATGGCTTTGGAGTCTGCTACAATTATGTCGCCGGTCGGTGTAAACACGAACATTGTAGATCATGGAAAAAATGGGTTTTTAGCCACTGCAGAAGATGAATGGTTTGAACATTTATCGAATTTGATTGATAATAAAGAATTACGTTTGCAAATTGGAAAAGCAGGGAGAATTACAATTGATGAAAAGTTCTCCGTGACTGCCAATAAAAGTTTGTATTTAAAATATTTGAACGAAATAATAGATTGATATGAAAGAGATTGCTTTAAATAATGTGCACATAGAGCTAGGGGCAAAAATGGTTCCTTTTGCTGGTTATAATATGCCTTTGCAGTATGCGGGTTTAACTCATGAGCACTTGGCTGTAAGAAATGGGGTTGGTGTTTTTGATGTTTCTCATATGGGAGAATTTATTGTAAGAGGTTCAGAGGCGCTTGATTTAATTCAACGCATTAGCACAAATGATGCAGCTAAATTAGAAATTGGAAAAGTTCAGTACTCTTGCATGCCAAACGGTAGAGGCGGTATTGTAGATGATTTGTTGATATACAGGTTAGAAGAGTCCGTGTATATGTTGGTGGTAAATGCATCTAACATTCAAAAAGATTGGGATTGGATTCAACAGAATAACAACTTTAAAGCTGAATTGCAAGATATTTCAGATCGAACTACATTATTAGCGGTTCAAGGACCAAAGGCTGCTGAAGCAATGCAGGTTTTAACTGAGATTAATCTTTCAGACATGGTGTATTATACCTTTGAGAAAGGGGCTTTCGCAGGAATTGAAAACGTGTTGGTTTCAGCTACAGGTTACACAGGTTCAGGCGGATTTGAAATCTATTTTGACCACGAGCATGCGGAAAAGATTTGGACTGCGGTGATAAAAGCGGGAGAGTCTTTTGGCATTATGCCAGCAGGGTTAGGTGCTCGAGACACTTTGAGATTGGAAAAAGGCTTTTGTTTATACGGTAATGATATTGATGATTCTACTTCTCCAATAGAAGCAGGGTTAGGCTGGATTACAAAATTTACCAAAGATTTTGTTGATAGTAAATTACTATTAGAGCAAAAAGAAAAAGGTACAACAAGAAAGTTAGTCGCTTTCAAAATGATTGATCGAGGTATTCCAAGAAAAGAGTATCAAATAAACGATGCTGATGGTAACAAAATTGGAGAAGTGACTTCGGGTACCTCTTCACCTAGTTTGAAATTAGGTATCGGTATGGGGTATGTAACAAAAGAGCTATCTAAAATAGGAACTGAAATATTTTTAGAAATCAGAGGAAGACAATTAAAAGCAGAAATTGTGAAACTCCCTTTTGTAAAGTAGATGGAAACAACTGAAAACGAATTTCAACGAAAGTTAGAGGTCTGCTATTCTCCAGAACTTTTTCCAGTTTACTTCACTAAAAAAGAGTGTATTGTTGTAGTGATTGATGTTTTCAGGGCTACTTCAGCCATTTGCACGGCTTTTCAAGAGGGAATCAACCAAATCATTCCTGTGGCAACGATTGAAGAGGCTAGAGCATATCAGGCAAAAGGCTATATTGCAGCCGCCGAGAGGCACGGTGAAATTGTAGAAGGATTTGACATTGGTAATTCTCCTTTTAGTTACATGAACCCTGAATTAAAAGGTAAAGACGTTGTTTTGAGCACAACCAACGGGACTCAAGCAATTGAGAAAGCCAAAGAGGCTGATAAAATAATTATTGGTTCGTTTTTAAATCTTACTGCAGTTTGTAAGTTTTTAGAAAATGAAAATAAAGATGTAATTCTGCTTTGCGCTGGTTGGAAGGGAAGGTATAATCTTGAAGATTCGTTATTTGCAGGAGCAGTGGTAAATTATTTTGAAGGAAGTAAAGTGTTTACGGGTATATCTGACTCTTCTCTTGCAGCAAGACAAATGTACAAATCGGCCAAGTCAAACCTAAACGATTTCTTAAAAGATTCTTCACACAGACGACGTTTACAACGATTAAATTTGGAAAAAGATATTGAATACTGTTTGCAAACAGATATAACTGAACTAGTTCCTGTTTTTGATGGTGTTGGATTAAAAGTATAATATCTATGAAAAGAGTTTGGTTGGCAAGTTTTGTTTTAATAGCAGTAATGCTTGTTTGCCAGTCTTGGGGGTTTTATGGACATCGCAGAATTAATCGGATGGCAGTTTTTACGCTGCCGCCTGAAATGATTGGCTTTTACAAAAGAAATATTGAGTTTGTTACTGCTCATGCTGTTGATCCTGATAAACGAAGGTATGCTTCTAAAAATGAAGCGCCACGACATTACATAGACATTGACCATTACGCAAAAGATGGCCAAAATGCATTTGAATTAATGCCAAGGTATTGGTTTGATGCAGTTGAAAAGTATTCAGAAGATACCCTACAAGCATATGGTATTGTACCCTGGCATGTTGCTAGAATGACGAATTGGTTAACAAAAGCATTTGAAAGTAAAGATGTGAACCGAATTTTATCAACCTCTGCAGATATTGGTCATTACATAGCTGATGCTCACGTTCCTCTTCATACCACAGAAAACTACAACGGTCAACTAACCAATCAAAAAGGAATTCATGGTTTGTGGGAGTCTCGCATTCCTGAACTTACAGCAGATGAATACGATTATTTGGTTGGTAGAGCGGCATATATCGATAAACCAATTGATGCCATTTGGGATGCAGTTGAGGAAAGTCATTCTCACTTGGATTCTGTGTTGTTTATAGAAAAGGATTTGACACAAAAAATCCCATCAGATCAGAAATATGCTTTTGAAACAAGAGGAGCCAGTACTGTTAGACAATACTCTCAACAATTTGCTTTAGCTTACACCAATAGAATGGGAGATATGGTAGAGAGCAGAATGAGAAAGGCAATTGTAATGGTTGGTAGTATTTGGTATACCGCTTGGGTCAATGCAGGTCAACCAGACATAGAAAACATTGGGAATGTTAATGAAGAGCAATTGGCCAAAGAGCAAAAAGAAGCTGAAGATGCCTATCAAAAAAGAGAAATTAAAGGTAGAAGTCACGATGACTAACAACCGTTCAATCTATTCTAATAGATCTAGAATAGTTATATTTCTAGTTTAGTGCCGTTTTTCCCGCGTTCATAATTCCAACCACATTTCCTATTAATTTACGATTGAAAAAAGCGGAATTTTTTGATTTCGAGAGTACTTGCGCTTTGGTGAATGTAAATTCTTTTTCAGGTTGAAATAGAGTAAGTTCAGCTTTTTCTCCTATGTCAATTTTTGCAATGGTAACTCCCAAAATTGAAGCTGGTTTAGTTGTGAAGAAAGGAATAATTTCAGCGATAGAAATCTTTTTCTTCAACGCTGTATTAGCTGCAGCAAAAGAGGTTTGTAAATTGATAATTCCAAATGCTGCATGGTCAAATTCTTTCATCTTTTCCTCAACATCTTCCGGCGTATGGTCAGAGCAAATCGCATCAATTGTCTCATTTTTAATGCCCTTAATCAAATCATTTATAGTTGCTTTGGAACGAAGTGGAGGTAAGGTTTTATAGCGGGTGTCGAATTCGTTTAATTCTGTTTCGTCCAACAATAAGTTATACGAAGCAACATCGCAAGTAACCTTTAAACCGTCTTTTTTAGCTTTTGCAATTAGCTCAAGCGACTTTGTGGTAGAAATGCTATTGAAGTGCAATCTGCCTCCTGTGTATTCTAATATATTTAAATCTCTTGCCACCATTAAGGATTCAGCAAGTTCAGGAATACCTTTTAGCCCAAGGTTGGTGCTAGTTTCTCCTTCATTCATAACGCCTTTGTAAGCTACTTCTTCGGTGTGCGGAAAATTAAAGATTAGTCCATCAAATGCTTGAGTGTACAACAACGCTCTGTTCAGTACATTCGGATTTTTTACAGATTTTTTACCGTCAGAAAAACCTACAGCTCCTGCTTCTTTTAGGTCATACAATTCGGCTAATTCTTTTCCGTTCGCACCTTTACTCAATGCGCCTAACGCTAACAATTCAACAAGTGGGGATGCGTTTTTTTTGAGGTATTCCAATTGTGACTTTGAATCTCTAACCGGTTCACTTATAGCAGAAACTACAATCTTGGTAAAGCCACCTGCCGCTGCTGCCTTCGTTGCTGATTGAATGTCTTCTTTATGCTCAAAACCTGGGTCTTGAATATTTCCTTGCATGTCAATCCAACCTGCTGAAACATATAATCCTTCAGCTTTTATTTCTTTCATTCCGCTAGTAGAAATTGAATCTTCAATTTCTACAATTTTACCTTTCTGTATTAAAATGTCTTTTACCTTTAAATGGTATGGACTACCTTCCGAAATTATGGTCGCTTGTTTGATTAATACATCCATGTTTTTAACTTTAATATTCGAAGAAACAAAATTTCTAAACCAATGAAAAATAAACTTAAAAGAATAAAGTATTTCCAAAGGGTTTGAGCTTTATCCATGTTGTTTATGCTTGCCGAAAGTGAATCAAGGTTGCCATCAATTACCTCAATCAATAAGTCATTTGTAGCCGCATGTTCTTCAAATTGATTAACGGTAAATTGACTAAGGTCAGATTCATTTCTATTGTAATTAAATGCCAATGTTTCAATTACGTTTTCATTTTGAACTAGCTCATAAAAGCCTGGTTCAGCAATTTGTTCTCTCAGGTAAATCTCAACCGAATTCTCCTTCCAAACTTGCTTTGGTATCCATTCATAGTTGCCCTTTTTCATTTTTAGTGGCGACTCTGATGATTGAATTGCAGTAAGTGTAATTTTTGTTTCGTCGATAAGGTATGAAGTTTGCCCAATTCTAGAAGATTGAAGCGCCATATTGTACATGCTAGGAACAAATAAAGCATGTTTTCCAAAATTTGAAATTTGCTCGTTTAGGTTGCTTGCACAAAGAAATATTGTACCGCTGTTCAGTTCAAATTTCTCTAGAAATGAATTTCCATTAGCGAAAGCTAGAATCCTTTCCGATACAGTATTCGGGTTGTTCTGAATCAACCAAGATTGATAGCTTGTGGGGTAGTTGATGCTTTTAGGAGTTTCTTCAAAAACATTACTAAATAGAGAAGATTTAATATTTAATTCATTTACCTGAGCAGTGTCTACTATTTGTTTGCCATAGCCTAGAAGTCCAAATTGATTTAATAAGGAATTCACAGAAGCGACATTCATTTGCCTTGAAGGAAAACACATTAACGTACCACCTGACTTAATAAAAGCGGTAAGCTCTGAAATTAAACCGCTTGATAGTTCTTCAATATTCTCCAGAACAACCATGTTGGCTGTTTTTAGCTTCGAATAATCTATTTGTTTAACTGTCGAACTTTCAAAATCTATTAAACTGTCCTTTGAAAATAAGGTAGTAAAACTATTATTATTAATGTCCTGATAGAGGTGTAGAACTTCAATTTTTTTGTTGGTAGGATAGCTAAAATAAAAGGTATCGTCAAAAGCTACTGGATAATCTTTCAGCGCAACTTTGCCCAAAATCTGATTTGTTTCAGGATTGTTAAAGTTGATTTCTTTTGTGGCTGAATCGTTTTCCATTTCTACTATAAATGGATTTTTTATTTCACCGTTTAAGATCAATTTGCCATTTATTTGGTTCCTTTCGTTACCAATGTTTCGTTTTATCCCGAGGTTAAATTGTTCGTTTAATCCGGGTAAATGAAAAGGCTGAAAGGCTCTAAAGTCTTTGATCCAAATATTTTCTTGCAACTGAGATTGAACAGGGATGATGAAAAATTTAGCGCTATCTTTAACTTCGCTTAAATCATAGCTTGTTTTTTGTAGGTCGCTAATAATGTAATTCTGTAAAAAATAATTGTCATCATTTTCTACCGCTTTTAATCGGTTACTCAGTGCTTGGAAGGTTCGAAATTTGGGGCTAAAATCTACTTCTTGCAATTGGTTTATGAACGCGTCTCTATTGAGCCAACGTTGTTCAGAAGCTTTAAAATCATTGGTGTGCAGTTGAAATTTATCTGCAGCATTATAAACATTTACAATGGTTAGCGCTTTGTTTTTAGCACCATCTAATAAGCTACCAACTTCGGCATTAGCTTGCATAGAGAAGGAGTTGTCAATGTAAATTACAATTCCTTTTTTACCGCTCACAACTTCTGAATCAGCTGCCGTAAAAAAAGGTTGTGCAAACGCAAAAACGAGTGATGCTAATGCGAGACAACGACAAATTAGTACAACTAAATGCTTCAGTCTTGAAGTAGATTGAGTTTGTTGCGTAATACTTTTTAAGAATTGAACTTGGGAAAACTGAACAGTTTTATACCTTCTGAAATTGAAAAGGTGAATTAGAATTGGAATTGCAAGGAAACCAAGTGCATAAAGAAACTCTGGAGCAATAAAATTCATTAAAGCACAATATTACGAAAGTTGTCTATTTCCGCTTACCTTAATAAACATGTTTGTTAAAATTATTTCATCTCAACTCAAAACTATTTTTTTCCTTTGGCACAACTATTGTTATTTGCACACAAACCATAAAAACAACAACATGAAATTTAAGACACTTTTTTTAGCTACTGCGCTGCTAAGCGGTTCAATGCTTTTTAACGCTTGTAAGGGAACACAACAAGTAACTAGAGTTGATGAAAACGCAGTGATAGATTTAAGCGGCAGATGGAATGAAACAGACTCTCGATTAGTTGCCGAAGAAATGATCAGTGACATGTTACTGAGACCTTGGTTAAATGAGTTTGAATCAGCAACAGGAAAGCGACCTGTAATAGTTGTAGGAATTATAAAAAACAAAAGCCATGAGCATGTGGCGGTGGAAACTTTTATAAAGGACATTGAAAAATCTGTATTGAATAGCGGAAAAATTCGAATTGTAACTGCAGGTGAGGCAAGAGAAGAACTAAGAAAAGAAAGAGCGGACCAAAACAAATTTGCCACGCCAGAAACTACAGCAAAGTGGGGTAGAGAACTTGGAGCAGATTTTATTTTACAAGGAGTTTTAAACTCAATTGTTGACTCTAACGGAAAGCAAAAAGTTGTTTTTTATCAAACTGACCTAGAATTAACAAATATCGAATCCAACGAAAAAGTATGGATTGGAGACAAAAAAATAAAGAAGGTAATTGAATAAATAACCTCTTATGAAAGTCACTAAAAATATCGTCATCAGTTTATTGTTGACGATATTTCTTTTCTCATCCTGTGCCTCGTATTATCAAAAAAGTTACCTGTTTCAAGAGCAATTCTCTACCGGTAATTTAGAACAAGCACAAGCTTTTTTAATTAGTCAAAAGAAAGCAGCAGAGAAGAAAGATCGTTTACTCTATTTTCTGGATCGTGGTGTTGTGGAGCAAATGCTCGGCAATTACGAAGCAAGTAATGAGTATTTTGAGAAAGCATATATCTACAATCAAGACTTTCGGAAAAACTTTAAGTATGATCTTGTTGGCTCGTTGACCAACCCTATGCTAAAACCTTATAAAGCAGAAGACCATGAGGTGGTTCTACTTCATTTTTATAAAGCAATCAACTTTATTCAATTAAAAGATTTTGATGCTGCATTGGTGGAAGTGAGACGCGTCAACATTTCACTGAATGAACTCAATGATAAATATGAAGATAAAAAGAATCGTTACAAAGAAGATGCCTTTGCTCATTTGTTAATGGGGATTATTTACGAAGCAAAAAACGATGTAAACAACGCTTTCATTGCTTATAGGAATGCTTTGAACGTTTATCAAGGAGTGTACAGTGAAGAGTTTCATGTAACAGTTCCTGAACAACTGAAAAAAGATGTGCTTCGCACTGCCGCTCAAAATGGTTTCAGAACAGAATTGACTCAATACGAAGCGGAATTTGGTATGAAATATTCAAATCAAACCAAGGCAGAAGGAGAGCTAGTCTTTTTCTGGTTAAATGGTTTGAGTCCGGTTAAGGGAGAGTTTAGCATGAATTTAGTTCGAAGCGAAGGAGCAGGTGGAAATTTAGTTTTTGCAAATGAGGCTGGGCCTTATGCATTTCCTATCAATATTTCTAATCAAATTAATAGTTCAAATCAACAGGGAGTTGAAGATGTTCGTTTTGTACGAATGGCAGTTCCCAAATACAGAGCGAGAAAACCCTTAATTTCTCAAGCCTATTTGCAAGTGGGTGAGAGAAAGGTAAACTTAGAATTGGCTGAGAACGTTGAAGAAATTGCTTTCGCAGGGCTTGAAGATCGCATGCTTAGGGAAATTGGAAAATCTGTTGCACGCATAGTGTTAAAGCAGGCCGCTGAAATTGTTGCTTCCAACCAAAATAAGGATGCGGGATTTGTGTTGTCTGCACTCAACGCATTTACAGAAAAAGCAGATACTAGAAACTGGCAAACTCTTCCACATTCAATTTATTATCAGCGTATCGAATTGTCAGAGGGGAGTCACGATGTAGCAATGGTGACAAAGGGGAGTGGAATAGATACACAAAGTATTGATTTTAAGGTTAACATTAAGAATGGACAAACCACTTTTAGAACATACCATTCTTTAGAAAGTACACCACCAATTGAACAATAGGTAAGGTTTTATGTTATATAATTAAAAACTAAATAATTATATGACAAATCAAGAAACAGTACCCTTAGATTTAATCAAACAAAACACCCGATTAGCAAAACTTTTAACCACTGGATTAATTTCGGGGATAATTGCGGCAATTTTGAATATTATCTATATGAATATTCACGAGACGGTTACTTCATTTAGTATTCCTGAAGTAGTTAATCTCGGTTCAATCTCATTAGCCTCCATTATCCCAGGTATATTTTCAGGGTTGTATTATTTTATGCTAAGAAGAGTCTCTTCTTACAAAACGGCATTCGGAATTTTTGTAAGTACAACAATTGTGCTTTTGGGTTTTAGCTTAATTGGGCCACTCTCAACAGAGCTGCCTGATGGATCGCTAACTCCAGACGGGTTTGTAGGTTTAACGATACCCATGCATTTTATTTGTGCTATTATTTACATTTCAATGGTAACAAGAGTAGTTCCCAGGTCGTAATTTTGTGTCATGTTCACGAAAATTCAATCAACAGCATTTCCTCCTAAGGAAAGACCACTTATGGTGTATGATGGTAAATGTGGCTTTTGTAAATATTGGGTAATTCGTTGGAAGAAAATAAGTGGTTTAAGTGTTGATTATAAACCTTACCAAGAGGTAGCAGTCAATTTTAAGGATATTCCTGAGCATTACTTTGCAGAAGCAGTAAGGTGTATAGAAATTGATGGCAAAGTTTTTAACGGTCCTGATGCTGCGTACATTACTTATTTTAGAAAAGGGAAAGTTACTTTTTTACACAAATGGTATTCCAATAATTCATGGTTTCAAAAGCTAAGTGATTTTGCTTACCAATTCATTGCAGACAATCGAAATGTGATGTCGAAAATTACCATTCGGCTATTTGGCAAAAACCCAGCGAATCCTAAGCCATATTGGAAATATTACCTATTGGCAATAATTGTAATTACGCTTACTGCAATAATCTTATCGTAAGCCAGTATTTTAAGCCAACGACTCCTTTTTGAAATTGACTTAGTTTCGTTAAGTTCTTCTCGTAAATTTTAGGAAAAAGGGTGTTTATAAATTTAAATAGGAAGGTAAATAGTAACTTCATTATAAGTTTATTACTAATCCGGCTCCAAGGTTAACTGCTGAGATTTCTCTTGTGGCAGTGCGTTCAATGGCGGGCTGAGAATTACCGGTTTGAGAAATCTCTGTAATTTTTTCAGTAAATTCTTGCGTAGCCAACATTCCTTCTGCATTAATTCTTAGCGCTAACTTTCCTTTTAACCTAATTCTAAAGTACATTCCATAATTCACACCAAACGAAGTACTGTAAACAGCCGCTGAGTTAAACTCATATTGATCATTTTCAGATTGAATATTAATGAACGGTCTTTCAGAATTAATAATGCCGCCCAAGGCTTTTAAATCTACAGTAAACTTGGGACTACCAAATGAAAAGTAGGGGCCAAGCATTATGTAACCGTTCGTCCAACTTTTGGAGCTAACATTGAAGTTACCATTGTTAAATTGCGCATCAGTTTTCAGCTGGTCAATAATACCGTCATTGTCAACAGAATTGTTGAACGCACCAATGTTTACGCCAATGCCAAATAATTTCGAAAAGTAAGCTCCACCTTCAAAACTATAATATATGCCTTGATTCGCACCTGCACTGCTCAAGCTGTCTATTTCGCCATATTCAGAAAGAGGAATATTGGTTCCAAAGTTTAAAGATACAAAATGAGGGTGTGCTAGCTGAGCTACTATACTTCCGCTAAAAAACAATAGAATACTTGTAAAAGATAGCTGTAATGCCTTCATATGTATACAAATTAATAAACAATTGTAATTGTGCCCTCTGTTTTTAGAGGACCTTTCAAATTTTCGTCAAACTTAGCAGTTTTTGCCGCAGTTTCAGCTTTTATGTACAAATAGTTGTTGGAAGTGGTGCTCCCTGACTGCCCCGGTTCAGCAGATAATATATTTCCGTATCGATCGATAATTACCTTTACTACAACAGTTCCCTTGTCTTGCGTTCCAATTGACACTCTTGGTTCGCGAATCATTTTGCGGTCTTTCATTAAATATTTAACCGTGAATTCACCGACTTTTAATGTCGTTTCATTACCTGTAGGAATGAAAACTCCGTCATATGGAACATATTCGTTGAAAAAAATGCTGCTTACTTCTTTCATCGAAACTGTTCTCTCTTTGCCATCTTCGTATATTTTCCACACATCATTATTGAGTGAAAGTACTACGCAATCAATCTTGTCGCCAGACTTAAGAACAATGGAGTGCTGTGCTGATATTGCGGAAAATACTAAGAAGAGGGTACAAGTTAAAAGTGATTTCATTTTTTATTTCAAAGGTAGTCGGTTCGCTCATGCCTATTACTCTAGGTTGTCGGTATTATCAACAGTTGATTATTAATAGAATTGTTAACATATTTTGCAGTAAGCGTTCATCATCAAGCAATAGATAAATAGTACTTTTGCGCCATGATGAGAATGAAATTCTTCTTTACTTTTATTATTTCGGTGTTGTTGTTTTCCAGCTGCAGTGAATATCAAAAAGTATTAAAAAGTCCAAATCCTGAACTGAAATATAGCAAGAGTATTGAATACTATGAGGATGGTGAATATTTAAAGGCGCTTCCTTTATTTGAGGAATTACTGCCGTTATATAAGGGAACTGAAAAAGGGCAAAAGTTATATTTTTACTATGCATATACCAATTATCATATTGATGATTTGTATCAAGCAGCTTATCATTTTAGAAGTTATGCATCAACTTATTCCTTAAGCGAATACGCAAAGGAGGCCTTGTTTATGAGTGCGTATTGTAATTATTTAGATGCACCTGGACCTAGTTTAGATCAAACACCTACTCAACTGGCTTTAGAAGAGCTCCAAATCTTTGTAAACTCTTATCCAGAAAGTGAATTAGTCGATTCTGCCAATACATTGGTGGATATTTTAAATAAAAAGCTCGAAATAAAAGAGTTTCAAAATGCAAAGCAATACTATAAAATTCAAAAATATCAATCGGCAATTGTGGCCTTGAATAACATGATTACCAAGTATCCTGATACAGAGTTTTTAGAAGAAATTAAATTAACGGTCCTAAATTCGTACTATTATTTAGCAACAAATTCCGTAGAATCAAAGAAAAAACAGCGATTTGCAGAGGGAATAGAAGCTTATTACGATTTTATTGATAATTTTGCAGATGGAAAAAGCATAGAGGAAGCAAAGCTTGTTTATGCCAAACTAATTAAGGAGCAAGAACAATTCTTAACTGAAAAATAAAGTAAAGATGAATTATAAAGAAGTAGACGCAGCAAAATCAACAATCACCAGAAATACGGTTGACATTGACTCAAGAACAGGCAACATTTATGAAGCCATCGCCATTATCGCAAAACGTTCAAACCAAATTGCTCTAGAAATGAAGGAAGAGTTGAATGGTAAACTAGCTGAATTTGCTACAACTACAGATAATTTAGACGAAGTTTTTGAAAACAGAGAACAAATCGAAATTTCTAAGTTTTACGAAAGTCTTCCAAAATCGAATGCTATTGCAATGACGGAATACATGGAAGGTGGTACTTATTTCAGAAATCCAAAAGAGGATACTGAAGCATAACATGCTGAAAGGCAAAAATGTACTTTTAGGTATAAGCGGAAGTATTGCAGCTTACAAGGCAGCAATACTTTGCAGAGAACTTGTAAAACAAGGAGTTCATGTAAAAGTGGTGATGACGCCAGATGCATCCAACTTTATTACGCCGTTAACCCTTTCAACCCTTTCTAAAAATCCTGTTTATTCTCAATATTCTGATTCCCAAACAGGAACTTGGAACAATCATGTAGAGTTAGCCAAATGGGCTGACTTTTTTTTATTGGCACCGGCAACACAGAATACCATTGCTAAAATGGCGAATGGTATTTGTGACAATTTACTATTGGCTACCTATTTTTCAATGGAAAATAAGACATACTTTGCTCCTGCAATGGACTTAGATATGTTCAAACATCCTGCCAACCAATCTAACATCAAACGACTTCAAAGCTTTGGAAACATTCTAATTCCATCTGAAAGTGGCGAACTTGCAAGTGGGTTAGTTGGGGAAGGTAGAATGGCCGAAGTAGAAAATATTATTAAGGCAATTTCCTACACAAATACTTTATGGAAGGGTAAAAAAGTGCTGATTACAGCTGGCCCTACTTACGAAGCGATTGATCCTGTTCGTTTTATTGGAAATCATAGCTCAGGTAAAATGGGGTATGCTTTGGCAGAAAAAGCACTAACAAAAGGCGCAGAAGTAATTTTAATTTCAGGACCCACGCAGTTAACTGCTCCAAGTGGAGTGAAACTTGTTCAGGTGAAGTCGGCAGCTGAAATGTTACATGCGGTTAGAGAAAATACTGCTGATTTGTATATCTGCGCTGCTGCAGTGGCAGATTACACAGTAGCCAACCCTGTAAACGAAAAAATTAAAAAGAAAACATATTCTTTAACGATTGAACTTCAACCAACCGTTGATATTTTGGCTGAAATAGGTGCCCATAAAAAGGCGCATCAATTTGTAGTAGGTTTTGCGCTTGAAACGCAGAATGAAGAAGAGAATGCACTGGGCAAGTTAAAGCGCAAGAATTGTGACATGATTGTTTTGAACTCATTGAGAAACGAAGGAGCAGGATTTGGCGGAGATACAAATCAAGTTACAATTTACGATAAAGACAATATGAGCAGTACTTTTCAGTTAAAAAGTAAATTTGAAGTTGCTCAAGATATTATTGATACAATAGAACGTAAATGGCTCGCATAATTTTATTTTCATTCCTCTTTTTTATCTCCTCAATGGCTCATTCGCAAGAGTTGAATTGCGTTGTTGATGTGAACTCACGCCAAGTAGATGGAAGTGAGCGAACAATGTTTGATGAAATGCAGCGTCAAATTTTTGAGCTTGTAAATGGAAGAAAGTGGACTTCAGATGAATTTCAAACGCATGAACGTATTGATTGCAGTATTCTAATCAACCTTACCGAAAGAATTAGTGCAACTGAATTTAAGGGCAACATACAAGTGCAAGCCTCTCGTCCAGTTTTCAATTCAGAGTATAAAACACCCTTAATGAACATTAGGGATGAAGATTTTACGATACGTTTCAATCAATTTGAGCCATTGATTTACAATGAAAACGCTTATGGTAGCGAATTGGCAACAATTTTAGGGTATTACGTGTACATGATTTTAGGGTATGACTATGATAGTTACTCTTTTGAAGGCGGAACGAAGTACTTTCAACAGGCATTGCAAATCGTGAACTTTGCACAAGCCTCATCGCAAACAGGTTGGAAGGCGTTTGAAGATCAACGAAATAGATATTGGTTGGTAGAGAATGCATTAAGTGCTCGTTTTAAGCCATTACGAAAATTATATTACGATTACCACATCAAGGGGTTTGACGTGATGCAGCAAGATATGGCGAAAGCACGGAGGCAAATCACAGCTAGTTTAAAATCGTTGCGCCCAATTCATGATGTTGCGCCATCGTCTTATAATTTACAAGCCCTTTTTAATGCAAAGTTGCAAGAGTTATTGAACCTCTACGAAGAGGCTACTCCCCAAGAAAAGACAGAGATCAGTGAATTGCTAATCATCATTGATCCCGGGAATTCCAACAAGTACGACAAGTTGAGAAAATAATTAATTCTCTTCTCTATGAAAGAGATTACGGCTTAACTTTGGGTTATGTTGCAACAACTATCCATACAAAATTTCGCATTAATTGATCGAGTTGAAATTGATTTCAACAATGGACTTTCTGTGATTACAGGAGAAACAGGAGCAGGTAAATCTATTTTGTTAGGAGCACTTGGTTTAATTCTAGGAAATAGGGCAGACCACTCCGTTTTAAAAGATCACACTAAAAAATGCATTATTGAAGGCAGCTTTGTGCTATCGAATTATGCACTTCAAAAATTCTTTGACGATCATAATTTAGATTACGCTGAAGAAAGTATTTTACGAAGAGAAATAAATGGAAATGGAAAGAGTAGGAGTTTTGTAAACGATACTCCGTGTACCTTGGAGGTGCTCAAGAAATTAGGTGTACAGTTAATTGATATACACTCTCAGCAGCAAACACTGCAAATCAACGACCCTTCGTTTCAACTTAAAATAATTGATGCATTAGCTAATCATTCTGACTTATTAAAAGAATTTAAGTTGAGCTATATGGCTTATATAAAGTTGAAGAAAGAGATTCAAGAATTTCAAATAAACCTAGCTGAAGCTAAGCAACAAGAAGATTATTTGAATTTTCAGTTTGATGAGTTACAAAAGTTGAATTTGAAAGCAGGCGAAAATGAAGAGCTTGAGCAAGAGCAAAGTCGATTTGCAAATAGTGAGGAGATTTTACGAAACTTATCATTCGGACAAACCGTTTTAGCTGAGAAAGAAGATAATATTATAGATCAACTGGCGGCTTTGAAACAAGTTTTAGCTCAATCAGAAAAATTTGATAAAGACTTTGCTGAGCTTTTAGAACGCGTAAAGAGCTCATTAATAGATTTACAAGATGTGGCAAGTGAGTTGGAGTCAAAAGCTCAGTTATTTGAATACGACCCAGAACGACATCAATTTGTTGAGGAACGTTTGGGTGAAATTCATAGGTTGCAAAAAAAGCATTTGTGCGCGGAGGCAGACGATTTACTCGAAGTAAAGGAGAAAATAGAGATAGAACTTCTTAATCTAACCAATTCTGACGGCAAGTTAGAGCAGCTTGAAAAAGAGCTAGAAAAGTTAGAGGTAAATCTAAAAAATCAGTCTGATTTGTTGAGCAGTGGCCGACTTTCTGTGCTTAAAGATTTTCAGCATCAAGTAGAAGAAACGTTAAATCAATTGGGCATTCCTTTTGCTCGATTAGTGGTAAACCATGAAAAACATGTGGAATATACAAAGAGCGGCATTGATTCATTCGAATTCTTGTTTTCTGCGAATAAGGGAATTGAACCATCTGTAGTTTCTAAAACAGCTTCTGGGGGAGAAACCTCCCGTTTAATGCTCGCGATTAAGGAAATTCTAGCGCAACACTTGCAATTGCCTACCATTTTGTTCGATGAAATTGATACTGGAGTTTCTGGTGAAATTGCGGAGAAGATGGGGACCATTTTGGCCAATATGGGAAAACAACGTCAAGTGATATCAATTACTCACTTGCCTCAATTAGCTGCAAAAGGAGCACATCATTACTTTGTTTATAAAGATGATGCGAATGAGCGAAGCACAACACAATTGAAAAAACTAACAGCAGAAGAGCGTGTTGCTGAATTAGCAAAAATGCTAAGTGGTGCAACTACAACAGAAGCAGCAATGAATAATGCTCGAGAATTATTACAAGAATAACAGAAAAACTATATTTGCCAACTTACAAAACCAGATAACATGTCGAACAACTTACTAGAAGGAAAAAGAGGAATTATTTTTGGCGCATTGAACGAACAGTCAATTGCTTGGAAAGTAGCAGAGCAAGCGAAGGCCCAAGGTGCAACATTTACGCTAACCAATGCTCCCATAGCAATGAGAATGGGGGAAATTCAAAAATTAGCAGATGCTTGTAATGCAGAAGTTATTCCTGCCGATGCCACCTCTGTGGAAGATTTGGAAAACTTGATTAGCAAGTCTATGGAAGTTTTAGGTGGTAAAATAGATTTTATATTGCATTCAATTGGAATGTCTCCAAATGTGCGCAAAGGAAAGCCCTACGATGGAACAAACTACGATTGGTATCACAAAACCATGGATGTTTCAGCCATGAGTCTACATAAGGTCTTACAGGTTGCTAAAAACATGGATGCGATTAACGAATGGGGTTCAGTTGTTGCATTAACGTATATTGCAGCACAGCGAGTATTTCCTGATTACAATGATATGGCAGATGCTAAATCGTTGTTGGAATCAATTACCAGAAGTTTTGGCTATCACTACGGAGCGGCAAAAAAAGTACGGGTAAATACTATTTCTCAATCGCCCACAGTAACTACTGCGGGTAGTGGAGTAAAAGGTTTTGATGCATTTATTAATTATGCGGAAGACATGTCGCCATTAGGAAATGCTTCAGCTCTTGATTGTGCGAATTATTGCATTACCATGTTCTCTGATTTGACGAAGTATGTAACCATGCAAAACTTGTTTCACGATGGAGGTTTCTCTAATACAGGAGTTACACAAAAAGTAATCGAGAAGTTTTCGTAATTGAAATTAAATTAGAGCTTATCGCTCTAAATCAATATAATCAACTAAAACGCCGTTCTCAAAAATGAGTCGGCGTTTTTTTAGGTCTCGCTTTTTAGGGTCAAAGGAGTGATCAATAAAAATGTTGATTTCTCCGGTATACCAAACTGCAAAAACAGCTTCTGGGTTTTGAAACAAGTCTTCAATGCCTACCATTTTCATGTTGTGGTCAAAGCCTTTCAGTTCAATTAATTTTAACCGATTATTTTTGTCAATCTGCCAAATTCCGATATAGCCTCGTTCATTTTCAGAGGAGTAGGATAGAAAGGCGTCTTCAATACCGTGGTGTTGAAGATAAGCCTCCAGTGGTTCTTCATTAAAGCTGAGTTTTCTGCCGTTGTAAAGTAAAAGTTCAGAAGTTTTTGGCATAAATAATATTTGATAAATTTGAGTGTGCTTATTTGCTGAAAGTATTGCTGTCTACTGTAATTTTAAAATTTAACCAAAACTCGCCCCTTCGATTTTCCAGCCAGCATCAATTGAATGTGCTCTTCTAATTCATCTAAAGAGATAATCTTTTTAATGTCTTCTAGGTGTTTTGGCTTCCATTTCTTAGAGAGTAACTCCCAAATTTTTAATCGGATTTTACGTGGAGTTTCTGCAGTTTCTATTCCTAAAACATTTACTCCGTTTAAAATAAAAGGGTAAACGGTTGTTTCTAGTTTTTCAGATTCTACTAATCCACATACGGCAACACTTCCGTTTCTGCCACATGCTTTTATGCAGGTAGCCAATGTATTGTCGCCAACTGTGTCAATTGCACCGGCCCATTTAGTGCGGAGTAGTGGGCGCCCACTTTGATCGTTGGTTTCTTCTCTTGAAATAATTTCTGTAGCCCCTAATTCTCTTAAGTAATCGTGGGCTTCCTTTTTACCGCTTGCAGCGATCACCTCGTAACCATTCAACGCTAAAATGGAAACGGCCATGCTGCCAACACCGCCCGTTGATCCTGTAACTAAAATTGGCCCCATAGAAGGTTCTTGCCCGTTTTGTTCCATTTTAAACAACGAAAGTGCTGCTGTAAAGCCTCCGGTTCCCAATACCATAGATTCTTCCAATGTCATTCCTTCAGGTAGTTTAACGGGCCATTTTGCAGGTACTCGAATGTATTCTTGAAACCCTCCAGAGGTGTTCATCCCAAAATCATAAGATGTAACAATAACCGCATCTCCTTCCTTGAAATCATCACTTTCCGAACTCATAACAATTCCGCAAGCGTCAACTCCCGGAGTATGAGGGAAATTTCGAGTTATCCCTTTGTGACCTGAAGATGAAAGAGCATCTTTATAATTCAATGCTGCATACTTTACTTGAATCAGCACTTCGCCTTCAGGTAACTCTTCTATCCTTTTATCTTCTATCGAACGACTGAAATTACCGTTCTCATTTTCTCTTATTACAAATGCTTTAAACTGATTTACCATAATTTATTGAAAAAGTATAAGGTTTGTATTGTCTAAAATTAATTTTGTTTTTTCCGGATTCCAGATGTAAATGATCCATTCATCCCCAACCTTAAATTTGCTAGGGTCTACAAAAAAGCTAAACTGCTTTTTATTCCATTCGTTAAATTTCTTCAACTCACTAATGGTATAGCGCACGCCATAATAATCCCCAACCTTTAAAACTACCTGCATTCTGCTAGAATCATTTTGAAAGTAATCGCTTACCAGCAAAGCGCGCAATGGTTTGTTTTCGAGTTTTTTACGAATAGTATCTCTTACGGTTAGGGCGTAAACATTTTTTTCTTCTATGTTCAGTGCTTTTCCATATGCACTATCTACATCAATAATCGGGATCCACTCTGTTGCAGATTTTGGGAAGTTTTCTGTGTTTGTGAAGTCCGTGTGAGTTTCAAAGTGAAGTAGGTCAAAAAAAGCATTTTTGCCAGAAGTTTTCGACTTTTTGTATAAACTCAATTCTCCATTTCCATTTACTTTTTCCAATCGGTTAATGATTGCCGGATAGTCTTTGTATACGTTGTTGTAAAAGAAGCTGTCGACCATTGTTGCAAAGCTAAAGTTACTATCCAACTCGGGCGCAAGAACTGAAGCTCTTGTCTTCAAATTGGTATATCCTTTCAGTCCCCAGATGGTGAAAGGAATGTTGGTTGAGTTGGCATCAATAACATAAAGCGTATCAGTTTTATCAACTCCCCAATTTATTAAATCATTTGTAGCATTTTGATATACATTGTAAGCATATTCAACTCGATCATCAAAAGGGGGAGTGTAGCGAGTAGTTTGAATATCTTTTGCGTGTCCGAAAAAATAGAAGATGAAGACAAAACATACCGTTCCAATAGGAGTGTACCACTTTTTGGGAATGCTTACGGTTGCCAACATAAAAATGATCCAAAAGGTGAGCAGCGGCAAAAAGCTATCGATGTAATAGTAATCGTGGTCTGTAAATTGGCGACCAAATGCAATAAAAAATAGCAGAACTCCAACTGCTGAAATCATCCAATAGGCGAGTAGGTATTTCAATCGGTTTGAAAGTGGATTTAATTGTTTGAATTGGTAAAGGCTAGTGCCAATTAATAACAACAAAAGTATGGCGTGAAATGGGCTTAACAACTGCTCGCTCCATCGATTTGCAGCGCCTGTAATTACCTCTATGAAATTTGAGAAGCTAGTAAAATGAAGTGTTTCGTTTAAAAACATGCTTCCATAGGTACTGCCTAGGTATTGGTTGTAGGCGTAATAGCCTATAAAAAAAAGAACACCAATGAAAAGTTGACTTAATCGGGAAAACTGAAACTTCTTTAATCGAATTCCTTGAACAATTTCAGTTAGAAATAAAGCAGATAAGAAGATGAAAAAAGGTGATCTAGCTAAAGCGGCTAGGGTGATAAAAATAACGCCAATCACATATCCTTTTTTTCTAGTAAAGCTGTTGAAAATGAAAAATAACCCAATAAACAAGTTTGAAAATGATGCAGTTGAAGGAAGAAAGCCATTTTGGTAGTACACATAGAACGGCAATGTAAAAACAAAAGCAGTACCTATTATAGATCGCATGGGTGATTGAGTTGCCAGGAGCAGCAGGTGAAATAAGACAAACAATCCGACAATGGAGTAGATTAGGTTGTACCAATGAAAAACAGAAACAATTGAAGTGTTGGTTGCCGAACTTACTACTGCTACCAAATAGTCGTGAATGGGAAAATCGACTTGAGTAATCCCATCTTTGGTTAGCAAATTGTAGGTTGCAGGATGAAAAAAGTCGAATCCATTTTCTTGAAAATTTTGAGCAATTGCAATTCTGTCACTTTGTGTCCATGCATGCACGTAGGAAGGGTACTTGTCCATTGTTCCGTTGAACAGATAAACTGCTCCGAAAATTAGAATTAGAACCATTAGCGTGGAAGTGGGTGCTTGTTTTTTTAGTTGAGACAGCATATGTTAAAGTTCACTAATCCAATTTACTATATCGTTGAGTGTTTCCTGAGAAAAGTGTCCTTCCTTTTCATATTCTGATGGAAGACAAACGCCTTCTCCCGCAAAAAACATATGATTTAAATGAGGGTAAATAATGGTTTTTGATTGTTTGTTTTTAGAGCCATTTTTCCATTTTTTAGCTTCAGATGGAGTAACTTGATAATCTCTTTCTCCATTTAGAATAAGGTAAGGCTGAGTTTGTTTCTTCGCTATTTTCTGTGGTTCATAGTCCTTTAAGCTTAGCCAAAAAGAAGCTGGCAACCCTAATGGCAGAAGCGGAGGAGCAGTAGCGGAATCGTATTCTCCTTTCTGAACGCGTTCTACCTGTGTTTTAATCATCGCCATCTGGAAGTCATTAATGTTGCTGCTTGTGTCATTTTCTCGAATGTGTTCGTACTGTCCTACTAATAAGTCTTCCAACGGGCTAACACTTCCAGCCAACGTAATTACTGCATCGGGTTTTGCAAGCTCTGCAATCATGGGAGCGCAGTATCCACCGAGGCTATGACCAATTAAAATGACTTTTTTTGCTCCTTTTTTTCGAGCAAGTTCAATAGCTTTCACTGCATCATTAAATACAACCTGTTGAATGGTTAGCTCATTTGCTAGCCTTGCCATTTGCGAAGGGTAATCGTAGGTTCTTTTGTTGTATCGAATGCTAGTAATTCCGTTGGCTGCTAGGCCATATGCTATATCTTTAAAAAGTTTGTTGGGACCTAAAGTTTCATCCATGTCGTTTGGTCCTGAACCGTGCACAAATACTGCAATTGTTTCTCCACCGCTTTTAGGCAGGGTAAGCTTTCCGTTTAATGCTAAACTGTCTCCAATTTTTATGTCTTCCTCTATATATTCACTCGCCTTAGCTGCATAACTAGGAGCCGACCAAGAATAAGTTGCTTGATATGGTCGAAGCATAAAGCTTGTCAATAAATCTTTCTCATTTAATGTAAATACTAGAAAAAATTGCTGTTTCTCAAAAGTTACTGCTTGCTGATAGTAGTCCTGTTTAGCAGTCTTTTTTACTACAAATTCATCAATCGATTTTAATTCACCAAATTGCTTGAATAGTCCAGAAAAGCTTTTCTTCATCCGTTCCGGGCTTAGCGTGCTAGCCATTTTTTCGGCAAAAAGACTGTGTAAATTTTCAAAATCACTTTTTTGAAGTAGTTCAGCCGCCTGCTTTCCTAACTCGCTTGGCGTATTGGTACTTTTTGTTTGTGCCTGACTTGTAAACGATAACCCAACTATTATAGTAAAGAAGATGAAACATTTGCTCATTGGAATTGCTTTGAAACAAACTTAATTATTCTTTTAGCAACGCCTTCCGCAATAGTGGAAATAATAAACGTACTTATTCAAGAGAATTAACCTACTTTTGCGCCCTTAAAATCAGGGCTTGAAATGGGCTAATTTGGTGAGTTTTTGAATAAAATGAACAAGCCAAAAATCCAAATCTTGCCAAAAAGAATAATAAACTCAAAAGATGAAATTAAGAAACATCGCCATTATTGCCCACGTTGACCACGGTAAAACTACTTTGGTAGACAAAATGTTATTAGCTGGTAAACTTTTTAGTGACCACGAAACTCCAGGAGAGTTAATCATGGATAGCAATGATTTAGAACGAGAACGAGGCATCACAATTTTGGCTAAAAACGTTTCAGTTTTTTACAAAGATTTAAAAATCAATATTATTGATACTCCTGGTCACAGTGACTTTGGCGGAGAAGTAGAGCGTGTATTAAATATGGCCGATGGTGTACTTTTATTGGTAGATGCCTTTGAAGGACCAATGCCACAAACGCGATTTGTATTGCAAAAAGCAATTGAATTAGGCTTGAAGCCGATTGTAGTGGTGAACAAAGTAGACAAAGAAAACTGCACGCCTGATATCGCTCAAGAAAAGGTTTTCGATTTGATGTTCAACTTGGGAGCGACAGAAGATCAATTGGATTTTCCAACCATATACGGTTCAGCAAAACAAGGTTGGATGAGTGAAGATTACAAGCAACCAACCGATAATATTATTGCTTTAATGGATTCTATTGTTGAGCATATTCCTGCTCCACAGCCACCTGAAGGTAATACTCAGATGTTGATTACTTCACTAGATTATTCTTCATTTATTGGAAGAATTGCTGTTGGTAGATTACACAGGGGGCAGCTGAAAGTGAACCAACAAGTAGCGATGGTCAAACGAGATGGTTCAATTTCCAAGAGTAAAATCAAGGAACTTTACGTTTTCGAAGGAATGGGTAAAGTAAAGGTTGAGACTGTTGAGGCAGGAGATATTTGCGCTATTGTTGGCTTAGAAGGTTTTGAAATTGGTGATACTGTTGCTGATGTTGAAAACCCTGAGGCCTTGGCATCAATTAAAATTGACGAGCCAACCATGAGTATGTTGTTTACGATTAACGATTCGCCTTTCTTCGGTAAAGAAGGAAAGTACGTTACTTCAAGACACATTAAAGATAGATTAGACAAAGAGTTAGAAAAGAACTTAGCACTTCGAGTGGAAGATACAGGTTCAGCTGATTCGCACAACGTTTTTGGTAGAGGTGTACTTCACTTATCGGTTCTAATTGAAACGATGAGAAGAGAAGGGTATGAGCTTCAAATTGGTCAGCCACAAGTTATTATTAAAGAAATTGATGGCAAGAAGCATGAGCCAATTGAAGAATTGACAATTGATTTACCTGAAGAAGTAAGTGGAAAGGCAATTGAAGTGGTGAATCAACGAAAAGGTGAAATGTTGAACATGGAGCCAAAAGGAGATCGAATGATTTTAGATTTCGAAATCCCTTCAAGAGGAATTATAGGGTTACGAAATTACTTGTTGACTGCAACAGCAGGTGAAGCGATTATGTCTCACAGATTCAAAGAATTTCAACCATATAAAGGTGTAATTCCCGGTCGTCAAAATGGTTCTTTAATTTCAATGGAAACTGGAAAAGCAATTCCTTTCTCATTGAACAACTTGCAAGATAGAGGTAAGTTCTTTGTTGATCCTAACGAGGAAATTTATGGTGGTCAAGTTGTTGGTGAGAACACGAGAGCAGGTGACTTGGTAATTAACTTAACCAAAGCAAAGAAAATGTCTAACATGCGTTCTTCAGGAGCGGATGATAAAGTTAGAATTGCACCTGCAAAGAAGTTTTCTTTAGAAGAAGCGTTGGAATACATTCAAGCTGATGAGTACGTAGAGGTGACTCCTGAGTCATTAAGAGTGCGAAAGGTAATGTTGAATGAAACAGATCGAAAGAGAGCAGGAAAGAGCTAATTAGGCCTTTAACATAAATCAAAGCCCGAATCAACTTAGTTGGTTCGGGCTTTTTGTTTTAATAGATAAGAACAAAGCTCTACTGTTTGATTACTTTTTTTAACAGAACACCTTGATTAGTTTGAAATTTGAAGAGGTAAAAACCTGCTTTTAGATGAGAGATAGTGACTTTGTTTTGGATGTGATGAAGTGTAGAAACAATTTTTCCATTGACATCAATAATATCGAGTCTTTCCAGATTAGTTGATTTTGAACGAATAAATAGTTCGTTTTGGACGGGATTTGGGAACAATTCAACCGTCTCTATTTTGCTATTTTCAGCAAGGCCAACAGTTAGACTTACTCTAATTGGCTTAGCTCTTGTTTGTCCGCAACCGTTCAATACAATACAATGATATGTCCCTGTATCTGCTAAGTTAGCTGAAGAAATGATGAAAGTATTTCCTGTTTCTAAAGGGATTAGCTGGTTGTCCAAATACCATTCATGGGTATTCCCAAAGTCCGAATTAACAACAAGCCGAACTGAGTCTCCAAGCTGAATCGGTTGAATGGTGTCAGACTGAGAAGAAATTATAGGTTTTATGCTATCAACTTGAATATAGGAGTAAAAGCCAATGACTGTATCGTTTTGGTAAAATAAATTACAAGAGTAAAACCCATTGTTCGATAAGTAAAAAGGATCTATTGTAAATGAAGATGATGTTTCGTTTGGTATTGGTACGTTATTAAATGCCCATTGGAAGGTTGGAACCTCAACCGTTAAGGGGTAGGTGGTCAGTTGCAAACTGTCTATCGAGCAGCTAGCATTGAAGTCGGAAGATTTAGCTTTGCTCTCGTAGGCTCCAACATCAATCGTATCACCAATAATTCTTCTATAGCCTCTAATGTCAAAGCTGTCTACAGCATTGTTAAGTAAGCCACTGTTTATACAAGGAGATTGTGGCTTCAAGTCCCAATTGAAGCCGTATGGTGTATCTGTTTGCCCTTTAGTTAAGGTTGGTTGAATAAAAATTGGCTGATGATTTGTATTGGTAGTATTGTCATATTGATCCTTTGTAGATTGAATATTGCAATAGCTAAAGCTTGGGTTACTGATAGGCCACCACCGACTTTGAATGTAGATTTGATTCGAATCAGTTCCAAAAAGTATGGAGTTTACAACGTTTGGATTAGAAGCAACATTACCTCCAAAACAAGCAAGTTCTGAACCTTGCGAAGCATCATTATTGCAAATAGTGTTATTAAATATTTTTGGGGAAGATCGATCACACGCTATACCTCCACCCTTCAGTGAAGCAGTATTGTTGAAAATAACGTTCTGATTGATGTTAGAAGCAATTCTATCGTAAGCAGAAGCAATTCGAATTCCACCTCCATCTCTGCTTGATCGATTGTTGTACACTAAGTTTTTAGTGATCTGGGCAGTTGAATTGACCAAACATATTCCTGCTCCATTTTCGCTGCTATTATCATGTATGCTAGATTTATCAATGCATATATACAAGCTATTTGAAGCGTATATTCCGCCGCCATTAGCATGAATATTGCAGTGCTGAATTGATAAATTAGAATAACTTAAGTTGAATATAGAGCTGAGTGGATTGGAAGCTTCTATGCCATATTCTGAACTTTTATTTACGCTACAATACATAAAAACTGAGCTATCAGAATTAGACATATTTCTAAATTTAATTCCTTTCCAACTTGAGGTTGTTGATGTAAAATGAATGGAATCATTTTTCAGACCTAAGGCTCTAATTTGGCCATAAACTTCAAGTTGAAAAGGTCCTTTAGAACTGATAACTGTTCCTGGGCAAATTGTTAAAGTTGCACCTTCATTTACTTTTACATCGCCAACAAGCCATACAGTATCTGCGCAAACGGTTAATGAATCATTTATTTCACCTATCAAGTTTGAAGAACCCACTCCTTTCAATTCCACTCCATACCTATTTACGTTAGCTAATGTTGAATAAATATGGAGGCTGTCAATAAACAAGCTATTAGAGGTTGGTTGAAATACAATTTCTATGGTAGTGTCATAAAGAGGTGGAAGTGTAAATGAATTAATGAGGGTATCAAATCCACTAGCTCCTTCTAGTTTCATTGGAAAAACACTGCTTGAGGAGACAGAAAGGTCTAGGCTCATGTTTCCAAGATTAGCGATGTTCAGCAACAGCATTTTTTCTAGACCAACACTTACGGTGTCAAAGTTCAGGTTGTTAGAATCAATAGAGACAAGGTAAATAGAGTCATTCAAAAGCTGAACTGGAGTGTTTTTTCTTAAGACAGTTCCGCTATCGCCAACGATATAAGACATTCCATTTGGTTGGTAATAAGCAGTATTTAAGTTTTCGGTAGCCGTAAAATCATTAGTCCAAATCACGCCTTGAGTGCTGCTTTTATAAATTTTGTTTCTACTTAAAAAATAGCCTTGATGTTGATCAATAAAACTGAAATTAGAAATGTTTTGCCGAAAAGGTGAATTGTTATTTGAAATTGAGTAAGAGTTGCTTCTAGTCCTGTTCGCGCTAATGCCACCATCATTGGTTTGAACAATTTCTCCGTCTGCTAAATAAAATCCGTTGGTGTCATCTATGAAAAATCCGTTGTCATACCATTTATTAGAGTTTCTGTTCGCTGTTTGCCAGTTAGCCCCTGCATTAACTGTTTTATAATATGTTACACCAAAATCTAAACCACAATGAGGCCATGGCTGCCTAATGGTAGAAGTGATCAAGTAGCCCACACTGTCACTTGTAAATTGAATGTCATCCTTTCTAAAGCTGGGATTTACATTTGTCCGATTCCATGATTTACCATAATTATTCGTTTCGTAAAGATCAAAATAATACCAGTAACTTCCATTTGGGTTCGTACTTGAAGCACAGAAGACTCCGATTCTTTTGAAGTAATAACCATGTTTTGGAGTTACAAAATAGACTCTGGTAATGTCTGAATTTTGCATTAGATCTGTCCATGTTACACCGCCGTCTGTCGATTTATACAGTTTTGATTCTCCTCCGACATAAACCGTGTCTTGGTCAATGCAATGAACAGTTTTTAAATGTATGTTGCTCAAGTTAAAAACATCCACCCAAGTGCTCCCGGAATCTACTGTTTTAAATAAAGTCCCGCTTTCACCCGAGATAAATCCAACACTATCATTGGCAAAGTCTACTCCAGTTAAGTTATTCCAAGTATTTAAGTTTATTGAGTTCCAATTTTGACCTTGAATTGAAAAAATAGAATAACATTGAATGGTTAAGAGTAGGAATATTTTTAAAACACCGTATGTTGAAGGCTTTATCCTAATGTTCATAGGTCAAAGGTAGTGCTAAATTTATTTTAAAGCTATTGATTTCTATGTTTTACTTGACGATGTAAATAGTTTAATTTTATTGTTCAAACTATTTTATGAACCCTCAATTAAAACTATTCTTACTCTTCTTGTTGTTCAACTTTGGCGGACTTGCTTTAGGGTCTTATTTACAGGGAAGTATAGCTAATAATACGTGGTATTCCGAGCTAAACAGAGCTCCTTGGACACCTCCGGGTTGGGTGTTTGGCGCCGCTTGGTTTGTGATTATGTTGGCTTATTCCTATTATTTGAGTCAATTGTCCATTACCATTAACCACCGTTTTATCTCGGTTCTCTTTGTTGTTTCTTGGGTACTGAACGTAGCTTGGAGTCCCTTGTTTTTTAGATTTCACCAAACGCAGTTAGCACTACTTGTATTGGCCTTATTGTTTCTGTGCATTTTAACCTTCTTTCTTTTGTTTGGCAGAAAAATGGGTGTTCTTAGCTTTTTGTTACTGCCGTATTTAGTATGGTTAGGAATCGCTTTCTCTCTAAATTGGTATGTAATTGCTAACAATTAACATGAAAGTTCTACGTCTATTTATACTTTTCTTGTTGATTGTAGCGGCAGGTTATAACGTTTTTTTATGGACCATTACATTCGATAAAGCTAAGTTGCAAAACAACTCTAACGGAGCAGTAGAAATCATTGGCCATGGAGGAATTGGATTTAACTCTTGGTTTCCATTTAAGTATTTTCCATCAAACAGTTATGGTTCCTTATTTAAAGCACTAAATGAGTATGGGGCTGATGGAGTTGAGATAGATCTTCACTTAACTGCTGATGGGCAGTTTGTACTGTTTCACGACAGTAAAATGGAAAATAGTACAGCGCTTTCTGGTTGTCCTTCTGATAGAACATTAGATGAATTGAAGGCGACTAAATACAAACTGGGCGCTCCTTTTGATTGGTTTCATGATGAGCGAATTATTGGGTTTGAGGAGTTGATTGATACGCTTAAGAAAAGAGAGACATTCCCCATTATTCATCTTGATATAAGAAATTGGAGTGAATGTAACACGACAGAAGAAAATGTGGAATTTGAATCAACATTGGCTAAAGCTTTAATTACTTTTCTTAAATTTAAAGAGATACCAAAAGAAAAAGTTCTACTAATTTCACTCTCTCAGAATTTTTTACAGCAACTCAAGAAGTATGATAATCCATATCCTGTTTCCTTTGAGATTGTGGGTAGAGAAGAAGATCTCTTGCAATGGGCCATTGAATACGGTGTAAATTCAGTTACGGTTAAACCAAGATTATTGACGAAGGAACTTTCTAAAAATGCCCATGAAGCAGGGATTAAGGTAATTACCTTTGGTGCAAAAAGTAAAAGCGGTAATAAAAAATTGTTAGAACTCAATCCAGATGTGATTCAAACCGACAATATACCTGCTTTGCAGGATTTGTTGGGATATTGATGTATCGCTCCGCACTGTTAACTTGCTTTTTTTTGGTGGTATGGTAATGTGCTGTTCTTTCATCAAAATAACAAGAGGGTAACACATACCGCCACTTACTTCAAAGGAATTGCGCTTAATTCTTGCTCAATAATTCCATACAATTCCTCTTCCCAATCAATGGCTTCAATTTTTGGGAAAACATTGTTTACCCTAAAATCTCTCGGACTAATTATGATTTTCACCCTTTTATGAAGGGCATTTTGCGTTAACAGAAAGACTTCTTCAATCGCTTCGTCTCCAACAGGAATACAGCCAACTGTAGCTGCTTTTCCATGTATAAAAATGTCGCCTCCCATTTTTGCAACAGATGATAAATTGGATTTTTCACGATCAAATTCATTGGGGTAGCTAACTTTTATGGAAAGGTAATAGGAACTATTTGGATTGAGGTATTCTACGTGATAAATTCCCTCTGGTATTTGCTGATCACCTTCCCTCAACTTAGGGCCCAACTTTCCGCTGTATGCCGTGAAAGGATACTCTTTTATGAATTTTATTCTGTGATTTTTAATTCCGTATACTTCAAGAATTTGTTCCTCTTTAAAGGCCACTAAAACAATCTCTTCAGGCAACTCTTTAAATTCCGCCTTACTTAAGTTTGCTTCTAATCTTTCAACTGCAGTAGTTCCAATTTTCTCAACTATCGTTTCTACTGTTTCTTTCGACTTCACTTTGTTTATTAATGGCATGTAGATGGACCTTCCAAATTTTAAGAATAGTAGTGTTAAAACAACAACAGTTAAAGTTAGCAGTATTTTTTTCAAAAGTTTATAATAAGTTGTTTAGCAATAATTTTACTTTTTCTTATTTCAACAATACCCTTTTACTTTGTAGGTATAAATTCCTACCCATTCGTGCAGCAACCAATACCAATAATTAAGTACTTGAGGGCTGGGTAAAATCAAGTTATTCAAGGTAAATCGATCTGCCTCGTAACTTACATAATCCACCGGAAAAGCAGTAGGAGAGGCGCCCAATTTCCTAAAACAAGCCATGCTTCTTGGCATGTGCGTCGCTGATGTTGAAAGTAATACCTTTTCATTTTTACTCAGTAGCTCAATGGCAAACTTGGCGTTTTCGTAGGTGTTTCTCGATTTTGTGTCCAATAAAATGTCTTCTTGTTTAACGCCCAAGCTCAAAAGGTATTTTTCAATGTGAAGTGCTTCAACATTTTGTTTGTCCAACCGACCTGAACCACCCGCGAACAGTATTTTTTTCACCTGCCCACTTTTATACAATGGCAGTACGTTCATTAATCGTTCACTGTTGCCATAAAAGGCGGTTTGTTGGTGAATTTTATCGTAGCTAGAAATTCCTCCCAAAACTACAGCTACGTCATATTTTTCGGAAGTTGTAAAAGCCGGAAATTGGTTCTCCCAAAGGCGGCTTACTTCATTAAATACAAACTGATTAGAAAAAAATAGTAAAACAACTAAGGAGCCGATTCTGTATCTTTTTTTTCGTTTTTCAACCTTTGTGCTCAAAGAAAGAACCAGCAAAACAAGCACCCAAATCAAGGGTTGCAATGCAAAGGAAAATACTTTTGAAAGAATGAAAAACATTACATGAGGCTTTGGGCTGCTAAGCTACCATTTTTGATACAATCGCTTACGGAGATTCCTTTGTAAAAATTTGCAGCAATTTTAAAGTTATGGTGCGCGCCTAAAAATAGGTCAATTTCACTTTCAATTGTTTTGTAGCCTACCTCGTATTGCGGAATTCCCCGTTTCCACCTAACAATGTGCTTTAGATCAAAATTGCCACTCAGTCCTAATAAATCACGCAAGCAGGTGTTCAATTCCTCGAATACTTCCTCATCGCTCTTTCCTGCAATTTCAGGATAACGTGCACCTCCGCAAATTACTGTGATTAAATCTTTGCCATTGGGTGCCGTGTGCGGGAAAAAATGACTGTTAAACAGAATTCCTAAGAAGGGCACTTTTTCCTCATTGCGGCTGAGTATGCCAAAGGCCTTTTCTTTAAAAGCCATGTTTTTCGAATCGAATGCAAAGTGAACCGCCATGGCTGGCACATAGTTGATTTTAGATAAGCTGGTACTTAAGCCAAAAGCAAAATTATGCGCTAATTCTGCTAGGGCAAATGCAGGCAGTGCTGAGATTACATGTGTAGTAACAAGGGTTTTCTCTTCTCCATTTTGCTCATAATGAATGGTGTAGTTCTGGTTTGAATGTTCTATTTTGGTACACTTAGCTCCCCATTGCACCTCTTGTTCAATTGTTTTATACAGTGCAGAAATCAATTCTTGCAAGCCATTTTTAAAGGTAAAAATCTTTTGTTTTGGAAGGCCTATTGTTTCATTTTCAATCTTTTTTGCCTTCATAATTTTCATCATTCCCTTAATGATGGAACCGTGTTTTTCCTCAGCCTCTTTAATCAGATTCATGGTGTATTTTGCACTCATTTTGTAAGGGTCGCCGGCATAAATTCCGGTTACAAAAGGCGTAATAAAATCATCTAATATTTGCTTGCCCAAACGGCGTTCAATAAAAGCGGCTAAACTTTCATCTTCCGTTGCACTGCTTGTTTTGTTAAAAGGCTCTTTTAAAATTGAAAGTAGGGTAGAGAAACTAAAAAGCTTGCTTTGTAGCATTTTTTTTAGTCCGCTAGGAAATGGTTCAATGCTTCCGTTTTTAAGCACAAATCTATTGCTCGAAGCTTTCTCTTCGGGAAAAATTAACTTTTCCCAAAGTCCTAGTTCTTCAATTAATTTTTTGGTTTCAGCATTGTTTATTAGCACCGTGTTGGGCCCGTGCTCTAGGGTAAAGCCTAGTTGCTGTGAAGATTGAATTTTACCACCAACGGATGGATTGGCTTCCAGTAGAATAAATTCTTTCCCTGCTTTTTTTAACTCAAAAGCCGCTGACAATCCACTAATTCCTCCGCCTAAAATAGCAATCATATAGTCATAGAAAACAGTTGAGTACCCGGCTTTACACCCAATAATTTAGCATCAAAGGCCATGCAAATGTTTCTTACAAAGGGCTTCCCTTTTTCGGTAACGGTAAGCGAGTTGTCTTTAATTACCAATAACTCATCTTGAATCATTTCTTCCAAGCGGCCTTCTGCCTCAAAAACCAGTTTGTGCTGCAGGGCTTCGTCTTTCCAATTGGTTTCAAAGTGGCACATAATGTTCAAAATATGCCTTCTTATGATCAAATCCTCGTCCGTCAATAAATGACCTTTAAATACAGGAATTTCGTTTTTTTCTATTTCTTCGTAATATTCTTCAACGGTTTTTACGTTCTGCGCAAAGGCATACCAACTGTCGCTAATGCTAGAAACCCCTAAACCAACCATTAATTGAGTTTTTGAGGCGGTGTAGCCCATAAAGTTTCGGTGCAAGGTTTTTGCGTGATAGGATTGGTACATCTCGTCATGCTCTAGTGCAAAGTGATCCATGCCCACTTCTTTATAGCCGGCCTCTAATAATAAGCGGTAACCAGTTTCGTACATCGCTCGTTTTACTTCAGGTGCGGGCAAATCATTTTCATCAAAACCTCGTTGTCCGTTGCCTTTTATCCACGGCACGTGGGCATAGCTGTAAAAAGCAATGCGCTCTGGCATTAACTTTTTTACTTGCTCAATGGTGCTTTCTATGCTACCTATGGTTTGGAAAGGTAATCCGTAAACCAAATCAAAGCTGGTTGAATTGTAACCTAATTCGCGGCTAATTTCCGTTACTTCAGCTACGTTTTTATAGGGCTGAATTCGGTTGATGGAGCGCTGTACCTTTTCATCAAAATCTTGAACGCCATAGCTCGCTCGCTCAAAACCGTGCTTCGCCATTACTGCTAAATGTTCTCTTTTGGTGTTGTTGGGGTGTCCTTCAAAACTGTAAGAATGTTTTTCAGGAATAATTCCCTTGTCTAAAATTCCGGAAAGTAGCAGGTCTAAACTTTCAGGTCTAAAAAAAGTAGGCGTTCCTCCACCCAAGTGCAACTCACTGATAATTGGTTTCTCATCAAACAGTTCTAAATACAAATCCCACTCCTTCAAAACCGCAGTAATGTAGGGTGATTCCACTCCGTGGTTTTTGGTAATGCGTTTGTTGCAACCGCAAAAGGTGCACAAGCTTTCGCAAAATGGCAAGTGAATGTATAAACTGATTCCCTCTTTGGAGTTGCTTTCTGCAAAAGATTGCTTTACAGAGTCGATCCACAAGGCTTTTTGTATGCCTTCTTTATCCCAAAAGGGAACAGTAGGGTAAGAGGTGTATCGAGGGCCTGGTATGTTATATTTTGATATGAGATTTTCCACGATACAAAGGTAAGCGGAACAAGAACAGCATTTAAAATTAGTAGAACATTTCTGCTACTTTTTTCTTGGTTCCTTCAATTATTTTGCCATTCAAATCAACCGAAGATCCTTTTTCAATTAGCAGTTCCGTTTCGCAATTACTCATGGTGAAATTTTCTGTAATCAGTTTGGCTGCTCCGTATTCAGGCTTTTTTTGTAAGGCTACCAAACCATACTCAGAGTTGGTTACAGATACATTGGTCAAGTAAACTTCAGATAGATCTTTAGAAGCGGTGCCTATGTTGCACTTGTCTATGGTTGTATTGCTCACCCACAGAGTAGAGCCTTCGCCACCACTAATCCCTTTGTCGCTAATGTTTTGAATGGTACAGCTGTCAATTTTAATTTGACTGGTACTAAAATCTATCGCGTCGTTTCCAACAAAATTGAAACTTGTTTTAGTGAGCGTTCCCGTGCAGAAGTCAGAATCAAAAGCGTCGGAAAAAATGTTTTTGAAGTGGCAATTGGTTACGTAAAAGTCAGACTTAATAATGTTTAACGCGTCTTCACATAAATTAGCCTCAAAGGTAGAATGTTCGATTTGAACTTCTGATTCGTAAAAGTTTACCGCACCTGAAAGGCTCCATCCTTTGTAACTAAAAGTGTTTAGATTTTTAAACGTGGCATACATAACAACACTTTTTTGTTGCGCTTGTAGCACTATTATTCCATTGGCACTTTGGTCGGAAGAGTGCACGAGAATCGGATTTTTTTCAGTTCCGTTGAAGTACACTGGCGAATAGGAAATTATAGCGGCTTCTTCAATCATATCAATGGTTACTCCCTTTTCAATTACAACTTTGTTTCCTTCTGGAATGAGAATTTTGTTTTTTAGTTGGTACGTGCCATTTGACAACAAAAAGGTATCGTTTCTTTTTTCAAATAGCTGAAGTGGATTTGATAAGGTATCTTGTTTTAATTGCTGATAAGGAGATGGAGTGATGTTCTTTTTCCAAGGAGTTATTTCTGCGCGATAAATTTTATTTGAATCTACATCTTTAAACTCCAAATAGCTTGCCTCTTTCACATACGTAATACTGTACTCTTTAACTTGATTTGGGGTGTTATATTTGGTTACAATACTATTGTCGTCAAATTCATAGAGTGTTTTATTTTTGTCGATGAGCCGCAGCGGAACAATGCCTGCTACATTGTTATTTTCAATTCGGAGTTTGCCTTGGTTGCCTTCGGCATGGTAGTATGCGTTCACATAATAAGGAAACACGGAGGCGAAATATTCTGTGGTAAATTGCTCATTATGATCAATAATAGCAAGGCTATCGTAAAAGCCGTTTTCTTCTCGCTGCTGAATTACCTTTAAGTCTTCTCTTAATTCCTTCGCGTTTTTCACCAAAAAATTTCTAGAAATCTCATAGTTTGGAAATTCAATGTTGATGAGTTTTTTGTACTCATTCAATTGAGGTTCGATTTTAGTGTAGAAAGCGTTTACATATTCATCGCTCGATAAGAGTTCTACTTCTTTGATATAGGCTTTTCTTAACTTTTTGGAAGTGAAGAAGTAAGTGTAGAAATGCTTGTATTTGAATTTTTCTGTTGTTTGCTCAAAATTTAGCGCGGTTGTTTCTTCTCGTTCATGTACCTCGTAATTTCCTGTGAAATTGTCGTAGTTGATGATTTCCAATTTACAGCTAATAGGGTTGTAGTAGAATCTCAAGTTATGCCAAATAGCGCCGTGTTTACCTTGATGTAAATCAGATAAGGCTAAATATTTTGCAAGTTTGTCTATTTCAAAAATATCATCAACAGGTGCTAATCTATTTTTAAACTGGTATAACAAACTGTGACCAATTAAAAACTTCTGTTTAAAAGATTCATTTTTTGTTATTTGAGATGAACCAAACGCCATTATTCGGCTTGTTTCGTATGCAGGGAATGATTTCCAACCTGAAACAGGATTCAACCCTTTATGAATGGCATTCCCTCGCCACATCGGATTTTCGTCAAACTTTAATATGGGTCCTTCTCGTCTAAGATTGTATTCAATTAATTGTTTTGCAAAATGCTCCTCAATGGCAAATACCCCGCGACTTGTTTTGTTAAAGTACATTGGTGTAAACTCGTATCGAGTGGTTAGCAGACCCTCTTCAAAAAACAATTGATGCGCTAAATATTCGTGCAAAAAATAGCGGCTTTCAGGAGTTTGAAAAGAGAATTCCTTCATTCTTTTATAGGTTGTCCCTTTTCTAGTTTTAATTCTAAACGACCATTTGTTTCCAATTAAATGATCTAACCAATCGCCTTTAAATCGGGCCTTAATTGGAATAGGTCCTTCTTCGAAAGACAAAATTCCTTTGTTCCAGTTTCCATCGCTAAAGTGAACACCTTCTGCAAAAGCAGTACTCTTCGATTTTTCAAATTTTGCAACATTTTTGTCAGAAAAATAAAGCGAAACTGAATGCAAAGGTTCATGTTCGTGGTAAATCTTTTGTGGTAACCTAGCAATTGCTAAATCGTCGATATAAGCTGAATCTCCATTTACCAGCCATCCGTAAATAGAAATAGTACCGGTGTGAGGTGGAACTTCAAATGACATGGTTAACGTATCCCATCCATTTACTTTAGAAGATGTGGCTACTTTTTGGGTGAGGTACAAAATGGAAGAGTTTTCAGCTTGCACAACTAGAATAGAAGAATTTGAAGGATCTTTTCTTCGAAGAGTTACCGTGTAAAATGCGTTTAATTCAGGATTTTTAATTTTGGCTGTTAGACCGTAGGGCTGTTTTTTGTTGAGCAGTACAACTTTATTCCCCTCTGGTGAATTACGAACTACATTTCCAAGGTTTACCGAAACTGACTCCCCATCCGTAAATTCATGCTTGTGCTTTGTTTCATCTTCAGAAAATTCTTTACAATCGACTGAGCATGAAAAAGAAGATAATCGCTCAGGGTTACTCTTTCCCGTTTCACTACAACTTGTAAAAAGTGCAACAAAAAGGGTAAAAGTAAGAAGCTGACGTAAGGCTGATTGAATCATGTTATACCGCTAAATGAGGGTTAAAAATTTCAACGCCGCGAATGTATTTTGAGAACTTGCCAAGGCGCACAGGAAGTGCTTTCGTGATTTTTTTAACGGCTTTATCGTCCTTCACATCATATTTTAATTCTAAAATAATGGTGTTTTCAGGGAGTGACTTTTCGTTAAAAGAACTCGTTAATGACTTTACATTATGGAAGCTCATATTGTAATCTACTGTAAAGCGGAACAATTGATCAAAAGATTGGTAATACTCTCTTTGGTAAGTGTTCAGCAGGGTAGGGACATTTCGTTTCAGTTCTGCGCGCACATTTTCAGGTAGGTCAGAGGCTTGAAAAACAGTATCCCAATCTTTGCGAGAAAACCCATCAGTAAGTTTAAACCCTTTCAAAGGAAAAGATTTCTTTTTACCAGCCGCTCCAAATTTTAATTTAATTTCTAAAACTGGTTCTTCTATTGCTCCAAACGTTTCACCGTACCAGCGTATTCTAATTTTAGTTCGTTCACTTTTGCCAAAGTGGTTTTCGTAATAACTCGTTAAGTTGGGAGTGTCAAAGTAAATGTTGTTGATTCTTCTTTTCTCGTAAATGGGTGAAAAGACCCCAACATTTGTTTTCAGCAACATTTTGGCAAAAGACAAACTACTGTTTTCTAAAACGAATTTTCGCTCAAATCGAGCTGTTTCCAATACTGTATAAGTGGCAGGAGTTGACATAATTAGTATGCCTTACTGTCTAAAAATGAAATGTTAGTATTGGGGTAAGCTGACAATAAATCATTTCTGAATAGCTCTAAATTGGTACTTTTTTGAACATTTGCAACGTATGCTATTTCCGAAGCGCCATCAACTTGATCAAATCGTTTTAGCAAAGGCTGACTGAAATACTTATTCATTAGTTCGCGAACTACTGACAATTCTACTGAGTCTTGGTTGGAGTTAATGCTCACAAATATATTTTGGTTTTCGCTTTTTCCTTGAATAAAGAAACGCCCCCAAAGAACTACCATAAAAACTGCGAAGGCAGTCAATACAATAGGGATTTGATTTGCTCCTAAACCTAAGCCTATTGAAATTGCAAAAAAGATAAAAGCCAACTCTTCGGGTTCTTTTATGGCAGCTCTGAACCGCACGATAGAAAGCGCTCCAACAAGACCTAGTGATAGGGCAAGGGAGGATTTTACAATGGTTATGATTAGCATTGTGGTAAACGCTAGGACCATAAAATTGGCTGAAAAATCCTTTCTGTTGGAAATGCTTTTTGCAACTTTTTGGTAAGTTAGTCCAAGAATCCAGCACAGCACAATGATTATGGCTGAACTAATTAAAAAGTCAATTAAGGAAATACTGCTGTTCTCAGTAATTAAAAA
>CAJQLW010000003.1 GCA_905479325.1 uncultured Flavobacteriales bacterium
TAATTTTAGAGTCAGAAATCATAAGAGAGATTTTAGTTAATTAAATGTTTGTCAGACCTTTAAATTACTAATTATCTCTCTTTTTTGCAATAAAAATTGCTTTTTCTTATGTCGAACTCACGTTAAAATATCTGTTTTACTATCTCCGCTTTTTTACTGTTGGCCTGTTTTACCGCTGTATCTTCGGTTTTTTTATACTCAACATATTTTTTCTCCCGTGTTTCAGAAGAACAAGAAGAAATTGCCGCAGCTATTACAAATAATACTATTGGGCGTTTAATTGTTACTATCATAATTTTTAAATTAATCTTTTTAGTGTGCTTCCAACCAATTTGAGGCAATGTCCATTTCCACGGTTAAAGGAACGGATAATTTAACAGCATTCTCCATTTTTTCTTTAATTAATGGTTTGATTCGCTCTACTTCGTCTTTGTGCACGTCAAAAACCAATTCATCATGCACTTGAAGCAGGAGCTTCGATTTGAAATTCTGCTTGAGTAACTCTTGCTGAAGGTTTATCATAGCCAGTTTAATAATATCAGCTGCAGAACCTTGAATTGGTGCATTGATGGCATTTCGTTCTGCGAAACCGCGCATAATTGCATTTTTCCCGTTTATATCTTTCAAGTATCTTCTTCGCTTCATAATGGTTTCTACATAGCCGTGCTCTTTGGCAAAAGCTATACTATCATCCATGTAGGTTTTAATACCGGGATACTTTTCAAAGTAATTATCAATAATAACCTTCGCTTCCTTTCTAGGAATATTTATCCGTTGCGACAATCCAAAAGCAGAAATACCGTAAATAATTCCAAAGTTTACCGTTTTTGCTTTGCTTCTCATATCACGGTCAACTTCCTCTAACGGCACATCAAATACTTTTGAAGCTGTTACTGAGTGAATGTCTATTCCATTTTTAAATGCCTCAATCATACCCTCGTCTCCACTTAGAGCTGCAATTATTCTTAATTCTATTTGAGAGTAATCTGCAGCTAACAGCTGAAAATCTTCACTTCTTGGTATAAATGCTTTTCTTATTTCTCTTCCCTTTTCTGTTCGAATCGGTATGTTCTGTAAGTTGGGACTATTAGAGCTTAACCTGCCTGTAGCTGCAACGGTTTGCATGTAATTGGTATGAATGTGCCCCGTTTTTGAATTCACCAAGTCAGGTAGGCTATCTACATAGGTTGATTTCAACTTCTTCAACGACCTGTATTCTAAAACCTTCGAAACGATTTCGTGCTTATCCGTTAACTTAGCAAGTGTTTCTTCAGAAGTAGAATATTGACCTGTTTTTGTTTTTTTCGCCTTTTCATCAATTTTCAATACCTCAAAAAGTACCTGACCTAATTGTTTCGGTGAATCAATGTTAAATTCAGTAGTTGCTAAATCAGTAATTTCTTTCGTTAATTCCGCTAATGAAACTTCTAACTCCTTTGAGAACTCGGCTAATGTATCGCAGTCCAGATTAATCCCTTCATACTCCATAGCTGCTAACACAGAAATTAAAGGCATTTCCCCCTCATCAAATAACTTTCTAATGTCTCCACTACCTAGTTCTTTTTCAAAAACTTGCTTTAGCTGAAAAGTAATATCGGCGTCCTCTCCAGCGTATTCTGCTACCGTTTTAACTTCCACATCTCTCATGCTTCCTTGGTTTTTTCCTTTTTTACCAATTAGCTCTACAATTGATTGTGGTTTGTAAGAAAGGTATGTCTCAGCCAAAATATCCATTCCATGTTTTTGATCAGGCTCTAACAAATAGTGGGCAATCATAGTATCGAAAAACTTACCTTTTAGTTCTATGCCGTAGCTTTTTAAAACTGTTAAATCGTATTTTAAATTCTGAGCGATAACTTCTTTTGAACTGTCTTCAAAAATCTCTTTGAACTTAATCAATACAGTACTCGCCTCTTCTCTACTTTCCGAAACAGGTACATAGTAAGCTTCTCCTGCTTTTACTGAAAAGGCCAACCCTACCAGCTCAGCAACCATAGCATCTACACTAGTAGTTTCTGTATCAAAACAGTAAGAAGTTGAATTTTTCAATAACTTCACTAAGGCATCTAACTTAGCATCAGTATCCACAAGCTCGTAATTATGATCAGTGTTTTCTAACGTTTTAAATTCTCTTGGTTCAATTGTCGTTTCTTGGCCTAGCTTTGCATCTGCTTTGTCGGGAGTGTTTGCTCCAGCGCTGAATAAATCCATTTGCCCCTCGTTGCTGGGAGCGATACTCACTTCTTCTCCAAGAATTCGCTTGCTTAAGGTTCTAAATTCAACATCTGCAAAAACTTGCTCTAGTTCTTTTTTATTGAGTGGATCTCGTTTTAAATCATTCGGGTCAAACTCAATGGGCACATCAATTATAATGGTAGCTAACTTTTTTGATAACAAAGCGAGCTCTTTTGAAGCTTCCACCTTCTCCTTCATCTTCCCCTTTAAATCAGCAGTATTTGCTAACAAATTTTCGATGCTACCGTATTCCTTTAAAAACTTTTTAGCTGTTTTATCTCCTACTCCTGGAATTCCTGGAATGTTATCCACTGCATCCCCACACATTCCCAAATAATCAATAACCTGAAGAGGGTTTTCGATTTCAAACCGTTTACACACCTCTTCTATTCCCCATATTTCAGCTTTGTTGCCCATTCGAGCGGGTTTGTACATAAAAATATTCTCACTCACCAATTGACCAAAATCCTTGTCAGGAGTCATCATATAGGTTTTATACCCCTCTTTCTCTGCTTTTTTAGCTAAGGTTCCAATCACATCGTCTGCCTCAAAACCATCTGAGTACAACGCAGGGATATTAAATCCTTTAATAATTTTTTTAATGTAAGGTACCGCCAACTTAATATCATCAGGCGTTTCTTCTCGATTGGCTTTGTATGCAGGAAATTCAATATGTCGAGCAGTTGGGGCACTGGTATCAAATACTACCGCAATATGGGTTGGGTTGTGTGTATTTAAAACATCAAATAAGGTAGATGTAAAACCATAAATAGCGGAGGTGTTTAATCCTTTCGAATTAATCATTTGGTTCTGACTAAAAGCAAAATGTGCTCTATAAATTAAAGCATATGCATCTAACAACCAGAGTGTTTTATTATCGTCTAACATGAAAAGGTAAAATTTTATTCAGGCTTGAAGGTAAGAAAAACCCAAAAGAAAAGCACACGAAATGAAAACTAATTCGCCTCCATTAAAACAGTTGCCAAAACAGTTTCTCCAACTGCAACAAGAGTTTGTGTGTCAATAATATCCATGTTATCGTCATGTGTGTGCCAATGCGGTGCAAAAGATCTCGTTTCCGGGTCAAACTGAATAATGTCAATGCTAGGAATTTTAGCAAGTGTGTTCACATAAACATGATCATCAATTCCTACATGACGCGTGGTTTGATCGTCAAAATACTTTCCGTGATTCAAATCGTCAGCAATATTCCAAACGTGATGTACATAGGCAGAAGCGTATACCATAGAATTGTACTCCTTTGCAAAAATGGCATCTTTAGCGCCAACCATATCTAATAAAATACCAAAATTAGCGCTGTACCCAATTTTATGCATGTTTTTAGCCCAATACTGACTGCCTAAACAATAATCTTCTGTGCTTCCATTTGGCCCTGCATAATCCTCCGCATCAAAAAAAATGATATCGACACCAATAGTTGGCTTCGCTTTTTGTATTTGACGTGCAATCTCTAACAACACTCCCACTCCGCTTGCACCATCATTTGCCCCTAAAATCGGCTCAGACTGTCGTTCTTCGTCTTGGTCTGCATTTGGTCGTGTATCCCAATGTGCAAAAAGCAGCACTCGGTTATTTAATTCAGGTTTATACGCGCCAATAATGTTCTTAATGTTTAGTTTGGTTTGGTCAAATGCAACCACTTGCGTTTGCTGCTCAATAACTTCAAAATCGAACCGCGCCAATTGTGCCGCTAAAAAATTACCACAAGCCACATGAGCAGTCGTATTCGGAACTCTTGGTCCGAAATCTACTTGCTTCTGAACAAAGTTGTATGCCGAGTCTCCACTAAATTCAGGACGAGTGGCCTTAACACGCTCTTCTGCTTTTTTTACCAGAGCAGGTTTTTCTCCACCACCACAAGCAAATAGCGCGGTTGCAGCAAAAACGATGGCTACTTTAATTTTCAAATTCCCAAACTGCACCATCTTTACTGTCTTTTATGCCTATTTTCAATTCCTTTAACTTGTCGCGAATTTTATCCGCCGTGCCCCAATCTCGTTGATCTTTTGCAGCCTTTCTAAAGTCTAAAATCAACTCCATCAATTCATCTGTAATCTCATTCGATTGAGCTGCGGTTTCTTCCACTTCTAAGCCAAGTATATCGAAGAAAAAAGAATGAAATAAACTTTTAAAAGAGGTTAAGTCCTCTTCAGAAATTGTTTCTTCACCCAACTCAATGGCTGCTGCCATTTTCAAACTATCAAATAACTTTGAAATCGCTATTGGCGAATTAAAATCGTCGTTCATGGCATGATACAGCGATTCTTTGAGTGACAAAATATCAACAGTAGAGGCAGTTGATGACTTCAACTCCTCAATTCTAGCAAGTCCTTTCTGCAAACGCTGTAATCCTTTAGAAGCCGCTTCAAGTGCTTCGTTTGAAAAGTCTAAGGTGCTTCTATAATGCGATTGAAGAATGAAAAAACGAACCGTCATAGGAGAGTAAGCCCTTTCTAGCTGAAAGTTATCGCCTGTAAACAGTTCAGCGCAAAAAATACCATTCCCCAAAGATTTGCCCATTTTTTGACCGTTAATGGTTACCATATTGTTGTGCAACCAATAGTTGGCAAAAGGTTTACCTGTATGCGCTTCAGCTTGAGCGATCTCACACTCGTGGTGTGGAAATTGATTTTCTAATCCTCCTCCGTGTATGTCAAAATTATCTCCTAAATACTTTTGGCTCATTACTGTACACTCAATGTGCCAGCCTGGAAATCCTTTTCCCCAAGGTGAATTCCATTGCATTAAATGCGATGGGTCTGCTTTTTTCCAAAGTGCAAAATCGAACCCATTTTTCTTTTCTGATTGACCTTCCAGAACACGGTTAGCCGCACCTTCCATCATTTCTTCCACCGAACGACCGGAAAGTTTCCCATAGTCGAACGATTCGTCGTATTTAGCAACATCGAAGTACACAGAACCTTTCACTACATAGGCAAAACCTTTAGCAATTAAGTCATCAATAATTTCTATTTGTTCGGGAATGTGACCAGAAGGTCGAGGGTAAATGTCAGCACGTTTAACGTTTAGTGCATCCATGTCTCTAAAATAGTTATACATGTAACGCTCTACTACCGCCATCGGGTCTACCTTTTCAAGTCGAGATTGCTTCGCAATTTTATCGTCTCCTTCATCTGCATCATCTGTCAAGTGTCCTACATCAGTTATATTCTGAACGTATTTCACCTTCGGATAAATGTGAACTAAGTATCTGTAAATTAAATCGAAAGAAACATACGATTTCGCATGTCCTAAATGTGCATCACCATAAACCGTTGGGCCGCAAACATACATTCCAATAACTTCTTCATCAATTGGTTTAAATGTTTCTTTCTTTCTGGTTAGCGTGTTGTACACTATTAGTTGGGACTTCATTCGGTAAAATTTAATTTGTGCAAAGAAAAGCAATAAAACGCTAGATTAGGGCACAAAAAAGCCTCAACTTCACGATTGAATCGATTCGGTTGAGGCTTTTAATTTTTCTTTAAAAACTTTACTACATCTCTTTTTCTATTACACCGTTACCAATGTATTTGCCGTCTTTAAAAATCATTATCTGAGTTAAAATTCCGTTCTCATCATATTTGAAGTATTTCCCATCAATCAAACGGTAATTTTTAAATACTCCATCTTTTGAGATTTGCTTGTTCGGGTTGAATAGCTTCTTGTATCCGTTACCATCAAAGCCTCCTTGGTTCGCTTCATCTTCATCGGTTGCTTTTACATTTAGATCCTTTCCTTCTTCAACCATTTTTGCCACAGCATTTTTTATAGGTGCTTTAGGCGCGTAAGTTTCGAAACTTGAAGGGTCTAATGCTCCGCCATTAAAACTTTTCACCGACATCAAATCACCGTTCTCATAATATTCTTTTTGCTCACCTGTCTCAAGCCCATCATTCCATGTTCCTTCTAATCTTAGATTTCCATTTGGATAATAGTAAACTTGTTTCCCAGATCGTTTTCCGCTTTCAGTAAAAGTGAAACTTTGTGAAAGCTGCCCATTTTCGTGGTAACGTTTAAACTCGCCGGGATTTTTGGTTCTTTCCCAATTTCCGTCTTCTTCTAAATTGCCATTTTCATAATAAAGCGTGTACTTTCCAAAGGGCCTACTCCCTTTATAGGTTATTTCACTTTTTAGTTGTGTAGAAGGAAAATATTTCTTCCAAAGTCCTTCTTTCCTACTATTTATATAATTTCCCTCTTCAACTAAATTGCCGGCAGGGTATTCTCTAAATTTAGGTGGCTGTGCCTTGATCATCCAGTAACCCTGGCGCTTTCGGTTAACATCAATCTTATTGATGGTATCAGCCCTATTTAACTCAAAAGTTTGTGCCGGGGCATTCAATACAAATGATAGAATAATTACTAGCGTACTTAAAAGCTTCATGTATTAGAAATTAGCCCTTAAAAATAGGAAAAGATTTTTAGACTTTGTTTAGGGTTTTTAGCATGTCTTCCGTCATTTTCTTTAGATCAAAATGTAGCTCCCAGCCCCAATCTTGTTGAGCTGCGGTATCGTTAATGCTCCCTGGCCAACTTTCAGCAATCTTTTGTCTAAAGTCGGGAGCGTAGGTAATTTCGAATTCAGGAATGTGTTTTTTAATCTCTGCTGCAATTTCCTCAGGAGCAAACGAAATTCCACCTAAATTATAACTTGAACGAATTTTTATACTTTCTGAAGGTGCTTCCATCAATTCAATGGTTGCTCGAATGGCATCTTCCATGTACATCATTGGCAAATAAGTGCCTTTTTGAAGAAAACATTCGTACGATTTCGATTCTAGTGCTTTGTGATAAATGTCAACCGCATAATCAGTTGTTCCACCACCTGGCAAACTTTTGTACCCAATTAATCCCGGATAACGAATGCTGCGCACATCTACTCCATAGTTTTTTGCATAATACTCGCACCATCGCTCTCCCGCAAGTTTTGAAATACCATAAACTGTTGTTGGGTCTGTAACGGTATGCTGCGGAGTTTCTTGACGAGGTGTGTTGGGACCAAAAACGGCAATAGAACTTGGCCAAAATACCTTTTTAATTTTACCCTCTTTTGCTAGATCGAGTACTGTAAACAAGGTTTCCATGTTCAATTTCCAACCAAATTCAGGCTGCTTTTCAGCGGTTGCAGAAAGCAAAGCCACTAAATGATAAATTTCTTCGATTTTATACCTGTCTACAATTTCCCGAAGTTTTTCTTGGTCTAGTGCATTTAAAACTTCGAAAGGACCCTCTTGATTCTCAGTTTCTCGAATATCTGTAGCAACTACCTTATCCTTCCCATGCTTCGCTCTCAGTTTCTCTACCAATTCGCTCCCTACTTGCCCTCCGGCACCTAACACTAAAATCATATATTTTAAATTTTGAGTACCAAAAGTAATAAAACAGTCGGGAGTTCTGTAGTGATGGAAGTTCTTGTAAATTGAAAAGTCTTTCTGTAACAATCTTCTAGTAAATCTTTCAATATTCTAGGGAACGAAGAGCGTATTTAATTGAATTCTTTAATGGCTTATGAGCAAACTAAACTCAGAAATAAAGCCAATTCCTGACAAATATCATTTTGGAGGCTTTTTAGATTCCTTAATTTTACCACATCTTTAAAAACGGTATAACATGCAATTGTACAATTTAGAAGATAAGAACATCTTGAAAAAGAAATTAATGGAAGAACCTTTTAAAAGGGTTACCGTTTCTTTTTATCGCTATGTAATTATCGAAAACCCACACGAATTACGAGATGAGCTATTCAAAGAATGGCACGAACTAAATGCCTTTGGTAGAACCTACTTGGCGAAAGAAGGCATTAACGCCCAAATGTCTGTTCCAGAAGAAAATTGGGACGAGTTTGTGGCAAAAGTTCATGCTCGCCCCTATTTTAAAGACATTCCGTTTAAAATTGCGGTAGAAGATGACGGGAAATCGTTCTACAAATTAAAAGTTAAGGTTCGTAACAAAATTGTTGCCGATGGTTTAAACGATGGGGATTTCGATGTAACCAATGTTGGGAAACACCTCACTGCTAAAGAATTCAACGAAGCTTTGGCAGATCCGAATGCCTTGGTAATTGATATGCGCAACCATTATGAAAGTGAAGTAGGCCATTTTGAAGGCGCTGTTTGCCCAGATGCCGACACCTTTAGAGAGGAGTTGCCCAAAGTAGAAGAAATTCTAAAAGGAAACGAAGACAAAAAAGTTCTTTTGTATTGCACAGGAGGAATTCGCTGTGAAAAGGCTAGCGCTTATTTAAAGCACAAAGGCATTCAAGATGTGAACCAGTTGCACGGAGGTATAATAGATTATGTTCGCCAGATAAAAGCAGAAAACCTTGATAATAAATTCAAAGGGAAGAACTTTGTTTTCGATGAGCGTTTAGGAGAGCGAATTTCTGATGAAATAATTTCATCTTGCCACCAATGCGGAAAACCATGTGATGATCACACCAATTGTTCCAACGACGATTGTCACCTACTTTTTATCCAATGCTCTGAGTGTGCTGAAAAATTTGATGGAGCCTGTACTCCAAAATGCCAAGAAATAGCTAACTTGCCAATTGAAGAGCAGCGAAAAATCAGAAAAGGGAAGGAAAAACCTGACGCCCATTCTGTTTATAAGAGTAGGCTGAGACCAAAATTGAATAAATCAATAAGTGAATGACTCAATAATGTGAATCAAACAATAATTTGTAGGTGAATTGTTATTTTTGAGATATGACTTTCAGGAAGGAAAATGTCTTGCAAACCAAGAGCTTCGCTTTTGCAGTAAAAATTGTAAAAACTCTGTATTCACATTCAAAAGACTGAGAAGGAATTTATTTTAACAAAGCAACTCATGTGCTCAGGCACATCCGTTGGTGCAAACATTGAAGAATCTATTGGTGGCAGATCAGATAAAGATTTATATCACAGAATCGTAATCGCTTATAAAGAAGCCAGAGAGTCTCATTATTGGATACGTTTGCTTTTTGAAGCAGACTTAATTGAGAAGGAGATAAAAAATAATCTTTTAAAAGATGTAGACGAATTATTGAGAATTCTAGGTGCGAGCAAAAGAACTTTGAAAGCAAACATGAACAAGTGACCTTATTAAACTTTAAGTTGATAGGACATTTAGTTATTGAAATATTGACTGGTTGAATTATTGACTGATTAAAACATACAGAAATGCCATTTTACAGAGAATTAGGAAAGATCCCACATAAAAGACACACTACCTTTAAAAAGAAAGACGGGAGCCTTCACTACGAGGAATTGTTCGGAACAGTAGGCTTTGACGGCATGTCTAGTCTATTGTATCACTTGCATCGCCCTACCATGGTAAAAGAGTATTTAGGTTCAAAAGACGTGAGTCCGAAAATAGCGGTTGAGAAAAATTTTAAATCGAGAAGGTTAATTGGATTTGACGTTAAGCCACAAGATGACTATTTAGAAAGCAGAGAGCCAATGCTATGCAACAATGATGTATTGATTGCACTAGCCGCTCCAAAAAAATCAATGACAGAGTATTTCTATAAAAATACAGATGCAGATGAAGTCATATTTATTCATAAAGGAAGCGGAACCTTGCGAACGTTCTTAGGAAATATTGAATTCAAGTATGGAGATTATTTGGTGATTCCTAGAGGAATGATTTATCAAATAGAGTTTGATGACGAAAACAATAGACATTTTATTGTTGAATCGTATTCACCAATTTACACTCCAAAACGTTACCGAAATTGGTTTGGCCAATTGCTGGAGCACTCGCCATATTGTGAAAGAGATTTTAGAACGCCAGAAAACCTTGAAACACACGATGAGCAAGGCGATTTTATCATAAAAATCAAAAAAGAAGGAGTTCTTCACGACTACCTGTACGCATCACACCCGTTTGATGTAGTTGGCTGGGATGGATTTAATTACCCTTATGCCTTTTCAATTCACGATTTTGAGCCCATTACAGGAAGAGTGCATCAGCCACCACCAGTACACCAAACATTTGAAGCTGCCGGATTTGTAATTTGCTCTTTTGTTCCTCGTTTGTACGATTACCATCCTGAATCTATTCCTGCGCCTTACAATCACTCTAACATTGATTCTGACGAAGTTTTGTATTATGTCGACGGGGATTTTATGAGTCGAAATGACATTGACCAAGGCCAGATTACCTTGCACCAAGCAGGAATTCCACACGGACCACACCCAGGAGCTTATGAGCGAAGTGTAGGACAAACCGAAACAGAAGAGCTAGCGGTAATGGTAGATACTTTTAAACCATTGAAAGTAACCGAAAACGCTATGAAATTAGATGATGGCAAGTATTACAAAAGTTGGTTAGAACACTAACAGCTTTTCTCGACGCAGTTTTTATTGGTATATTTCACTTTCGTTTCAACAAAAACTAAAATTTGGAAGCAAAAGAAATTTCGGTAATTGGAGGAGGTAGTTGGGCTACAGCAATTGTTAAAATGCTGAGCAACAACGCAGAAAAAGTGAATTGGTGGATGCGAGATGCTGACAAGGCAAAATACATCAACAAATACATGCACAATCCTCGCTACCTATCTTCTATTCAGTTTGATAGAGAAAAAATTAGAGTCAGTAATGATCTGTCAGATATTATTGCCGCATCAGAGTTTATTGTAATTGCAACTCCGTCGGCCTTTTTAATGGATGTTTTTGGAGACAGAGACAACTCCGATTTAGCGGATAAAACAATTTATTCTGCCGTTAAGGGTATTGTGCCCGAAGTACATCAGATTCCCGCTAGATTCTTTCACAAACGTTTTGGAACTCCATACGATAGTATTGGGATAATTAGTGGCCCATGTCATGCAGAAGAAGTTGCTTTAGAGCGCTTAAGCTACCTAACCATTGCTTGCCAAGACCAAGAAAGAGCAAAGGCTTTAGCAGATCTTCTTGAATGCAGGTACATTAAAACTCATCTATCCGATGATTTATTTGGGACTGAAATTTCTGCCATTCTGAAAAACATTTATGCTGTTGCAGCAGGAATTTTTCATGGCTTGGGTTACGGAGACAACTTTCAGGCTGTTTTAATTTCTAACGCTGTGCAAGAAATTGAGCGCTTTGTTGATGAACTGAATCCAATTCACCGTGATGTAAAGTCATCGGCTTATTTGGGTGATTTATTGGTTACTGCCTATTCTAACTTTTCTAGAAATAGAACGTTCGGCGCCATGGTTGGGAAAGGCTATTCCGTTATGTCTGCACAAATGGAAATGAACATGACGGCGGAAGGTTATTACGCGGCTAAGAGTATTATCAAAATTAACGAGAAATTTAAGGTAGATATTCCCATTGCTGATGCCGTGTACAGAGTGCTTTACGAAAATATTTCCCCTGCTGTTGAAATGAGAATTTTGGCAGACAAGTTGGTCTAAATTTTATATCTTTAGTTATTGTTCTCATCTCAAACCGTTTCGCTTGTAAAAAGTATTGCTTGCTCTCGTTTTTGTAGTATCTCAGCTTCTAATTTTCGCGCAAGCAAAAAATGCTCAATTTTATTACAAACTCGCATTAGAAGCTGATCATTCAGAGTTCTCTTACATCGATAGTGTTCTTAACCTTGCCCAAGTGGCTGCTATTGCTGAAAGAACGACAGTTTAGCAGTAGAAATATTTTATAAAAAAGGAAATGTATTCCACAATGAAGGCCTTTATAGTGAAGCGCAAGTAGAATTCGAAAAAGGAATTCAAATTGCCCGTCAGCTAAATTGGGTTCAGATGGAGAGCAAGTCTCTAAAAAGAGTCGGTGACAATTTTTTAAGTTCAGGAGACTTTGACAAGGCCGTTCAATTTACATTACAAGCAATTGACTTGTCTTTAACCCTTAACGACCCCACTTTAACGTCACACAATTATTCTGGTTTAGCAGAAATGTACCGACTTTGGGACCAATATAAATTGGCCATCACCTACAACGAACTAGCGCTGCAATATGCTAAAATTTCAGGAGAGGAAGACGCAATAGCGAAGGCCTATAACAACTTAAGTGCTGTATTGGGAGAAATAGGACGCAATAAAGACGCGATAGACGCTTTGCAAAAAGGACTAACCTTTTTAAGATCAGACAACTATTTTGCGATAGCAAAGTTGAATTCTAACATCGGCTTTTGTTACCGCAACATGGGCGAATTTCAAAAAGCAATTGATTACCAAAGAATCGCTTTAAAATATAAGCGAGAAGCAAAAATGCTCTCTTCTTTAGGATATACTTTTGGCTCTATAGGCAGAGCATACTTGGGTTTAAACATGTACGATTCTGCTATTTATTATGTAGCTAAAGAAGTGAACGAAGCAAAAAAGTATAAGAATATTCACAACATTAAAGACGCTTACGTACATTATGGTGAAGTATTTGAACAGATGGGAAAGATTGATTCTGCTTATCATTACTTGAACCTTTCGCTCAATTTAAAGATTCTATTTACAGGGTTGAAGTAGAAACCCAAACATTGCTTTATCAGCGCAAATACGATTTATCGAAAAAGGAAAATGAAATTGCTCGGCTAAAAGGAGAACAACTCTTGAACAAAGCCACACAGAAAAACACCATTATCATTCTTCTCAGCCTATTGGTGTTCTCGGTTCTCCTACTTGTTTTGTATCGTTATCGTTCATCTAAAAACGAACAGAAAAGGAAAGTAATTGAGCTCAAATTAAAAGCGAAAGAGGTAGAGGAAGTTCGGAACAAAGAAGAACTAAAAAGTTTTACAAAAGACCTTGTTGCCAAAAACAAAGCAATTCGCGATTTGAACGAACAACTTGCGTTGAAAGAGAATCAAATTAGCGAGTTTAGAAATTCCAAAACACAAGAATTAAAGGAGTTGAATGACATTCGGATTTTAACAGACGAGGATTGGAAACGATTTAAGCTCTTGTTTGAAAAAGTGTATCCGGGATTCTTTAACAGATTAAATGCAATTGAATTGAATTTTACCAAAGGAGAGAAGCGTTTACTTGCTCTTACTCGACTTGACATGGACAACCAACAAATTGCCGATGCATTGGGAATATCTGCTGAAAGTGTCTCTAAATCAAAGTCACGACTCAAGAAAAAAATGAGCAAAACTCAGTACAAATCTGTTGAAGAATTAGCCAATTCAATATAAATCAACATTTTAATTTGTCTTGATTTTGTCCATTTAGTAACATCTGAACAAAGCGTTTAGTCTACTATCTTCATAGTCAATTATTACCAATCTACTTGTAATGAACGACCAATTAAGAAACGAAAATTATTCCGCACATAACCAAATAGTTGTTACCAGTTCTAAATCTGTATTGCTGGCTGAATCTAATCTAATTGTAGCCAGACAAATAGCAACATTAGTTACACAACTAAAACATCGTTCACTCGGTTCCACTTGTTGCATCAATGAAATTGAAGAACAGATTGACTCCAAAAACCCAGACTACATCTTTATAAACATGGCAACCTGTGGAGAATTTGATGGTTATCAAATTGCTAAAATTCTATAATTAGACTACGAAATTCCTTACGCACTAATAGTAAAAGACAATGTCTCAGAAGAGCGTAAATGGGCTGAAGAGTTAAATCCTGATGGTTTGATTTTTTATTCAACCAATGAAGATCAACTAAGAAACCAAATCGAAGTTATTTTAAGTTAAAAAGCTGGTCGAAAAGGCTCGTTATCTAAAATGCCGTCAATCTTTTCCATTACCTCAGTAGTTAACAATTGAACATCATCTATTGCTGTTAATGTTTCTTCCAATTGACTAACTTTTGATGCCCCTAAAATAGCAGTTGAAACATTTTCATTTTTCAAGCACCAAGCAATGGCTAGTTTGGGCATGGTGGTTCCTATTTCATTCGCTAAAACGGTAAGCTTTCTAACTTTCTCTAAATTCTCTTCCACTAAGCTTTTATCTTTGAGCCATTCCATTCCATCCATAGAAAGTCGGGTGCTTTCCGCCATGCCATCATTATACTTGCCGGTTAAAATTCCACTACCTAGTGGACTCCAAATTGTGGTTCCTAACCCTACCGTTTTATAAATTTGATCGTATTCCACTTCTACTTTATCTCTGTGCAGCATGTTGTACTGCGGCTGCTCCATGGTAGGTCCAATTAGGTTGTATCGTTCTGCCACCATATGAGCTTCCATAATTTCCTGAGCGCTCCATTCAGACGTTCCCCAATATAAAATTTTACCTTGCTGAATTAAATTGTGCATCGTCCAAACCGTTTCAGAAATAGGAGTTTCTTTATCTGGTCTGTGGCAATAGTATAAATCTAAATAATCAAGTTTTAGCCTTTTCAAAGCTGCGTCACAAGCTTCTACTAAATGCTTTCGGCTCAATCCTTTTTGCGTTGGCAATTCTCCGCCTTCACCAAAAAATGCTTTGGAAGAAACAATGTAAGAATCTCTTCTCCAGTCTCTTTTGCTCAGAATTTCACCCATTACTCGTTCCGACTCTCCTTTGGCGTAAATCTCTGCGTTATCGAAAAAGTTAACTCCTTTGTCGTAGGCCAAGTCCATTAAGTCACTGGCAATGTTATTCCCAATTTGTTTCCCAAAGGTTAGCCATGAACCTAATGACAAACGACTTACTTTCAATCCTGATTTCCCTAAGTTTTTATATTCCATCTCCTACGGTATTTTGTTTGATTCTACGATTGATTTTAACTGCTGTTTCCTTATTACTCTTTCGAAATTACTAATTACTAATGTTCATCACCCAAAAATGTTCTCAAAAAAACTATCATTAGTAATTAGTTAATTGTTCATTTTTAATTGCTCAACCAAATTCTGCGAGTATTTTATTTAGATCATCCATCGTATTCGCCTCTGCAGCAGGTTTATCTTCTCGCCAACGGTGTATTCTAGGAAACCTCAACGCAACTCCAGATTTGTGTCGGCTCGATTTTGCAATACCTTCAAAGGCAATTTCAAAAACCAATTCTGCTTTTACACTTCGAACGGGTCCAAATTTATCCACTGTATTCTTCTTTACGAAAGCATCTACTCTATTGATTTCTTTATCCGTTAAACCCGAATAAGCTTTCGCAAAAGGAACTAATTTTTCATCGTCCCAAACAGCGAAGGTATAGTCAGTATAAAGGTTTGCTCTTCGGCCATGTCCTCTCATGGCGTAAATCATCACAGCATCGATGGTTAATGGGTCTACTTTCCACTTCCACCAATCGCCTTTTTTACGGCCAATTTTATAGGTGGAGTCTTTGCGTTTCAGCATCAAGCCTTCCACGTTATTTTCCCTCGATTTTAGACGCTCTTTTACTAAATCATTCCAGTTAGAGAAGTCTACTAACTCCGAAATCAACAGCTTTTCAGTGGGATGATTTTGAAGTAATTGTTCTAGCAATTTTCGTCGTTCAACCTGCGGCTTCTCTCGTAAATCTTCGCCATTCAGCTCTAAAATGTCATAAGCAATCATTACAATTGGAGCAGATTTTAAAATTGCTTTGCTCACATTTTTGCGTGAAATTCTAGTTTGCATGGTAGAGAAACTAAGTGGTTTACCATTTTTAAACGGAATAATCTCACCGTCTAGAACTGTTCCATTTGGCAATGCTTCTGTCAAATCTTGAAACTCGGGAAATTTGTCGGTCACCAATTCTTCTCCCCTGCTCCAAACGAACAATTCGCCATCTCTTATTATAATCTGTCCTCGTATTCCATCCCACTTTCGTTCGGCCAACCACTCTTCCGGACTACCTATTTCCCGCGGTTCTCCCTCCAAGGCGTAAGCCAAATAAAACGGATACGGTTTTGACAATTGATCTGCAACGTTGGTCGCTTCTACCAAATCGTGATAGTCGGAAGTTTCTGCTCGCCAGTCGCCCATTAATCGGTGTGTTAAGGTGTTTTCTTCCACCTCTGCATGTTGAGCCAATGCACGAGTCATTAACTTCTGCGATAAACCCACTCGCCAACCGCCGGTTAATAGTTTGTTAAACACAAAGCGTTCTCGCTCATCCAACTGATTCCAAGCCCAACGTACTTTTTCTTTTTGATCCTCATCTGAAAGTGGTTTTAGGTCAATAATGAACTGAATCCATTCGGTTAAACTTTTGTCGTTTTTTGATTCTAAATTGGGGTGAACTAGGGCGATTGTTTCTGCTAAATCGCCAACAATGTGATACGATTCTTCGAATAACCATAAAGGTAAATTTGCCTCTGCTGCTGCCCATTCTCTTAATAAGGCAGTTCGAACACTACGTTTTGGCCTTCTGTGACTTAGTATGGCTATTGTCCATAACTTGTCCATGTCTGTGGCCGTATCAAAATAGCTTTTGAGCACCGCCACCTTTTTGTTGGTTTTAGTGGTTTGGTCTAGTTGATTGAAGAGTCGGACAAAGTCTTTCATTGGCTGATTAACAAAGTGGAATCTTTATGGTTTTGATTGTACTAAATGAAAATATTGGTGTAATGCAAATTTATCGCTATCACTCAATCTGTCAGGCTGATCGGATTGGAACTCTAGGCAAATTAACTTAATATTGAAGGAAGAGTTGTAGTGTTTCGACTCCGCTCAACATGACAACTCTATGTGTACTTATAATTATTACACTTTGTACAATGGTGCTATAGTCTATGAAAAATTAGCTACTCTTTCACAAATTTCTCTCTCAAAATACCCTTTTCCGTTTCCACTTGAATGAAGTACAAGCCTGAGCTTAGGTTGGAAACATCGATTGTGTTATTAGAGCGATTTATCTTAACTGCTTTTCCGTTGATGTCAGAAACCGAAATAGACCTTACAGGTTTATCAGTGTTTATTCGCAATTCATTTGAAGCAGGGTTTGGGTAAAGAAGCAATATGTTTTCATTAAACCCAGAGTGATTCTCAAAGTTCAAGTCGGTCAAAACCCCTTGACTCAACTTCAAAATAAACATATCAAACCCTCCAACTGATGAGTGGTTGTTAATTGCTGAGGCGGGATTAAAGTCCACCGTATTCTCAAAGTATCCTGATATAAATAAATCATCCTGTTTATTCACAGTAATTGAAATCGCTGCATCACGTCCAGTACCGCCTATAGATTGAGCCCAACGAAAAGCTCCTATCGAATCCAATTTCAAAAGGAAAGATTCTCGTAAACCATTAGATGTTAAACTATAAGTATTAACACTAGGGTCAAAATCTGATGTCCCCCAAAACTCTCCACAAATATAAATGTTCCCATTTGCGTCTGCATCTATAGCATGGCCTTCTTCGAAATTAGTTCCACCGAAAGACTTAGCCCAGCTATACGTTCCATCAGGTTTTAATTTCAAAACATAGGCTTCTGAATTACCACCTCCACCCTGCGCAAATAGACTAAAAGTATTTAATCCTGGATCAAAGTCTACAGTATCAGTAAAACGACCAGTAACAAATATGTTACCTAATAAGTCTACCTCAATATCGCTTCCTGTCTCGCCATTTTTTCCCCCAAATGAACGTGTCCATATAAGCCTTCCATTCGAATCGAGTTTTTGAACGAAGACATCAAAAAACCCATTTGAAATTAAGTTGTAAATGTTTGTATTACGTGGATCGAAATCTACCGTATCTTGAAAAAGTCCAACTCTATAAATATTTCCTGCCGTGTCCAGTGCAATGGAGCTAATCCTGTCCTCTGATACTCCTCCAACAGAGCTAACCCAATACAAATTAAGCATATTAGACAGCCTCAGAAGAAATACATCCTCTTGTCCGTTGGGATTCAGAACATTAATAGGTGCCCCTGGAGTAAAATTTACTGTTCCGCTATATGTTCCAGTTAGGTATAAATCTCCTTTGTCATTTGAAACAACATCTACTCCAATATCCTCTCCAATACCTCCATAGGCTCTAGAACCCAAAAAGTTCCCGTTACTGTCAAGCTTTAGAATAAATATATCATAACTGCCATTTGATGTCCAATAACTAACAGGACTGTTCGTGCTAAAATGAATACTACCTTGAAATGCTCCAACAACGTAAACGTTACCGTCATAATCTTGTACAATGGAGTTTGCGATGTCAACGTTAGTACCTCCAAAGGATTTGCCCCAAACAAAATTTCCGTTACTATCTAACTTCTGAACAAAAATGTCGCTTGAGCCTTTAGAATAAACCTTAAACTCACCAACACCCGGATCCAAATCCATAGAGTCTATAAAATAACCGGTTGAATATATAATTACTCTTTCCTAAAATAGTTTTACTCACATGGTCAAAACCGCGTGAACCGAAAGTTTTTACCCACTCAAAATTTAAATTTTGTGAATGTAACTGACTCGACAGTAAAATAAGAGTAATTAGTAGTGTTTTTTTCATAGCCAAGGGTTTGGAATTTCGCCTTCCTAAATTAATCAAAATGAGCAAACAAATGCTATTCGCTTTCTTTTTCTCCTTTTCCTTGCCCTACCTCAGCTAATTCACCTTCGAATTCAGTGCTCTCTACTTGAGAATCTATTCCGTTTTCATTCAACCATTTGCTGAAAATATTGGTATAGCCATGAGTAACAATTACCTTTTCGCAACCAGTTGCATTTATCGCCATATTTAGGCTTTCAAAGTCCGCGTGGTCAGAAAGTACAAAGCCTCGGTCAACTGATTGTCTTCTGCGTGGTCCTCTCATATTCATCCAGCCAGAAGCAATGCCTACTTCAAAAGGTGGAAACTTTTTTTGCCAAGAAGTTCCCAGAGCCGCCGGTGGTGCAATGATTAAACTCCCTTCGTACTCCTTTTTCTGAATTTCAGGAGTAACATAAATCGTATCGTTCAATTTGACTCCCATGTTGCGAATTACTTCATTGGTTTTTTCAATCGCACCGTGAGTGTATATTTTACCAATGGAAGGATCAACTCCTTGCAGAATCCGTTGAGCTTTGCCCAACGAGTAGCCCGTTAATACAGTCGCTTTTCCATCTGCCTTATTTTGCCGCCACCAGGCATTAATGGCTGCAAAAACTTCTTCTTGTGGTTTCCACTTAAAGACTGGCAGCCCAAAAGTGCATTCGGTAATAAAAACATTGCATTTTATAGGCTCAAAAGGCGCGCAAAACCCATCGTCTTCTAGTTTATAATCTCCACTTGCCACCCAAACTTCACCTTTATACTCTACTCGAACTTGCGCCGAACCAATAATGTGACCTGCAGGGTGAAAGGAGAATTTAACTCCGTTAATCGTTCGAGTTTCGCCATACTCCATGCTTTCAATGCTAATATCTTGCCCTAAACGATGCTGAATAATGGGTTTTGATAAGTGGTGACTCAAATAAAACTTATTACCCCAACGAGAATGATCCGCATGTGCATGAGTAATAATTGCATAATCCACCGGTTTCCATGGGTCGATGTACACGTTCGCTCGTTTGCAGTAAATTCCTTTTTCGGTAAATTGGAGGAGGGGCGACAACATGAGTATTCAACGTTTTTCTGACAGGTTTGGTTCTAAATGAGAAATTCATGATCTAAACTATTCTTTTTGAAAAAAGATGAAAGACTAAGAAAGGGGCGGGAATTTTCATCTTTTAGCTTTAATCTTTTATCCTCAAGGTTTAGAAATTTTTGGAAAAATTTTTAAACCTTGATTATTCGCTTCCTCTTCTGGTAAGATCTCGCAATTGTCCCAAATTCCGGTGAGTAGCGTTTTAGTTTGCCAATTGAACTGAACGAAATCACTTTTAGAAAATTGATTTTTTCTCAATCCAAAAAGATATAAACCCCCATCTTTTGCCGGCCCTAAAACAACTTGTTGCGTTTTTAGCGAATTAGCTGCAATTAAAAGATCTTCAGATTGTAAAGTTGGGCAATCGTTACTAAGACCAATTACCGAGTTAAACCCTAGTTCAAAAAGCTGTTGATAAGCCTCGTAGGCTTGCGTTCCAAAATCTTGACAACCATCTATGTTTACTTGAAAGAGTGGCAACTTAGTTTTTCTAACCAACTTCGTTGTTCTGCTCGTTAAAACCCTCAATAAGCTATCAACTTTTTTCGCAGGCATATTCGGCGCTAACTCAAGCAAACTTGCTTGCTGCTTTCTGTTAGAATTAAATACTAATACGGCAGCTTTAGATATGTTCAATGAGTTTGACAAAACAAAGTATTTACGCCGCAATATAGTGAAGTGGATTCACTTTCAAATGTAATTTTAAAGACAGAAGAAATAAATAAAACTTAATCTAACCTTAGCTCACTTCTTGTCAACATTCTACCCAAATCAGGATCCCAAACTTTCAATTGCAGGCATTTGACAATGTCTTTGGGCATTAATGAAGATGTTTTAGGATGCTGAAATTCTGGGAAAGCCTTAAACACCTCAGGCAAACGATAAAAAGGAATTTTTGAATTTGCATGGTGAATGTGATGATAACCAATATTTGCTGTAAACCAATGCATTACCCTGCTCAACTTCAAAAAACTAGTAGAATTCATTGCGGCGCCTATGTAGGTCCAACCTTCTTTGTCTTCAAAAGTAGCTTCTGGGAAATTATGTTGTACATAAAACAAGTAAGAACCCAAACCGTGGGCAATGGTAACGGGAATAATTAAACTGAATAGCATGGCTGCTAGCCCAAAATTTAAATACAACACCACTGCCAGACCGTAGTGAAATATTAAAGCCAAAAGTGAATCCCAATGTTTTGTTGGGCTGCGCACTAACGATAAAATTGACATACCCCATGTAAAAGCGAAAATATAGCCCAAAGCTATCGTCAATGGGTGACGAACAAAGAGATAATTTAATCGCTCTTTGCGAGACATTTTATTGAACTTCTCTTTGGTAACAATAGGAAAAGAGCCAATACTCGAGGTAAATAATTTTGAATTGTGCTTGTGGTGATGGTCGTGAGAACGCTTCCAAATGCTACGTGGCGTAAGCATGTAAAAACCAAAAAAAGTAAATATTAAGTTGGCCATAACCGACTTTCGCAGAATTGCCAAATGCAAATAATCATGATAAATTACAAACATTCTTGCTAGCAAAAGAGCCTCTAGCAGACTAAAAGCTGCCCTGATGGACCAATGAAAAGGGTATAAAGCGCCTATAAAAGCTCCAATTAATAAAAACAACGTTGTCCACGTATACAGCCAACTTTTCCTTCTATCCTCTTTGGCGTATGGTCTGGTTGCAAGAATGAGTTCTTTACCGTCTAACATTTTTTTAAGTGTTCGTTTGTCGTTTGTGTTTCCACCTGCGATGCGTCCACAACCAAATTTCCGGTTGCTTTGCAATGTCTTCCTCTAATCGTTTCGTAAAAGCTTCAATAATATAGGTTTCAGTTTGCTCCTCAGGTTTTTCAACTAGTTTTTCAGCCCTCATTTCGTAATACCCACGCTTTACCCTGTGTATTCCAATGTATACAACAGGGTACTTCATCTTTTTTGAAATCTTACCGGTGCCTGTAAAAACAGGTGTGTCTTGGTTTAAAAATTGCATCCAATGTGCCCCTTTTGGTGAAGGCGTTTGGTCGGCAATAAAGGCCGTGGCCGTCAGCTTATTCCGATCGCCGATAATTCCTCGTAACGAATCTTTCATTGCGTACAATCCATTTCCTAGGCGTGTTCTCATTCTGTAAACTAGCTTATCGAAATACTTGTTTTGCAACGGGTGGTAAATTACAAAAAGCTGGTGAAACGGTTCTATTGCAAATCTGGCTCCACCCAACTCCCAATTTCCAAAGTGGCCCATGGCAATAATCACACTCTGTCCATTTTTATAGTACTCTTCAAAAATTTCTGATCCATTAAACTGCACTCGTTTCGCTAAGCTTGAACGCGAAATGGTAATGCTTTTTAGCGTTTCTAAAACCAAATCACAGAAATAGCGGTAAAACTTCCGTTGAATCGTTCGTAATTCTTGTTCAGATTTTTCAGGAAAAGACTTTGTAAGGTTTTCAAAAACCACCTTCTTTCGGTATCCAAAAACATGAAATAAAATCAAAAATAAAAAGTCGGACAGACGATACAGCCACCAAAATGGTAAGATGGAAATGGCATAAATGAAAGGTAAACTGAGATAGTAAATCGCTGCGTTCATTGCCGCAAAAATATCATTTAAAAAGGTAAAATATTCTAGGCTTAGTTTTCGGTTGCAATCCAAGCCATAATAATAAAGGACACGAAATACTCCGTGTCCTTTTGCGATAAAATTGATTTGGTTGGAGTTTTATCCTGTAAAAAAGTCAAACACATTTCCTAATGCGCTACTTTTTGATTTATAAAATTCTGTATACGTGCACCTTTCGCAAGAAACATAGGAAAACTTCTTATTCTGTACATCGAAGATTTTACTCAGAATTCCACCAGTAGTTCTTATTTCTCCTTGGTTATACGTTACATTGCTGCATTTAGGGCAGATAAATCTTAATGGTTGCTTGTTCATGGTTGTTTCTCTATTAAATTTATTTCTAAGATAATACCATCGTTAAGTATCACAAACGAAAACTTGATAAGCGGGTAAAAACCCAGTTATACTGCTGATTTTCTACTTTAAGTACGCCTTCTCTAAATATTCAAATTTATACTCGCCAGGAAAATGGCGTTGATTTTCTAACACTTTGGTTTTTGCCTCTGAACAAGCCTGGTTTCTGTGAAAACACAACAAGCAATACGACTTCGATAAATAATACTCTGCTGCTAAATTGTTAGGCTTATGTTTTAGTGCTCGTTTAAAACTTCCTGCTGCCATAAAATAATCTTTGTCCTCTAATTGTAAAAACCCGCGCTTCATATAATCTCTAAAAGGTTGTGGCTTAAGTTTTGAATACACTATGGTTTGAATGGGCTCTTTATAAATACGATGAGTGCTCCTTTTTGCCAATATAGATTGAAAACTAAAATAAACGACTGCGAAACAAATAGCAGTTGTAAAAAACGTTACCGCAAGGTACTTTCTTTTTCTTGCTTTAAATTGCTTTTGTATCGCCTTGATTTGTTCTACAGAAAGTGGTTTCCTATCCAAAAAAGAAGTCATCTTCTTTTGATCTGTCTTGTTGGTACTAGAATAAGAACGCTTCTGATTGAAAAAAGACGTTCTCTTGCTGAGGAGATTTTTATTGTTCCTCAACGATTGAATCATAGCTAATACTGAACCACCTCCACCTCCTGACATGGTAACAAATTAAGCAACTATTTCCTTGTTTACAATTAAAACTTGATGAGCGGGAAGTGAGAATTTTTAGGTGAGGCTAACCTGACAGGTTAAGCATACCCAAAATAAAAAACCTCCAAGCTCAAACTGAACTTGGAGGTTTTTAAATTCAACAATTTACTCTCTAAACTACTTCAAATAAATCTTCTAGTGATTTTCTAACTTTTGATGCGTGTTGTGTTGCATCGTCTTCAGATCTATAGCCAATTGGGCAAAGTACCGCAGCTGACAAGCCTTTTGCAGAAAGTCCTAAAATCTCATCGTATTGAGCTTTATCAAAGCCTTCCATTGGGCACGTATCAATGTGCAATTCTGCGGCAGCGTTCATCAAGTTAGCCAAACCAATGTAGGTTTGCTTTGCAGTCCAGTTGTCAATTTGGTCTGCGTTTAGCTCACCTAATTTAGATTGAATAAATCCAACATATCCAGATAAATCTTCCATTGGTATGTTATTCGCTTTTGACTTTATTGCAGCAAAGTGATTCAAATGATCTTCGGTTACTTCGGAGAAATTACAAAACACCAACAAATGCGATGCATCAGTTATTTGCGATTGCCCCCAAGATGCCGGCTTCAACAAGTTTCTGGTTTCTGGGTTTTCAATAATTAACACCTTAAAAAGTTGCAAACCGTAAGAGGTTGCTGTCAATTGAATTGCCTCTTTTAATTTATCTAAGTCTTCGTTGCTTATTTTTTTTGTAGCATCAAACTTCTTTGTGGCGTATCTCCACTTTAAATCTTCTATTGTTCTCATAGTTATATATTCATTGGTATTTCCATTGCCAAAAATTTGGCTCCTTTCTCTGCTTTAAAGACTATGGTATTGGTATCCCAAACCCCAAAGCCGTCTCTTTTGTTTAAACTTTCTCCTTGTATTTGTACATTGCCTTCCAATACAAAGAAATACACTCCATTTCCCTCTTTTTTAAGTTGATAGTTAGAAGCTGTTTCTTTGTCGAACTCGCCTAAATGAAACCAAGCATCTTGGTGAATCCAAACACCCTCATCGTCTTTCCTTGGTGATAAGATTTGATACAGCTCGTTCGTTTTTTTTATGTCTTGAATTGAAATTTGATCGTACCGCGGCGTTACGTTTCGTTGGTTGGGAAACAACCAAATTTGGAGAAACTTCACATCCTCGGTTGTGCTTTTATTGTATTCTGAATGTCGAATACCAGTTCCTGCGCTCATTACTTGAACGTCTCCGCTTTTGATTACCGTGGTGTTTCCCATGCTGTCCTTATGTTCTAGGTCTCCCTGCAAAGGGATAGAAATAATTTCCATATTGTCATGCGGGTGCGTTCCGAAACCCATTCCTTTATCCACTTTATCATCGTTTAAGACACGCAATACCCCAAAATTCATTCGTTCAGGGTTATGGTAGTTGGCAAAACTAAATGAATGGTGCGAATCTAGCCATCCATGATTGGCATGACCGCGTGAAGAAGCTCTGTGTAAAACTGTTTTCATTGTTTTTATTTCTTTGTTAGGTAGGTGGTTAAATCCTACTTGGTTCATTAATTTATCATAGGTAGAAATGCGCTCAGGCTTTGAAAAAGCAATTGCAGGACTCACCGCCGCCGCTGCTCCACCTAGTAAGGCTCGTTTTAAAAAATCTTTTCTTTTCATAACACTACAAAATTACATGTATATACATCTAATTTTGACTAACGAATGTTAATTTTTTTGCTAAAAGCCCATTACTAGTTAAAATTTAGGTATATCTTGCTATTATTCATTTCATTACATGATTATAAGAAATGATCTTGACGAAATGTTCTAAAGAATTACTCCCTTAACCAATTTTAACCCTGACTCAGTATTTAAGGCATTCGTCTTTGCAAGTCGAAAAATAATTCATTCAACTTTTCATTTTGAGGAAATTGATTCAGCCCTTCTTTAGCATAAGAAATAGACAATTCATAGTCGTCCAAATAATACGCACCAAAAGCAGCCATTTCATATATCAAATGATTATTCGTGCTTTGTTCAAGGTATAAACTTGAATAACTAATAGCCTGCTTGTACTCTTTTAACATAAAATTAATTTTGGCTAACTCGAATAGACTAATTAATGCCTTTGGCGCTAGCGCATAGGAATCTTCTAATGAGCGCTTTGCAAGATCATTCTCATCTAATGACAAATAGGCTTTAGCTAAAGAAAGGTGGAAATCATAATGCTTGGGTTCAATCTCAATAGCCCTTTTAAAATATTTTATGGACTGTTGAATTTCTTGAATGTCCGATATACTCCCTTTGTAGTTTTTCAAAGTCTTTTTAATGGAGTGAACGCCAAGAAGGTAGTTTGCTTGTGCCGAATTTTCTAAGTGTTCAATATCGTTACTCATTAATACAGTTGTTGATTCCCACTTCTCGTTTCGAGCAAAGGTTCTTAGTGAAAAAGCAAGCAGTAGAAGAATGGAAAGGGCTTCCAAGCCTCTGATTTTCTTATAACTGAACTGAGGGTTTATCCAATTTATGACTCCTCCTATCATCATACAGAAACCAAGTGAACCAGAAAATGCTAATCGTTCACCAACCATACCTGCAACTAAAACAGGCAAGTTACTAAAGAGTAAAATACACGATATAAACCAGATGGCACCTATTGATATAAGCGGCTGTTTTTTGAAAAAATAAATCGCGCAGTAAAATAACAGCAGATAACTAAACAAACTGATCCATACCTTATAATCTTTAAAATTTGTGGTATTTATCTTTGAATATCCATAATAAAAAGAGAGTTCTTTTGGGTAAACCATTAATCCAAGATAAGTCCCCATTGTGAGTAATCCGGTGGCAAATCGCTCTTCTAAAGTGTGTTTTGCTACCAAAGTGTTCTCAAGAAATTCTAAATTTCGTCCTTCTCTTAATTTCTGTTGATCTACCCCAATTGATTTTTCAGTTATATTGGAATTAAAATAAAAATTAATTTCTTCATTTTCATAAGTCGCCCCTATAAATAGATAAGCTATGCAAAGCCACCCAGCAAAGAATAGCTTTTTCTTTTTCACAACTTCTATTTTGGACAAAACTAAAACAGAAAACAACAAAACTCCTAATTGAACATAACCTAGCTCATTAAAATACAAGCTAACTGCAACTGACAAAAGCCCAATAGTTAACTGCAAAAAACGGTGAAACAACACTGTCACAAAAACTAATAAAGGACTTAAGTAAATTAACCCTTGTGTATAATCTCCCTTGTTATAAGCTATTAACAGGAGTAATGGTATTAGCCCTAATAAATTTTTATAATTAAATTTAATTGTATTTTTTTGAACTAGAACTGAGGCAGATACAAGTATTATCAAATAAATTAATAGCTCAACCTTAAAAAACACAAAATAACTTGATAATGTTATAATTACATTGAAAATTATAGCTGCTTTAAAATTCTTGTGAGCCAAAATAAGTAGTAGTAATTGCGCGCCTATGATTAAATACAATTGATGAAAAAAGAGCCCGATGATGCTAAGTGAAAAAATCGCACATAAAATAATAACTTCCAAAACACTTGGCGTTGGCAACGATGTCCTTTTCCAATATTCTGGCAGATGTAATACCATTAAATAAAACAAGTTCAATGCTACAAAAATTACCAAACCCGGTATAACTTGAAAATTGAACGCACAAACACCAATTGGAATAGAAGTAACTAAACCGAGTGTTATGTATTGCGAAACCTTGATTTTGTTAGTATGTAGAAGAAGTACAGGGAGCAATGCGATAACCGGTAGGGCACTTTTTTTCGATAATAGTGAGAACGAAACGAGTAACAGCGTTAAAACCAAATAAAGTGAGTTTTTTCTATTGATCCAACTGATTGAATTTATCCCCGCTGCTATAAAAAACAGCAAACACAAAATTTCATCTCTATTTTTTATACTTGCAACAACCTCTGAATGAACCGAGTGAACAGAAAACAACAGAGCTACAAAGAGCAGAATGTATGAATTTGAATTCTTAAATAATAAATTCAATAATTGATATAACAATAAAATTACTCCCAGAAACAGCACTAAATTTATGACGTGACTTACTTTAGCCGATTCTCCGAAGAGTTGATGTTCTAAATAAAAGGTAGCTATTGTAACTGGCCTATAACCAGACTTTATTGTACCCTCCGAAAGGTATGATGTAGAAAAGATAGAGGCTAAATTAAAGGTCGTATTAGGGTTTGTTTTAACATTATTGTTAGTAACCAAATAGTCATCCAAATTATAACCATTAGATAGGGTATTCCCAAAAACCAAAAGTGTAACAATACAAAGGAGGAGAAAATTCCCGTTTTTCATCTATTTATTTTTGAAGAATTTACCCATCCGACCAAGAAATGATTCTGGAAACTCCTCTTTGTATTTTTTATCGAAATCCGAAAAATCTAACACCATTCCCGGTTCAATGACAAGTCGATTTATCTCTTCAATGTTAATATTATCGTTTGAATATAATTTAGACAATTCATTATTGTAAAACTCGTTGTCCGCTTTCAATACGCGAAATTCATCGCCTTCCTTCATGTAGTGCAGGTAATTGGCAGATTTTGAAGCTACACTCACCATGGCCGCAACTCTTATGTTAGAAGTTAAATTGGGTTTTGATCCATGAATAACATTGTGCCGAAAAACAATTGCATCGCCAGCTTTTACCGGAAAGGCGACTAGTCCTTTTTTCACTTGATTAAAGTTAAAAAAGGGCGTTGGAGTGCGAAAGGATCTAATATTTTGAAACCACTTATGACTGCCTTTTATTACTTGTAGGCATCCATTTTGCTCGTCAACATCTACTATTGGGCAAAAAATGGCCGCAGATTGATACTTATTCTCATCTACAACATTCCAATCTTGGTGCAATGAGGAATGACTCTCATTGCCAGTTCCTTTTATCAAAAATGCCCCCCCCCCAACTTGATAACCTTCAAAGTGCTTTTCAATCGATTGCTTGTATATTTCTTGAAAAATCACATCAACCTTTGTGTTGTACTCCGAACTTTTATTTTTCACATTACTATAAATTCCTTTTAAATCTGAAAGGCCTAATTCGTCGTATAGCTCCTTTATTCTCAGCAGGTCTCTGCTCGTTAGAAAGTTAAGTATCCGAACAGCACCTACTTCTTGAAATTCTTTTTCTAAATCAGCCGATTTCAACTTCATGTGTTTAACTTTTATATTTCAATACCCTTACAAGTTTCCATCGCAAAAAGTAAAGTGCATTTGTGACTTTAAATTTATCGAATCGCTTCGTCTTTAAAATGAAGCTTGGCTTATATTTTTTAAGAGCCTTTATGTATAAATTAAATTGTGGGTTGTAAATATGCTCTTTCAACTTAAACTTCGATAAGGTGAATACATTAAAATGGATAAAGATAATTTCATCCTCATATAATGGAACTTGATCGTTCCACCCGGCGACGTTATAGCCCTTGTTTTTAATGATTTTAACGTCATCGAATAGCACTGGTACTAAATCCAAATACTTTTGATCATCAAATAACCCTCGCCAATAGGATCTTTTCATTTCATATAAGCAGCAATCTGACCACCATTCCAATACCTCCGTCGCTTTCTTTTTAACTCCAATAAATCCTGCATTGTATAATCCAAATCTAAAATTAGCTTCTAACCAAGTTTGCTCATTTTTTGGAGAATTAGGATAAAAGTGTGGAGTTAAAAGCACATTATAATCCTGTAATTCTTCAAACAGGAAATTGTAACCATTATAAAAAAAGATATCATTATCTAGATAAATTAACTCCTGGTATTCGGAAAGCAAATACAACAAATAGGCTGGCTTCAGGGCCCATCTTAATTTGTCTTTTTTATACGCTTTTTTTGTTAATTCTATTCTTTCTGAACTTAACTGTTCTAAGAAATGAAATTGAATGTTTGAAGGTATATTTTCAACATTCTTAACCTCTTCTGAATCTACTATTAACACTTTTAAGGTCCCACCAAATGTTCTTAGACTATCCGCCAAAGCATATGTTTTAAAGAGATGAGATTCTGTTGATATAGTGCAAAAAGTTACCAATCGATTACAATTATTTTATTTGAGAAAAAGTGTCATGTTCTTAAAACCCTTATTAAAAAAAAGTACCATTAAAAAAAATGGATTAATCAATACTATTATCATAGGGTAAACGAACGATATTATCAAAATGTCCATAAAGTAATGAATCCCAATATGCATCAAAAGCAAAGCCATTCCATAAATTCTTCCATATATTTTATTAATAACTGCGGTTAATGCAAAAAACTCTAGTAACAATGCACAAGTTAATACTATAACGATCATGTTCTGCGATTCATTTAAGAATTGAATCACGTCTGCAGCTTTCGCTAATTGACTGGCATCAAGGTTTGTGTAATATGCATGGTGAAAAGACTTTAACACTTGCAAAGTTATTCTAGAACCATCAAATGGCCACCAGATACCCGAGTCAAATAATTTGGAACATGCGGAAAGAAAGTATCCAACTGTGACTGTTTCTATAGAGAATTGGATTCGAGTTTGTTTCAGTTTTAACAGGTTTGACCCGTTGAGCCAATATGCAAATGACTGAGCAAGAAATAGAAAGGAAAGAGCTCCATTTCTATTTAAAGTTCCGCTAGATTCCTCACTAGTAAAAACAAGGACTGATAATAAAAAAACGCCAAGTGTGACCCATTTCATTTGAAAATCAAGTATATAGGATACACTTAAAGCCAAGCTGAAAATAATTGTAAAAATTAGTCCAGAACCTTGTAGAAATAAAGAGCAATCAAACAACTTACAAATGCCTAATGGAATAGGCACACTGTACCCCTCTGCTAAGCAATACATAAAACTACGCAGCCAAACTAGAATAAGTGGGACTTTCATACAGACCCACTCTATATCAAAAAAATGATTTTTATACCCCTTAATACCCTTCATAATAGGTCATTATAATGTCTTGACCGGTAATAGAATCGTTTTTATAATAAAAAGCTTTTCGGTGCAACTCCAACTGATCAGCTTCAAGATCTCTTCCCTCTGTTAAAATCTCCATCATTCGCTTCCCTATCCGCAGTAAGTCCTCATCTGATTCCATAAAATTGCCGTAAGGAATACTTAATTCATCTGACACACTGCCAAACAAATGCCCAAGAGAACTGCCATTCGTTTCCAAACTAGACAACGGTATGATTTTGTCATTTTCGTCGGTTAAATAAAAGCTGTACGCCCAGTTTGGAAAAGAGCTATACATGGGAAACCTTGAAAATGGATGAGTTTCCCGAAATATTAACATACCAAAAATGTAAACCAGTGCAACTCCAAAAGTTGATGTAATCCATTTTATAATTTTTTTGATTTTACTAAACATTTAATTTAGCCTTTATCCAATTCCAGACTTCCCACTTTTCATTTCCCCATTCATGAAACACATGAATAAACTTTGGCTTGTACACCGTTCTAAATAAGTCATCTGAAATACAACCTGCAGATTTACTGACTACTAATTTGTTATTATGAAAATCGGCAATAAAATTCCACTCCTTTGATAAAATGGGATGATTTTGCAAACCAAACTCCCATACAGTAGAAATTAACGTTCCTTGATCTCTGGTTTGCCATTCAGGCTCATTAAATATCTGAACGCTTTTTTGATGCCAGTCAGACAAAAAGTTGTGACTTTCATTATTAAATAGAAAAACGCCGCCATTCCAGTGTTGCCAATTTTTGTCTCTAACATCAACTTGAAAGGTGCGCTTAATCGCCAGTGTTAAGTGATCGCAGTCGGTTTTAAATATGTTCTCTCCTTTTTTGTTTTTCCATTCATTAACCAATAGCATATACTTTAGATTAGCCTCTTTAGCAATGCTTTTGAGATTCACTTCATACTTTACTATTTCTCCATCTTTAGTCGCCCACAATTTTCTCTTCTTGTCGAAGTAAATATCTTTGCTTAACCAAAATTTAGGGAAACTAGAAAAGTACCTAATAGTATAAAAGATCTTAGTTAAGAATGATTTCTGAAGCTCTGCATACCAATCCTCAATACATTTTTGATAGGTTTTTGCCATTGGGCTAGTTAACTCAGAATTCTTATCATGCTTTTTAACACTTTTGTAATATGCTTCTCTGTCTTCGGAACATTTATCTGCACAACCACAATTTACAGCATAGGAACTGAATGCTTGTATTTTACAATGATCTGGAGCGAAAGTAATTGGAGAGTTGTATTGTTGAAAAATTGCATCACAAGATTTATCCATTGCAATCACATCTGTGTCTAAATAACAATACAAATTACCTATAGGTAAAAACCGGTGTATTCCTGTTTTCAAATAAATACTAGCTTGGTGGTGATTATATTCTATTGGTGTTTGAACGTCAATAATTGAGTCATGAATAACATCAATTTCGTTTCGAGTACTATCTGTTAAAACAAGAACATCTTTTTCTGAGAAAGATGTTAATGCCTTTAATGATAAGTGAAGCGTATCGATGTGTTCTTTACTTCCACAAACTACAAAAACATAAAACTCATTATTCATTCTCTATTTCATTTTGAGAAACCTAAATTCTTGGAAAGCCAATTTACCAAATTAAACCAAGTTAATTTTCAAGATTTACCACCCAGTGTGTGAACCATTTCTCAAAGATTAAGATCTTCCATAATTTCCAACTATATGATTCTTTCAATAAATTGTCAATGTATTCCTTTTGAACAATATTGAACCGTACCAAGTTACAATTTCCTAATTCCTTTCTATAAAAATCCATGTTCATGTAATAACTATCCGGCCCAACAAAGCCTTGTTTTTTACGTTGCAATATTTCTGAAGGAAGTTTGTCTTTCAACGTTTCAAAAAGCACCTTTTTTGTCTGATTTTGATCAATGTAATTGGTCTCTTCAACGCTAAATATTTTTTCGAATAACCGATGGTCTAAAAAAGGCACTCGCACTTCTAACGAGTTTGCCATGCTGGCACGGTCTATTTTTGTCAGTACTAATTCTCCCATAAAACACTTGATGTCCATGTGTTGAATTGCTTTAAAAGGACTTAACTCTTTTCTAAAATTTGAACGATAAAACCAATGCACATCTTTCGGAATTGACGCATGTAAATTTGGATGTAAAAGTTGTTTTAACTCACTCGAATCGAACCAACCCATAGCCATGGATTGCGCATAAAATTCAACTGAATTTTTCGGCTTAAAAATATTTTTAACTTTTTGCACCCAGCTCTTGTTATAGGTTTGATTAAAAAAATCGTGCTGCCACGTGTAACCTCCAAAAATTTCATCGGCACCCTCTCCGCTAAACACCGCTTTTACTTCTTTTCTTGCCAATTGACTCACCATAAAAGTTGGTACGATTGAAATGTCAGCAATTGGCTCATCATATACTTCAGGCATTCGTTTCAGCAAGTTCAAACTCTCTGCGGATGCAACAACAGCTTTATTCTTTAGCCCTAAGTAATCAGCAACTGTTTTGGCGTAATAATGCTCGCTCTTTTCCCAATTTTCAAACCCTATTGAAAAGGTAGCCGGTGGTTTTCCCCCTTCCTTCATCCACAGTGCTAAGGCACTGCTATCGTATCCTCCACTTAAAAAAGAGCCGATAGGGACATCCGCTCTTACATGTTCATTGACAGATTTTTTGAAAATACTCTCAGTTTCTTCTACTAGAACATCAAGCTCTACCTTCGCATTTGAAGTTGATAACTCCCAGTAGCAAACAGTTTTATGTGATAGGTCCTTTAAATCAACAGTGATATAATTTGCAGGGGGAAGTTTATTTATCCCCTCCCAAATGGTTTTAGGAGAAGGAATATATCGATAAACAAAATAATCAGCAACTGCACTCTTATTTAGCTCTCTAGGGAATGATTTTGAAGCTAAAATTGCTTTTAACTCGGAAGCAAAAACAAGCTCCTTATCATTGATTGCGTAATACAAGGGTTTAATTCCAAATCGATCTCGTATTAAATGTAGTTTATTTTGCTTTTCATCAAGCAGTGCTATTGCAAACATGCCATTTAGACGAGATATAAAGTCAATGCCCCATTTTTGATAAGCTGCTAGAATTACCTCAGTATCACTTTCTGTTACAAATTGGTAATCGAACCTCAACTCTTCTCTTAATTCCAGATAATTATAAATCTCCCCATTAAAGCTAATCCAAACAGTTGCTTCAGAATTACTCATGGGTTGTTTCCCAGAATTAGAAAGATCTAAAAAGGACAATCTGCTATGGCCTAACGCATTTTTCTTATCCGATGAAAAAAAAGCCCCTTCCCCATCAGGTCCTCTGTGTTCAAGAGTTTTAATCATCTCAAGAAACCTAGCTTGATCAACTTCTCCATCTATTTTAATCTGCCCTATTATACCGCACATAACACTTTAATTTGAACGATTACAACTGCCTCCAAAATAGGTTTCTTTATAGTTCTGAGAGGTCAAAGAACCACCTATGTTTTCCCAAAATAATAAGACTCTTAATCTATTTTTTTCGCTATTTAAATGTGTATCTCCCATTATTTCCTGCAATTATGAACTAAAGCAAGGCCTAGTTCCTGACCTAAAAACTGATGACTAAATGATGTAAAAACAAAATCAGTTAAATACAAAGACTTCGAGTATAAAACTGCTTCATTGTTCATGTTTAGCATATCGAAAGCTTTTAATTGAATCTTCAAATAGTCTAATAATTCTTTCGAAGTGATATCAATGTCCTTGTTTAAGGTATCTCTAAAATAAAAAGAATCCATTAAAAGGAAATCATTTAGAAGTTTCTCTTCATTAGGTTGAACAACAAAATATTGATTTAAAATACTTTTAGACTGTATTTTTTGCCCTTTATATTTTTAGCACGAAACTAAAAACCCGTAACTAATTAGATGATTTCTTATCATATCTGGTATACAATGGTTTCTTTTTTAAATCTCTGCCCACCAATTTAAATAAAAAATACAATAAATAATTGACAATTAATGAAGATATATGTTTTATTTGAATTAACAGTTGAAGGATAAATGGGCGGAAGAATTGAATTATTGATATTATATAAGGGTGAATTAATAATATGATAAAATAGTGTTTTTTTTCATCAAAAAGCCAAAAAACTATAATAAAAGACGATACAACGACATAGAACCTTAGTAAATAATTAATCTCTATTAATTTCTGAATTTTAAAAAATGGCAATAACGGAGTAAGTAGATAAGCAGTCACTATTCCCAACACATAATTTTGATTTTCTGAATTCCAAAAGTTGATTATTAAAAAAAGGCATAAGCTGTAACTAGCTATAAATTCAAAAATAATAATTACTGCCTGCACCCTAGCTTTATAACGAATAGCAAATGAACTAATCCCAGACTTTAGATCATTAACTTCATCTTTTTTCTGGTGAATAAGAATATCTCTTATCCCTATACAAAAGTTAAATAGTAAAAAAGCGAGGTACGTTGGTTCAGTTATTTCTACTTCATACACTACTAATAGAAGCAATACAGGAATTATATAGGCATAAACCGAATCTGTAATTACTCCCAGAATCGGCTTTGTTTTTAATCTTACAGCCGGATGAGAGTATACTAATAATGCCACAAACTGACATAAAAGTAAATAGCTACCAAACAGCGAAATACTTTGAATAAGTGCAAATGAAACAGCAAACCCTAAGAAGACAACGAATCCAATAAAATATGAGTTCACCTTGACAGTTAAGTTAGGTTTTCCTGCCGTTAAGTCTATTTCTTGATCGTAAAAATCATTTACTAAGAAAGCAGAAATCCCTGTAAATAAATAACTTAAAAAAAGAGAAAGAAATATCTTTATATCGACAGGAGTAGAATCTAAATAAGAAATCAACAGGATATAATTACCAAATAACATACTGTGGTACAGGAGAAAAGACCGAAATCTTTTTAAAATCTGTTTTATAAATCCCATTCTTCAGCAAGTTCTAAAAACCAACAACATACTAAAATAGGCGACCCAGCTACATAATTCCTGTCTTTTGAGGTAAAATACTCAAAATGCGGAAATACAAAGTCTTCTTCAATAACCCTACTTTTAACTCTATCAGCAATTCGGCTTTCCATGTTAGTAGTTAACTTAAAGTATTTAATACACAAGCCTGCTAATAGTAATTCCGGAAAAGATAAGGTGTTGAACCGAATTTCAATTCGTTCTAAAATATCTGTTGAAAGTTTCTCAAAAGAGTCTATTCCTCCTTTATAGGCCCTCGCAATATGAAAGGAAATAACCAAATCGTTGTTGTAGAAATGATTGGTATCCTTGTTATCTTTCCACAAATCTATACAAAATCCAACGCTCGGTTTTGTAATGCTATTTTCACCTAAACACAAAAGAGTATTCGCCATAACTCCCAACTCAAAATCATTTAAGTTCAACAAATTGGCATCAACTGTTGGCTGATAATATTGCTTTTCTCTCCACCATTTGTAGCTCAACCTCGGTCTCTTGAAAAAATCACTAAGCTTAGGATAAATCCATGTTTTTAGAACTCCGTTAGCTTCAATATTACCCTCCAATAACTTTTTATTATCTAGGGGAATCCCGAGCCGTTCCAAAACCACAGAGCAAATAGCAGTATCATCTATATCTGGCGGAACATTGTTATTCGCAGTTCCAAGCTTCCAGAAACGCCATACATTTCCATATTCTTTTTCGGATTGAATAAATTCTATTCCCTTTTCGATAACAGACTCCAAGCCACCATGCTTCAAGTTCATCAATGAAAAGATAACATTGGCATGTACGAATGGAGAAGGGGCAGTAATGTGCCAGCCTTTTTCTTCAAGCTCTTCAGTCTTTGGATAATATTCATAGGTTGGAAATTCTCCAGAGTACAGTTGACTTGCCTTTAACAATTCAATCGCTTCTTGTTTCACCTCAGACAAATTCTTGATTCCTGGTTCATCCACTCTCAGCTCCAGCTTTTCTAACCCTCTAATGTGGCTCGAATGCCTATAGTTCCTATCAGCCCCCTTTCTTAATCTTACATACGGAAACGTTTCTAATAAAAGTCCCAATGCTATTCTTGCTTCTTGTTTGGCTAAATGAGCCCCAATGCAATAATGCGGACCAAATCCAAAAGACAAGATTTTAGTTCTCGATCGATCGATATCAAATTCATCTGCATTTTTAAAAGTACTTGGATCTCGATTCCCTGCTCCTATTGCCAAACTAATCAGACTACCTTTAGGAATTAATTTTCCTCCTATTTCGACCTCTTTTGTATTCGTTCGTTGTATTATTTGAGTTGGCGCCTCTAAACGTAAAGTTTCATTTATCACTGCATCTATTAATGAATAATCTGACTTAACCTTATACAGTAAGTTATTATTATTCAGTAAAATTAGAAGAGCCGAAGAAACTAGATTCGGTGTTGTTTCGTTTCCTCCCAAAAGTAGAACTTTGGTGAGATTAAGAATATCCTCCTCCGAAAAACTCTCTACCGAATGAGGGTGAAAGATAATTTCACTCAGTCCCTTTTTATCCGGGTTTTGTTTTGCTTGCTCGATCCAAGTCCTTACAATGGGCTTTAATTCCTCCCATTTTTCAAGTGCATATTCAGTATTAAAAATTGATTCCGCTGAAACGGCAGACTTTGACCATTCTTTTAACTCCTCATTATTCTCGGAGCTTAACCCCAATAAATTTAGAATAACGAGAGATGAAAATGGCAAGGCAAAAGCTTTTAAAAGATCAAATGACTTTTTGTCAAGTAACCCACTGATCAGATTGTTTGCGATTTGCCTATTTTGAGCTTCAATTTTTGAAACTCTGCTAGACGAAAACAATGCATGATCTCCTGACAAAACTCTTCTATGGATTGTGTGCTTTGGTGGATCACAGTTCAATAATATTGGGTCAAAAGAGTTCTCTCCAGCTGAAGAAAAAACTTCAGTATTGTTTAAGATTTCAACAATTTCATTAAAGCCAATTATCAGCCAAGTACCGTTCTCCGGTAAATAGTGAACAGTGCCGCTTTCTCTTAATTCAGCATATGTGCCATAAGGATTGTGAGAAAATTGCCTCGATGAAATATCAAGCTTTTTTATATTCATCTATAGCTTGTTATTAAATACTCGATTCTTCATTTTCTGAAGGTAAGCTTCATCGATAGAAATATTGTTTCGTTCCCCAATAAGTTTGAAGCTTTCTTCTCCAACAACATAACGCAAACGATTAGAATTATCTGTGGCAGCCAAATAAATCACTTCAGCAATTTCTTGTGGAGTAGAAAACGAAGGGAAACATTTTGTAAAATTCACTTTCTCTGCCATTTCATCATATTCAGCTATTTTATTTTCTGGCGACTCAACAGCAGATGTTTTCCCTTCCTCTGTAATTCCTCCTGGTTCAACAAGTTTCACTTTAATACCCAACAAGCCCAGTTCATAATACAACGATTCAGAAAATCCTTCCAACGCCCATTTAGAGGCGTGATAGAAGGAAAGCATAGGAAACGTAACCATTCCACAGAGAGAAGATATATTTAAAATTACACCACTTCCTCTTTTTCTCATAAAGGGCAACACCTCTTGAATTGTATTTATCACCCCAAAGAAATTAACCTCCATTTCTCTGCGAATCTGTTTCTCAGTGAAAGCTTCTGTGGCTCCCATCAAGACAATTCCCGCAGTATTGATTAGAACGTCTACTTGCTTCGTATTCTTAAATAATCGTTTTATTCCCTTTTTTATAGATTTTGGTTTTTCAAGATTAACTTCTATGAAATGAACATTCGAAGTTTTCTCTTTAGGAATCTTTCGTTTGTTGCTAACAGTTGTAAATACAGTCCACCCTTTCTCAATAAATAAGGTTACAAGATGCCTGCCAATCATAGAGTTTGAACCGACAATTAGAGCTGTTTGCACTTTAGAAGAAGCAACATTATCCATAAATTGACTCCCTTCTTTTATTTCCATTAGATAATGCTTCGATAAACTCTTCTTCTGAAACAAGTTGATTGGAATTTTCAACAAAACCCATAGAGCGTTGTGCAGATGGTCTATTTCTGAACGTTAAATGGCTGTTTTTCATGAAAAATTCATCATTTATTTCGAATAATTCAAACTCTTTCCCGGGCGAATTAGAATCGAAATAATAGTAAACAGGGTTTACTTCTTTGGGCCCAATTAAAATTTGCAATGCATACCTTGGCTTCTCTGACTTATTTACATCAGAAAAATGTATTACCCCATCTTCAAATATAACCGCATCTCCCGCTTTACAAGAAATTGGGTTTAAATATTTCTCAATCAGTTTATCCTCAAAATTCTTGAAGTAATATGGCACATCCATCGTGGCAATATCCGAAAATATTTTATGGCTGCCTTCTACTAAGGCAATCGTTCCATTTTCAACTGTTGTGTCAACCAACGGGCACCAAATTGTAAATGAGGTATCTTCTTCTTTTGCTACATGTGTCCAATTCTGATGAATTTCAAATTTGCCTGTTCCAGGTGGTTTAACATATAAATTAGCATTCCATACATGGTAATTATGAAACAGTTGATCTACAATCGGATTAAAAATTGATTTAAAAAGCTTGTTTGTTGCTCTTTTATACTCCTCGTTAGTATCTAAAAATGTGCAGTGATACCTCGAAAATCCCTCACGGTCAGGCGCATAATTGTCGTCTGGTTTTAAATTAAAAATAGACGCTAACGTATCTTTAACAACCTCAGGAGATAGTAATGTGGTTTTCACATAACCTTTAGTTAGATATTCTGCATTAAACTCGGGCTTCCTGTAAATAGATCTTTTCATTTTATTATCTTTCTGCTTTTACGATAATATATTTATCAATCTCCGTAGTTCTTCTGTACCAATCTGTTTTTTCGTTCCAATCTTGTTCATTTTTTGGCAATAAAATATTTTGGGTTGTTCTCCAGCCTTTCGGTTGAAAAGATTCTAATGCTGCAAATGGAATTACCTCGTCTGAAATGTCTTCAAAATGAATATTTTTAAACCCAACCTTTTGTAATAGCTCAAGATATTTTTCTAAGCTATAGTTATTACAACTCGAAACACCCATGATCTTCAATCTTTCCGATCTTTTTGAATTTTCTGCAAATATTAAATCTGCAAGTACTACCTTACCTCCTTCAACTAATTTTTCAAAGGCATCTCTAAAAAAATTCTCTCTGCTTTCAAAATGAAAAGCAGCTTCAATACAAAGTATTACATCGTACTTCTTATTCGTTTCATTTATAGAGCATGCACTTCCAAGATCTAATCTAATTCTAGATTCTAAGTCGGCTCTTATTACTTTTTGCTTTGCTATTTTAAACTGACTCTCTACGTTGTTAATCCCATGAATATTTATTCTATCTAATTTTTGAGCCAAATAAACAGCCTGCTCTCCATAGCCAAAACCAACATCTAAAATTGAGTTTCCGTTTTTTATTCCTGAAAATAAAACTAGTTTTTCAATCAGCTGTTCACATGCCTTATAAACATTAGTAGTATCCTTCCAATATCCTAGATTTAAATAGGATAGCTTGTTATCGCTATTATTAATCCTTTCCTCTAATTCAAGATACAATTTCTGAATATAATCCATTATTTATTGAAAAAAGGATAGTTTGGCCTACTAATTAATAAAGGGTTGCTTTCCAGTACATTAGACTCTATAGTAAAGCAAAGGATCTTTTGAAATTGTAATTTAATTACTGTCATGTCTATAATTGCAGTTAAATTTAAAATATAATTACCACTCGTTAATGTAAATGCAGGAATTGTAAAATTGATTAGTAGTTTATTAGTGCTTAAATTTTTGGATTCTGGCAAAAATAATGTTGAACATCCGAAAAGAATTTTTCCTGTTAAATCTTCTATACCAAAAGAGAAGTCCAATTCTTTCGCTACCACTCTGTCTGCTTCAAGTTGAATGTTAAACTCTCTATTTTCTTTAATACTGTCTTCTTTGGCAAAAACTCGAACTGCATTTATTCTGAAACCCTCTTGCATAAAAAAATCACATTCCGTTATTGTTGCTTTTCCATTCGGAAAATCTTTTAATACCCTTTTTGAAGATTTCTTAATGTAATTTTTTATAATTTCTGCCTTGCCATAACTAATCATAGACCCTGAGTTTAACTCAAGAAATTTATCACAAACATTTACAATGGAAGAAACTTCATGACTAACGTAAATTATTGTTTTTAGCTTGTCATTTTTCAATTGATTAAGCTTTCTGCTCGTCAAGTAACGAAACTCAGCATCACCAACTCCTAAAACTTCATCAAATAAATAAATGTCAAATTCTAGATGAACCACAATACTAAACGCCAAGCGTAAAAACATCCCATTAGAGTAATTTTTGACTGGTTCATTTATGAAGTTGCCTATTCCACTAAATTCAATTATTTCATCTACTTTAGGCTCTATCTCTTTTTTTGAAAACCCTAACAACTGAGCGTTCACAAAGATATTCTCTCTCCCGCTTAATTCAGGATGAAAGCCTGCACCTACATCTAAAATACTAGCAATACTACCATTCAACTTAATTATACCTGACGTTGGTTTGGTAACTCCTGCCAAGATTTTTAGCAGGGTGCTTTTCCCACTACCATTCGCTCCAATAATTGCGACACTTTCTCCTTTTCTTATATCAAAAGAAACATTATTTAGCGCTGTAAAATCATTCGTTACTTTTTTATTCTCAAGTATGTTAGAACTCCTAAGCGAATAATTCTTTGATAAATTTGAGACCGAAATAGCAATATCTTCTGTCATATACTGTCTGCGAATTTATTCTCCCTAACTGTATATAAATAGAAGCTAAATACCATAAAACCTAAAGTTAAAATGAAGCTGAGGATCCACATAGATTTGAATTCTACTTCATCAAAAATCATCCACCGCCATAAATCTATCACATTAGCTATTGGATTATAATCGAAAATGAATCTAAATTCAGCCGGAAAAATACTCGCTGATAAAAACACCGGAGTAAGCCAAATTGCCATACTGACTAAATAAGGTAAAACTTGTAACAAATCTCTTTTAGTGATCGATATAGACGCAGCCAGAAACGATATAGCCAGCCCACATGCTATGTTAAAAATTAATACGAGCGGAATAAAAATTATTTTCCAGCTAATTAAAACTTGGTAGTAAAGTAACAGAGGAATTAGCACAATCAAACTAATCGCTGATTCGAACAAGCCCACTACCGTTTTAGAAAAAGGCAATATACTTTTCGGGAAATATATTTTTTTAATCAAATCTGTCGATTCATGAACTGCTGAAACTCCATTCGAGATTATGTAAGAAAAAAGGTTCCATCCTAATAATCCAGTGAGCACATACAAAGCGTAAGGCATGTCCCCAGAAGACCAATTGAGAAAATACCCAAAGAAAACATAGATACTTAAAGCCAATAAAGGCTTAAAGACACTCCAACTAAAACCCAAATAGGTTTGAGCATATTTTACTTGCAAATCTCTTTTTGCAAAAACCCATATCAAGCTTTTGTACTCCCAAACTTTTCCCATCGAAGTTGCTAACGAATCACGTTCCGAAGTGTAGGTAGTAATCCTTCTATTTCGCATATTTAAAAAATAGGCTAATTGTTCTCAATGAATGGCATTGCCTCAATTGATTTATAAAATTTACTTTTACCATCAATATATTTTAAATAAATTCTTTTGCTAAAGGTTGTTCATATTATAAACCCCGTAAATGTAGCTAAAAATAACCAGCTATTTGCGGCTCAACTCATAACTTTTGAGAGTATGAGGGTCGCAATAAGTCAAGCCAAAATTTCTGATTTTGAGATAATTCAATGCTGTACTCAATACCCTGAAGATGTAGAAATAGTTCCTTCTTATTTTCATAAACTGAGTAATTTAACTCGTTCAGTCTCTGATATAAATTCTGAACTTAAAGTACGTAAACTTCCTTTGATAAAAGATATCCTTTCCAAAACAACGGAAATAGAGAAGATAGATTTTATCATTTATACCAATGTAGATATTGCCTTGATGCCGTTTTTTTATAAGGCGGTGTATGAATACATAATGGAAGGTCATGATTTTATTGCCATCAATCGACGTAGATTAGAAAACAAATACACTTCTGTAAATGAATTAACAAAAATGTATGCGGAACTAGGAAAGTCACATCCCGGTTTTGACTGCTTTATTTTCAAACAATCGCTTCTTAAGAAACTTCACTTGGACGGCATTTGTGTGGGTGTCCCGTTTCTTGAGGTTAGCCTTTTGCATAATTTATTGGCAGTCGCAGAAAAGCCAAAAATTATATTCGACAAGCACTTGAGTTTTCATATTGGAATGAATGTTCTAGGATTTAATAAAGATTCATATTATCAACATAATAAGTCTATTTACTTCAACAAAATCTATCCCAACATTAAGTCCAAATTTGACTTAAATAAATTTCCCTATTCTGAAAAGTCATTTTTAAACAGAATGATGAGTTGGATGCTAAACCCAAGCATTTTTACCGTTGACTATTTAAATTTAGAAGGAAAAAGTAGCTTACAAAAAGTAAAATTAAAACTTGACGAAATTCGATGGAGAATTTTACAGCGTTAATAAATTCAGCAAATAAGATCGCTTCGCAATAAAGGAAGTAGAATCAATTTTCAGCCTTTGAAAAGGTCCAGACTCTGCACCATCATATTCAAATCCTAAGTTTTTATTGTAGTCAATAGCTACAGTATTGTCTTTGTGAACTTTTGCGAAAACAGTTTGTAACTCTAGCTCTTTAAAGGCAAATTCCAAAAGTGCAACCGATGCTTTAAAAGTAATACCTGTTCCTTCAAACTCTTCCTTGCCGATGAACAGTCCAGCATAAGCAGACTTTCTTTCCACATCAAACCGATCTAAATGAATTAACCCTATGGGTATTAAGCCTTTTTGAATGATAAAGTATATATTATTGGATATTTCCGCTGCCTCAAACCACTTTTCTTGTTGCTCCTTGGTAATTTGAGCTTTAAAATCCATAAAACGGTTCACTTTTGGGGAGTTTCTCCACTCTCGAACAAGCATAGCTGTCTCAACCGTCAACGGGTTTAAACAAATTCCAAACTTTTCAATCATCGCTGCTCATCTTCTACAATCATAATTTGATCCAGCTCATTTTGGCTGATCCAGATTCTTCGAATGTATTCCCCAATTACACCTAATGTCATCAATAGAATTCCTGTGGAAAAAAAGATAGAAACAATGAGAGCGGAAAAACCCTCATATGAATCGTACACCACCTTTTTGTAAAAAAAGTAGCATCCTACAAAAAAACAAGTAACTGCTGTTAATATTCCAAATCGAATAATAAAGTTCAACAGAAATGAAGAATGAAATACTATTATTTTCAAAGCAAACTTAAGCAAGCCCCAGAAAGAATAACTAGATGATTCTCCCTCTCTTTTTGCATGGGTCACAGGGCAAGTTGACTTCTTTACGGCATTCCTAAGCAAATACTCCTCAATAAAGACAATCGGTTTTTTATTCTTTTTAAATGAAACTGCTACATTTGAACGCATTAATCGGAAAGAGGTAATGGAAGAGTAATCCACTTTTTCGTAACTAAAAATGAGTTTTAAAACTTTACTGCCTAAGTTTCTGAGAAAAGAATGCTCTTTTTTACCGAACGTTCCAAAAACCAAATCGGAGTCAGTCGCTTTCATACAAGCAATTAACTTCTCAAGTTCAAATGGGTCGTGTTGTAAGTCGTCGTCAATTGTTGCAATGAGTGGAGCTTCGCAATAACTTAACCCAATTGCAGTTGCAGTATGTTGTCCATAATTTTTAGACAATCGCACAAATCGATACGGAAAGCTTACTGTTGCTTTCATCAAGATGCTTTTACTGCTATCCACATCACCATCTTCAACAAAAATTACGTTAAAACTAAAGTCACAGGATTTTCCCCATTCATTTAAACGATTAATCAGTTTAGGAAGTATTTCTTTCGAATTATAAAGAGGAATAACTATGTCTAAATCAATCATATTCTAAATTAGATAGATATAAATTCTGGCTCCGCTATTTTTATCCCATCGATTCTAACTAAGGCTGAGGCAACTGAAAAGCCAACACCAAAACCTGAAAACAAAACCCATCCGGATTTATTGTGTCGCCAATTTAGACTAAACGTTAATGGAATACTTGCGGAGGCAGTATTTCCATATTTATATAGTGAGTTTGGTACTGCAGCTTCTTCTGCGCCTATCGCCTTCATTATAGAATTGTTAATTAATAGGTTTGCTTGGTGAAAAACATACATTTCAGGAATTTTTCTCTCACAGGAGTACCTATCCAGTAATGTTTCGATGTTCTTAGGAACATATTTAACTGCGTAATTGAACACCTCAATACCGTCCATTCGCATCCAATTACCTATCCCATTTTTTTGCAAAGAAATAGCTTTTTGACCTTTGCCAAAGGTCTCTAGGTTAAAATAGCTTTCCATACTATTACTACCCTCTATTCCGATGGCACATACCGCATCTGAAAATATAGGCTTCACAGCCATATCTCCCTCCTCTGTTAAACTGCTTGAAACATCGCCACAGCATAAAATTGCCCTTTTCCCTTTTTGATCCAACGAAGCTAATAGTTGACTTACAGTGTGCAACCCGTATACAAACCCCGAACAACCCGAATTAATATCATATGCTAAAACAGAAGAGGAAAAGTCCATTTCTCCATGAATTTGACAAGCTAAAGATGGAATTGATGATTGTGCAGATTGAGTGACAATTACTAAAACGTCAATAGAGCCTCGATCCCAAACAAGAGTCTCCAATAATTTATTGATTGCTGTTTTAAATAAAACCTTAACCGACTGATCTTTGTCCTTTGCTATATACCTAAATCGAATACCAGTATGTTTTATGAGCTCTTCTTTTTGATTTACGTCCAACATAGACAAATCCAAGTTGTCTTCTTTGTTAGAAGGCAAAACTGTCGTAATTCCACTAATTTTAGCACCAATTATTTTCGAAAGTGGCATTAATTTAATTTTTAATAATGTTAAACAAATCGCCCAATGTTTTTGACTGTGACAAATCTGTCGAAGATACTAAGACTCCATACTCATCATTAATTGCAGAGATAAAAATTAAGGCATTTAGTGAACTCCAACTTGGCAAATTCCTATATTCAGTTTGAAAACTCAATGAACTGTATTCAACTTGAAATTCTTTTGCTGTAAAACGTAAAAAGTCTAATTCACTCATTTGATACAAATAATATATATTCTTGCAAGATATTTCTCCCCTTTCTTAATTAAAGTCCAAACTTATATAAATTAGTCTTTGTTATCTTTAGGCGAATATGCGTTTAGCGAATTTATTTAAACTAAAATAGCACAAAATCATTTATTTTACTACTTTTGATAACTTAACGTTTGTTAAAAAACATCCATTTATTAAATGAATATGAAAAAGTCAATTTATTTTTTTTCATTATTATTATTCGCTTTACCTACTTTTGAAAGCCAGGCACAACTTACCACAGGCGATGTTCAAGTATCCGTTGATTATAATATCGGTACATTAACCGTAAATTGGCTAGAGAGGTCAGGAAGCGGTGGTTGTATAGCTTATGCTGATGATGAAAAAATAACGTATCAAATAGGATCAGGATCTACGCAGACGTTATATGATAATACCAGTGGTTCGTCTAGTGTCGGGAATACTGCTTCTTTCTCTCCTCCTGCCGATTTTTTTACTAATGCCGTAACCGTTAAATTTATATCAAGATTTGGTAATGGCATAAACGCAGGTTGTGGACAACCCCAAATCCCATCCACTCTAACTTATAATATAGCAACACGGGTAGAGAATCCTCAGTCGCTAAGCGCTTCATATGACCAATCTTGTGATAACGTCATATTAAATTGGGACGCCCCTTCAATAGTTGCAGGGTCCCCACTTTTAAGATATGAAATTTCTCGACGAAATGCGAATTCCACAGGTGCATTTACGGACATTGCTACAAATGTTTCAAGTAGTTCTGTAAGCTATACTGATGCAACTGCTCCTTCAGGAGTTGAGCAAGAATATAAGGTGAAAACAAAAATGTTGTACTCATTAAGCAGAACCGCACTTACAACAGGCGTCACAGAAAATGGTCGAAGAATTGGAATTTCAGGAAATCCTTCTGGAGTTTTTATTGATCAAGCAAATTGCAATGGAGAGTTAGATGTGAATTGGAACTGGGCGAGCTCTAACAACCCTAATAATTTTGAAGTGTATAAAGCATCGAACCCAGCCTTTACAGCGGGACTTGAAACAATTCAATTGTCAGGGTCAGACAGAGCATATAGAGACATCAATTCAGTTTCTGGAACGGAATATTACTATCGGGTGCGTGCAACAGCAACTTGTCCCAGTAGCCCTTTAGTTCCGCTTTATTCAGCTTATTCCAATACAGACTCTAAGGTAGGTTTAGGAATTCCTGCTGCAACAGTTACAACAGGGATTACCCCTAACATTGCAAACAAAGAAGTCACATTAACTTGGACCGATAATTCTGCAATGGAAGAAGGGTTTAAGATCGTTAGACAAAGCTCTACCGGTCAAATTGAATTTGACGTACCAGAAAACACAACCAGTTACACAGATAATACTGCAGAAATTTGTTCAAACTTAACTTATTCTGTGAAGGTTTTCAATTCTTGCAGATCTAGTGGGGTTGCTTCTTCAAATTCCGAAACAGCATATATACCCGCTGATATTGCTAATGTTTTTGATGCCGGTCAAAATAAAGTTGGAGCATCGGATGGGGAGTTTGGAGATCGAATTGAATTAAAGTGGAAATCTACTACTAGACAAGTAGATGATTGGTCTGTTTATCGAATAAATCCATTAATACCGGATACCACATTTGTAGCCTCTGTTGATGGGAGTTCGAGGTTTTATTCTGACATTACTGCAAATGCAAATACTTTATATGAGTATTTAATTGAAGGAGTTAGTGATTGCGCAGGAAATATCCTGTATTCTAACACAACAAAAGATGTAGGCTTTAGACTCGCCTTTGGAACAGCAAATGGACAAGTAACTTATGACGGAGGAACTGCTGTTGAAGACGTTAAAATAACAGCTGAATCTGCCTCAGGCGCAAGTGGGTTTTCTGGAGATTTTAATGGGACTTCAAGTTATGCCAACGCTGAAAATCCTCCAGCTTTGCAAACCGACTCAATGACGATTACAAGTTTTATCCGACCTGAGAATTTAGTTGGGAAAAAAGTAATTGCATCAAAGTTAACAGGATCGACGGGTTGGGAATTCTTCCTACAGAATTCGGTACTGACACTTACTGTAGGAAGTAAAACAATTATGGGGACTTCTCCATTCATCGTTGCAAATAATTGGACTTCTGTTGCCGCATCTATTTCAGGCGATTCAGTGAAGTTATATGCAAATGGAGTTGTACTCAATGTCGAAGTGTCAAATCAACTTTCAACCAACACCACTTCAAATTTGTTCATTGGAAAATCCTTGACAGGGAACTACTTCAAAGGACAGTTAGATGAAATGCGTTTTTATGACAGAGCGTTAACCAATGCAGAAATTCGAAAAGGTTTTGATGTGTATATCAACCCTTCTCAAGACGGTTTAGTTGGTTATTGGAGGTTTGATGAAGGATTTGGAAACAATGCTTACGATTATTCTAAAACGTTACTTACTCCAAATAAAAATCACGCATCTCTTGTAAATGTGCCATTTAGCAATATTAAGCCTTCTACAAGTCAGTTAACTGCAGGAGCATATACAGATGATAGAGGTAGTTATTTCATCCCATTCATCCCATTCTCAGCAAATGGGGATAACTTTCTTATAACGCCCGCATTTGGCACGCACACATTCACTCCTGCAACAACCACGCTTTTTATTGGTGGATCAACTCCTAATTTTAACAATGTTAATTTCCTCGATAATTCATCCTTTAATGTAACGGGGTCAGTTAAATTTAAAGGTTCTAGTTGTTTTGTTGAAGGTGTTTTAATTAGAGTTGATGGTGAAGTAGTAATACAAAATGGAGCACCTGTTCAAACTGATGCTCTGGGAGCATATTCATTACAAGTCCCTATTGGTCCTCATGTTATAACAGCAGAAAAAACGAATCATAGTTTTTCTGTTGGTAGGTTCCCTTCATCTGGAAACTATAATTTCCAACAAAATGAAAATCTTAATTCGTTTATTGATAGTACCCTTTTAACGGTAGTTGGCCGTGTAGCAGGGGGAGGAATTCAAAAAGCACTGCTCCCAGGTTTGGGAAGAGGTAAGAATAACATTGGACGAGCAACTATCAATTTCAAATCATTACAAGGTAATGGTTGCATGGACACTACTGTTACAACAGATCCTATTACCGGTGAATATGAAATAAAACTCCCTCCACTAAAGTTTGAAGTTAAAGATTTCACAATTAGCTCTAACGCAGGTATAATCTTTAATAACAACGCTATTCTTAATTTATTTGATACCCCTCCACTACAAACAGAGGCTGACACGTTATTTCAGGACTCTGTTGGTGTGCAAAAAATTATTAGCATTGACAGTATTTCATTTAACAAACAGCTTGACTTTATCTACTCAGAGGCTCCAATATTAAATGTTGTAGATGAAAATTTCCAAAATTATTATGGTACGGATTCCTTGCAAACAACAGTTAATAATTTTGCAATAACCGTTCCAACAAATGCATTAGGTCTAAATTACCCGGTGTTTGAAGAGAATGCATATTATACTTGGAATATTTTGGCCAATGAGGTATATGTAAACAAAGATGCAAACCAAGTGGACCCTACTACTTGGATTTATGATAGTGTCCCATTGACCGATGGCAAGTTTATTATTAGCAACAACTTAGCTACAGAGGTTGCTAAGGAATTTATTATAGAACCTCAAGATAATTTTGATGGTATACAACCTTATAGTTTTAATGCAAGTCAAGCTAACATATCCCAAGACCCAATCCCACAATATAATTTTACAAAAACTTTTGAAATTACATTAGTAACGCCAACTGCAACAGTTATTTGGAACCCAAACGCAGGTGACGGAACCCCTTCTCCTCTATTTAGAGGAATAATTTTTGGAGGGAAAGCGCTAGGAAACTCCTTTGCAACAGCTGGGCCTCAAGTTGTCACTATGATCTTAAGAGATCCTCCGGGGTCCAATAGCTTTTCTACTTGGGGAAAGGAAACGACTCATACTACAACTAGCTCGTTTGAAACAGACTTTGGCGTTGGATTCAACCTTGAAAAGAATATCAAACTAGGTACAAAGTTCACAGTCGGATTAGGATATGCTACTGAAGCTAAATTTACTAATAATTTAAAACTTAGCTTAAATGTACAAGCTAGTGTTAATACCAATAATGAACATGTTGAAAGTGTGACTAGGGGAGTTGAAATAAACACTAGTTCTGACCCAGACTTTGTGGGTCCTAATGCTGATTTATTTTTTGGAAAGTCAATGAATATGGACTTTGGCCTTGCTCAAGTGATTGCTCTAATTGATACCGCACAATGTGGTGGTTCTAACACTGTATGTTATGGAGATACATTGATCTATAATGGAAATGCCTTTAGAATAGGCACAACTAAAACAATGTTTGTTGTGCCGGGAGGGTATGGAACTGAATTTGTTTATAGCCAATCAGGAATTGAAAATAACGTATTACCAAGATTGGTTAATTTAAGGGATCAAATACTCGCAGGAGGTGGTAATTACAACTCAATTCTATCTTCTAATGATCCTAATTATGGAAGGAGCAATGACGATGTTGTGTTTGGTACAAATGCTACTCCAGCCCCTCTAGAATCCTCTCGTGAAGATAGTTTAGGACTAAGTTATCATTTCTCAGGGTATGGCACGAGGGATACTACTGTTACAGATACAATTATCCCCCCGCCTTTTTTATACACGATACAAAGAACAATTACCGTTGTAACAGGTGTAGATAGTGTTTGGTGGTACAACAGGCAAATCACACTTTGGGAAGATGCTTTAGCACAAAATGAAAAAGAAAAAATTGATGCAACTTCATCAAATTTAGACCGTAATATATCTTATCAGGCAGGGTCTTCCATCGCTTACACAAGTTCTTCAACAATAACAGACACAAGAACAAGAACTTATAATTTAAATTTAACAGAAACGGCAGCCCTAGAAATAGCCGCTGAAGTTGCAGGTGCCGGAGTGAGCGTCGCGCAATCATTAAACCTGACTCAAAATATTAGTAAAGGGACATCCTCATCCACAGGGACGACTACAACTTTTGGTTACACGTTGGATGACCAAAACCCTTTAGATGACTTTACCGTTGATGTATTTGAATCTACACAAGGATTTGGAACAATCTTTAAGACCAGAGCAGGGAACACAGCTTGTCCACATCAAGAAGAATACAAATCAAAATACTATCTCCCAGGTACCATCATAGATCAGGCGACTGTTCAATATGAACAACCAAGAATAACTGCCTCCCCATCAACAACCTATAACGTTCCTGCAGATGGTTCCGCGGTAATTAATTTAAGTCTAATAAACGATGGATTAAAACAAGAGGTTTATCGATTGACAGTTCTTGAAGCCTCAAACCCAAATGGCGCGATACTACGGATTGATGGGCTTAACCCGAACAGAGAATTTGCAGTTCCAGCGCAAGCTTCATTAAGTAAGCAACTCACAATAACTAAAGGTGCTACCGCTATTACATATGATAGCTTAGCTCTTATATTTCATTCAACTTGCCAATATTCATATAGCACTGCGAACTACAAAGATATTGCAGACACAGTTTATGTTTCTGTTAATTTCTTACCATCATGCACAGACATTGCTATTGCCAGTCCAGGAGATCAATTTGTTTTAAATAATTCATTCAATGACACCTTACCATTACTAATATCTGGATATGATATAAATTATGGAGGGTTAGAAAAAATTGGTATTCAATTCAAACCTGCTGCTCAAGCTTCTTGGATTTCCTTATCAGAAGAATGGTTTGCAGATACCAGCAATATAGGTGTCAGATATCCTCAACACACAAGTCCACTAGAAATCCCGAAAAACCAGTCGTATATCACCTACAATCTTGACATGGCACAATTAATTGATCAAGATTATCAAATAAGGGCGTCATCAACATGTGAAATCCCTGGCAACCCGGACAAAACTGTATTTTCACCTGTAATTGGTGGTGTCGCTGATAGGGTAAACCCCGAAGCATTTGGAACACCCACTCCTGCTGACGGAGTTTTAGATCCAAATGATGACATTTCTATTCAATTCAACGAACCCATTGAAGCGGGATCTATTACGCTAGACAACTTCCAATTATCAGGAGTTGTAAATGGTCAGGCAGTTCGACACGATAAAACAGCTTCTTTTGATGGAGCTACAGGATACCTTCAAGTAGCAAACGGGTTTGATTTTGCTTCAGGAAGTTTTACTGTTGAATTTTGGGCTAAACGAAATGTTTTAGGAACAGATCAAGTTGTTATCTCTCAGGGGAATACTCCTAATAATTTATTTGCCGTTGGCTTTAATGGAGCAAATAATGTTGAAGTTACTGTTGGAAACCAAACGTATGCTTCTACCTTTACTGTTTTAGATGATAGCACTTGGCATCATTACTCCGTTGTTTACGATAAACCCAATTTAAATCTAGAAATTTTTGACCGCTCTAGTTCTGCAACTGTTTCGAGCAGCAACAACAATTTCTTCTCTTCGTTTACAAGCGGAGGTAAAACGTATTTTGGTAAAAACTCTCAAACTAATTCCTCATTCTTTAACGGTAGTGCGCATCAAATTCGAATTTGGAACATAGCGCTTAGCAGTTCTATTATTACGAGTAGACTAAACGTTAATCTTACAGGCAGAGAGCCGGGCCTAGTTGGCTATTGGCCAATCGAAGAAGGTAGAGGAAGCATAGTGGAAGACAAAGCGAGAGCTAGAAATGCAGAATTTTTTGCGGAATGGGAGATAAGCCCAAAAAGTAGCAGTGCATTTTTTGATGGGACAGATGATTTTGCCTTACTAGACAGTGCAGGAACAGTGGCTATATCCTATGAGATGGATCTTACCATAGAATTTTGGTTTAAAACTGCCGGTGGATCAACTATGTCGATGCTTTCAAACGGGGGAGGTAGATTTACTCCGAATGGGTCTAACAGAAATGGATGGAACATTGAGATAGCAGCTGATAATACGATTCATGTTAAAAATGATAGTACTGATTTTACAGCCGTATCAGCTAACTTTGCAGATAACAATTGGCACCATTTTGCTTTGGTAGTAAATCGAGCAGCGAACGCTACTGCCTACATTGACGGCATCCAACAAAATACTTTAAGTGCTGATAATTTTTACGGATTTGGAGCACCAAGACTCGCAATTGGAGCGCGATATTCTGTCAATGGAACAATTGAAACATATGATCAATACTTTAATGGTTCAATTGATGAAGTACGGATTTGGAATTCAGCTAGATTAAATGATAACATTGATTTAGACATGTTCAACCGATTGAAAGGGGATGAATTTGGCTTATTGGTATATTATCCTTTTGAAAACTATAAGCTTGAACTAGGTGTTTCAACCCTTACTCCTAACTTTAAAGATGGTTCACTTAGCTTGTTAGACTTAGTGGCGCAAAATGGAGCATTTGTAACTTCTGCACAATCACCTGCAATTGCGTTACAAAGACCTGTGAAGAACATCAACTGTACATGGAGTGTAAACAATGATAAAATTGTTATCAATACGAATGAAGATCCTGGGAATATTGAAAATGTAACATTGAATATCTCAGTAAGAAATATTAAGGATTTACACGGGAACAAAATGCAGTCTCCTAAAACTTGGATTGCGTACATTAATAAAAACCAAGTAAAGTGGCAAGACGCTGAAAAAAATCTATCCAAAGAGTTTAATGATACATTGACATTTTCAACTAGAGTAATTAATAGTGGAGGTCAGGTTAAGAATTACTCTATAAGTAATATCCCTGCTTGGTTAACGGTTACTCCTTCTAATGGAACTATTTCTCCTCAGAGCACCCAAGCAATTACATTCACAGTGAACTCGGCCTTAAATATTGGCACGTACGAAGAAGATTTACTTTTAACAACTGACTTTGGTTATGCTGAAAAACTAAATGTTAATCTGCAAGTTAGAAAAACAGCTCCAAGTTTCACCTTTGATCCTAGCCTTTACGCAAAGAGCATGAATATAATTGGGCAAATTGCCATTAACAGTAATATCAGCGTGAATGATGAGGATATATTAGTAGCTTATATTAATAACGAAATAAGAGGAAAGGCTACTCTGCAATACATTCCTAGTTTGGACAAGTACATCGGTTTCTTAGACGTGTACAGTAATAATGCAGACTCTGTTAAGTTTAAAGTTTGGAACTCTTCAGAAGGGGAACTACACGAAAATGTAACCCCAAACCTTTACTTCGTAGAGAACTCTTTAGTTGGTAGCATTTTGAATCCTCAAATTTTTAATGCAGTGAATAACTTGGCTAAACCAATTGTTCTAAACGCAGGTTGGAATTGGGTCTCTTTCCCATTAACTGATACTAAAATGGCAGGTTTACACGCTTTCTTTAGTGAAACAAACTTTAGTTCAGGAGATGTAGTGAAGACAATTGGAAACAATGCATTTGCTCAATACGGTGGCCCTTCTTTAGGCTGGTCTGGTGGATTAACTAGATATGGGTTGAACAATCATCAGTCCTACTTAATTCATATTTCAACGAAAGACACCTTGATGTATTCAGGTTTAGCAATTGACCCAGATACGATGCCAATTAATGTTGTTACCGGATGGAATAGAATTGGGTTTGTTTCAACCAAAAATGTTGAAATCAACTCTGCTCTTGCAAACTTTAACGCAACAGATGGGGATTTAATTAAATCTCAGCAAGCATTTGCTGTTTACCTAAGTACCTTAGGCTGGATTGGTAGTTTAACCACACTTGAGCCAACAGAAGGTTATTTATTGAAAGCAGCAGATTCTGCAACATTTGTTTATCCAAGAAGAGGGCTATTGAGAATAAAAGAAGAGCCTGTGCAACAAAAGTTAGAAGATGTTATGCCTTCGCTATACACTTTAAATCCTAACGCATACGAAGCAAGTACCAACGCGATTATAAAAATTAATACGTGCGAGGAGTTACTAGCAAACAAAGACTGGGCGCTTGCAGCTTTCAAGAACAATGAATTGAGAGGATTTGTAAACTCTACCCAATTTGTTGATGAGGAGTTGGGCCACGAGTACTTTATTACCGTATACGGAGAAGGAAACGAAACCTATACTTTCAAAATGATTAACCAAACAAATGGTGAGCAAATGGAAGTAAATGCGAAGCTTGATTTTGAGAAAAACAAGCTTCAAGGTGAAGTTGCAAACCCATTACAGTTTAACTTATTTACTGAAGTAGATTGTGATCAGTTTAAGGTGGAAGAGCAGATTGCTAGTGAAGAGGAACAACTAAGTTACCCGAATCCATTCTCGAAATTTGTAACCATCGTGGTGCCTAATTCCATTACGGAAACAGCACAAGTTCAAATTATTGATAAAAATGGACGAATTGTATTTAACAGAGATATTGAAGATGCTCGAAAGTTTCATTTGAATGGAGCAGAACTTCACTTCTTAACAAACGGTGTTTACACCTTGAAATTCACTGATGGAAAAACCGTTGTTACTGAAAAATTAGTAAGAATTAAGTAAATCGTTGTTCACAACATTATTCAGTAATTCACCACAAATATTTGAATGATATCATTTAATTTGCTTTTTTAACACCTTTGAAAAAACGACAAGAATACTAGAATCAAAATAACTCAACTAGAATCACTTATAATATGAAAATTTTCAATTCTTTAGCCTTAACTTGTTTACTTTTAGTTTCAGGTTATTTAAGCGCTCAGGCTCCAAGCTGGTCAATTAATCCGAGCAGATTTCAATACAGTATGACACTGACTGCCGTGTTGGACTTAAATTGTACTGAATTACAAAGCCCATCTAACCAGTTAGGGGCGTTTGTTGGTGACTCACTTAGAGGAACCGCTTTCACATCAACAGTGATTGGTGGTAGATACGAAGCAAGTATGGTTATTTACAGTGATTTGGTCAACGGAGAACAAGTAAGTTTAAGGTTTTATCAACTCTCTTCAGATTCCATCTATTTGAGTGTTGACACCATTGCTTTTCAAGATAACGCAATATATGGAAGTCCGATAAATCCTTTAGCAATTCGTAACAATGCACAACCAAGTTTACTTTCCATAAGTTCCGACACTTTAGCAGAAAATCAGCCAACTGGAGCTACAGTTGGAACACTATCAACAGTTGATTCTGATGCTGGTCAAACACACACTTATAGTTTAGTTAGTGGAATCGGAAGCACCAATAATGGATCGTTTAGTATCTCTGGAACTAACTTGATTGCGAACTTCATCCCAGATTTTGAAACTAAGTCTAGCTATACAATAAGATTGCGAACTACAGACAACCTTGGCTGCAGCTTTGACACTCCGAATACAATTTTCATAAAAGATGTAAATGATGCTCCTACCGGTTTAAGTTTATCAAATAACCAAATTGATGAAAACCTATTGGCAAATACAACTATTGGCAGCTTAACGGCTATCGATACTGACTCAAATGAAGTATTTACTTACTCTTTTGTAGCAGGAGCGGGAGGTTCTGATAATGGTGCATTTAATTTAAGTGGTAATACCCTTAGAGCAAACACAGCTTTGGATTTCGAAACGAAGTCTACCTATAGTGTTAGATTACAAGTGGCAGATAGAGCTAATAACTTGTTTGTAGACACATTTAAGATAACTGTAAATGATATCAACGATGCTCCTACAGATGTTGTAATAAATTCAGATTCAGTTCTTGAAAATCTACCTATAAATACTGTAGTTGCAACGCTATCGACAACTGACCAAGACGCCGGTCAGAATTTCGCGTATAGTTTCGATAACGTTCCGGGAAATAATAACGCAGATTTTAATATTGTTGGAAATCAATTAAGAGCAAGGCAGATATTTGATTTTGAGAATACAAATACCTATTACATTTATGTGCAAACAAACGATTTGAACGGTGGAGTCTATACCAAACAACTAACAATAAGAATTATAGACGCGAATGATACACCATCAGACCTACAACTTTCAAATGCAAGTGTAAATGAAAACAGGCCTGCTGGAACTTTCGTAGCAGAACTGATAACAACTGATCAAGATGCTAATAATACTTTTACTTACTCCTTAGTTAATGGAGTTGGTGATGCGGATAATGGAAATTTTAGTGTTCGAAATGATTCAGTTTTTACTTCTGTAATATTAGACCTGAATACTCAAGCAACACATACAATTAGAGTTCAAACAAATGATGGCAATTCCGGTACATTTGCAAAAGCATTCACCATCTTCGTTAAGGATGTAAACAACGTTCCAACCGACATGGTGCTTTCTAATAATATTATTCCAGAAAACACTATAATCGGTTCAGAAGTAGGATCGTTCACGACCACCGATGCAGATGCTGGAGACGGTCACACCTATTCCTTGGTAGGTGGCGTTGGTGACACCAACAACATGTCATTCTCTATTTCTGCCGATAAATTATTGACCAATGCGACATTTGACGTTAACATAAGAAGTACCTACTCAGTAAGAATTCAGGCAGATGATGGGTTTGGAGGGACTTACCAAGAAGCATTCACCATCAATATTACGAACAGTAACGATGTGCCAACTGACATTAGTTTGACTCCAAATAGCTTTAAAGAGAATTTACCGCAAAGTTCTTTTATAGGGTCTTTCGCAACTGCAGATAAAGATAGTGCTGATACTTTCAGCTACTCTTTTGTCAATCAAGGGACGAATGATAATGCTTCATTCATTATCTCAGGTAATGAGTTAAGAACCGGAGTCAATTTTGATTTCGAAACTAAAAACCTTTACGTTATTGAAGTTCAAACAAGAGATAATTCAGGTGCTACTTATAGTCGACAGTTAACTGTTACAGTGGTTGACAGTAATGACGCTCCTACTGCTTTGGCCATATCTGCTGATAGTGTGTTAGAAAAGTCTCCTGTTGGAAGTTTTGTAGCTGATTTAAATACAACTGATGCTGATGCAACTGATAACTTCACATACACTTTAGTTGTCGGACAAGGTTCAAGAGATAATGCATTATTTAGAATAAACGGCAGCTTGTTGGAGACAGACTCTGTGTTAAACTTTAACAATGCTGCGACAAGAAGTGTTAGGGTTCAATCAACAGATAAAGGAGGAAGAACGGTTCAACGCAGTTTTGTGATTAGAGTTGTTAACCAAAATGATTTGCCAACCAATATTCTTCTTTCCGATACGAGCATCAACGAAATTGCTCCAATTGGCACAAGAGTAGCTACAATATCAAGTACTGATGAAGATCCAACCGATACCTTTATGTACAGTTTGGTAGCAGGTTCTGGTGATGCAGGAAATAGTAGTTTCGCTATTGTTGGAAATGAATTACAAACCAATACAGCATTCGACTTTGAGGTACAGCCAATCTACTCAATCAGAATTAGAACCACCGATAGCCAAGGTGGTAGTTTTGAAAAAACATTTACCATTGCATTAACGAATGGTAATGAAAAACCAACCATTGAGGCTCAGTTCTTCTCAATTTCAGAAAACAGCACCCCAAATACAATGATTGGAACTGTTACGGCAACAGATATGGATGCCGACGGAACATTTAGCTACTCTATTTTAGGTAACCAAATTGACTTTAGAATTGAAGCTGCAACCGGAGAGTTAACCTCTTCTAGAAGCTTCGATTACGAAAACAACAAGTCGTTTGACATTGAAGTTGAAGTAACTGACGCAGGCGGTTTAAAAGACACAGCATCAATTTCAATTGAAATCTTAGATCAAATTGAAGCGAGCTTGCCTTCTGCGAGTTATTTCTCTCCAAATGGTGACGGAAGAAATGATGAATGGAAAATTCAAAACGTTGAACTGTACTCTGATTTTAGCTTGAAAATATTCAGTGTAAACGGAGAATTGGTTTACGAAAAAATGAACAACTACAACAACGATTGGAGAGGAACTTTCAACGGAACTGAGTTGCCAGAAGGAATCTATTATTACTTTTTTGAAAACGCCACTAACCCAAGTCAAAATTTTAAAGGTGTAATTACTTTAAAACGATAAAAACCCATTCCACATTAAAATACAGATGATGAAAAATATCAAATTATTAACTGTTTGCATTGCTTTAATGGGTGTTTCCAGCATTCATGCTCAAGAGCTTTCATACGGCTATTACAATTACATTATGAACCGTTTCAACATGAACCCAGCTTTTGCCGGAAACAGCGGTAATATCTCTGCTGTGTTGAACACAAAAACGTATGCGGCAGGCTTTAGCGAGGCTCCTCGAAATACAATGTTTGGAATACATGCCCCAATTAATAATGTTCAAGGCATTGGGGCTAGACTGATTTCAGATAGAAGAGGCGCTTTTGAGGTAACAAAGTATGATGCAACATACAGCTACCAAATAAAATTCAACGAAAGTTCTGACTTAAGATTCGGCGTTTCTGCAGGAGCCTTGAGAAGAATGTTAAACCCAGGAAGTGTTCAATATGCTGAATTTTTAGATCAAACTGACCCTACTCTAGCAAGTGGATTTTACGATGAAACAAGCTTCATTGCGGGTGTTGGTTTAGTATATGATTACAGCAACTTTCAGTTTGGACTTAGTGCGCCTAGCCTTGTAATTGGTGGAGAACCTCTTTCTGAGCATATTGTAGGTACAGCTTCTTATAAGTACAACTTCGAAAACTCTGATTTTTCTATTACTCCACTTGTAATTTATCAAAACTTACCTGTAATTGATAATCGATACGATGTGCTTTTAAAAGGAGAATACAAAGAGAAAATTTGGACACAAGTTGGTTATCAATCTACCAACAACTTAAACTTTGGAATTGGCTTTGATTTAGGACCTTTTGGTATCGGCTATTCTTATGAAATGAACAATTCAGAGTTTTCTAACATTTCTGCTAACTCTAATGAAATTATTGTGCGTATCAGTTTTCTGCCCGTAAAGCAAGCAGAACGAAACGAAACCATCAAGATGTTAGACAAATATGCCGAAACCTTGAGTAAGATGTTAGCCGATCAAAATAACCAATATAGTAAGTCTGATGTTATTGGGGAAATTCAGAAGATTAGAATTGAACTGAAAAACTTGAAAAATGAAAACGATGAGAAAACTGCTAAAGCAGTAGAAAAAAGGTTGACCCTTTTAGAAAATCAAATAGTTGAATTAGAGAAAAAATACAACAAGTAGTGAAGAATTTTATAACACTTGCTCTCCTATGCATCTCTATTGTAGGGTTTGCCCAACAAGAAAAAAAAGTTGAAAAAAACGATCAAAAAATCGATGAACTCAACAAAAGACTAGATAACCTAGTGGGATCTTCTAAGACTATTACTGGAGATAGTATTGAGTTTAAGATCGACCTGTTGTTTCAAGAAATTAGAAGCATAAAAACGGAAATTCAGTCCATGCGCCAAACCGTGGAAGATATCAAAGCCAATGGCGTATCAAACTCTAATACTACCAAACTAGACAAACTTAACTCTAAGTTGGATGACCTAGAGAATGGCGAATACTATGTAGTAGTGGCTTCCGAAAGGACGAAGGCCAGAGCGGATGAGTACTTGGCTCGATACGAACTGACCCAAAAATTAAGAGTCGTTCAAAATTCAAAAGGTTCTTGGTATCATGTAATCATAGATCGGGCGCTAAACATACGAACTGCTATTGAAACAACCGAAAACGTGCGTCAAAAAGATGTTAAGGATGCTTGGTGGGTAACAGGCAGAAAGCTAAAGGACATTTAGCTTTCTGCTACAGCCTTTACCCTATTCTCAACTAGCCTAGCTCCTACTTTAACTTTTCTGAGCTCTTTTCATATCCAATGGCTCAATTTACCTTTGGGGTATTTTCTTTTAGCCGAATGGCTTAAGGCACTTTTTTCCCTTTTTTACTTTCGAAATCCTTTCGAAGGATATGTATTATTCCCATTTAGCAGCTTTTTGTTACATCCAACAATCAAATTTGGTCGTTTAAATGATGGAGCCTTGAGTTTGGACGCACATTTTATGGTTAAAAAAAGCAAAAACGCTAAACTTTTCGTTCGTCTATTTGCTATATGAAGTCTAGATAATAAGGTTCTCCTGATTAAGCAACGGTTAAAATAAAGAATAACAATGAACAGAATAAATCACATCGAGCAAGAAATTGAACCTTACCGAACTCAATTACAAGAGCATAGATTGTACAAAGAATTAAAAAGCATTGAAGATATAAAAGTTTTTATGGAGAATCATGTATTCGCCGTTTGGGATTTTATGTCGCTTCTAAAGTTTCTACAGATTGAATTAACGAACACCTCCGTTCCTTGGACACCAAAGAAAAATCCTGTTTTAGCAAGGTTCATTAATGAAATTGTTCATGGAGAAGAAAGTGATGTAAATGAACTTGGAGAGCCCAATAGTCACTTAGAAATGTACCTGCATGCCATGAAAGAAATTGGTGCAGACATCTCTCAAATTGAACAACTTGTTGCTTTAGTTCAAGAACAGACTCCACTAAAAAAAGCCATTGAAACTATTTCTATCAACCATAAAGTTGCCAATTTTGTAGATTATACTTTTAGTGTAATTGGCACCAAAGAAGCGCACAAAGTAGCATCTGCCTTCACCTTTGGTAGAGAAGATGTGATACCAGACATGTTCATAGAAATTTTGAACAATGCCGATACCAATCAAGATCAGTATAAAAAAATGCGGTACTACTTGGAGCGACATATCGAATTAGATGGAGACGAACATGGACCCCTTTCACTTAAAATGGTGGCAGAACTTTGCGGTGATGATGATCAAAAATGGCACGAAGCATTAACCGTTGCAAAAGATTCTCTCCAACACAGAATTTACCTTTGGGACGCCATTTCAGAGTTGATCGTAGCTGAAAGAGAGAAGGAATTAGTTGCATAATTAAATCTCTTCAACTATTGCGTACTGAACTTTTCATTCGTTTCTTTGTTGTTTAGAATGATTCTAAATAAATGGGGCTGAAAATTCTACATGCAAATGCAAATGTTCTAATGGCTAGCGGTTTAAACGCTATACTAAGTAGAGGTGGTGGAATAGACTCAATACAGAATGCAGTAGACGAGCAGAGCCTATTTGAGAGCCTTGACTGTTCTAACTTTGATTTAGTAGTGATTGACCCACTTTCTTCATCGGAACGTTTTACAATTGCTACAACGTTAAAATTGAAAGAGAAATACCCCGATAAAAAAGTTCTTATTATTTCTGAGATTCATAGCCCACAGAATGTATTGCAAATTCTTGAAAAAGGTGTGCAAGGCTATTTAACTAGACAGTGTGATGCGGCAGAAATCACTCACGCTATATTCGCTATTGCAAAGGGCGAAAAGTTTTACTGCAATAAGGTTATTGACATTGCCTTGAACAAAGAGTTTGACCCAGAAAATTGCGAACCAACTAGCTTAACGGAACGTGAAAATGAAATAACTGCACTGATTGCAAGTGGTTTCACCAACAAGGAGATTGGTGAAAAACTGCACCTCAGTCATCACACCGTTCACTCGCACCGGAAAAACATATTGAAAAAGTTAGGTATAAAATCGGTTTCAGAATTAACGGTTTATGCCATGAGTGTTGGTTTAATTTAATTCACAATTCACCTATTAAAAATTAACCCATGAACCCATTTCACCTCGCCATTCCTGTTAAAGCATTAGAGCCCTGTCGCACTTTTTATAGAGATGTATTAGGTTGTGAAGAAGGTCGCAGCTCTGATCACTGGGTAGACTTTAATTTCTTTGGACATCAATTTGTAATTCATCAAGATGAGAACCTTCAGAAAAAAGAAAAAAACTCAAACCCGGTTGATGGGAAATCAGTTCCAGTGCCCCACTTTGGAGTTGTTTTAGATTGGGAAGTATGGGAAACTCTAGCTGAAAAAATGAAAGAAATGGGCATCTCATTTATAATTGAGCCCTATATTCGATTCAGAGGCCAAGTTGGTGAACAAGCTACTATGTTTTTTTTAGACCCAGAAGGAAATGCTTTGGAGTTTAAAGCCTTTAAAGACAAGAGCCAGATTTTTGCAAAATAACTCCTTAGAATGCATTCAATATACAATTGAATTGCTTCTATTGTGCTTTGATCTGAGTAGAAATTAACTCTAACAATTCAGTTGCGCTAAGCAAAGCTTCTTTTCTAAAAATCGGTTGTAATTTATTATCTAGAATTACAGTGGTTGGAAATTCGATGCGTTTATTATTCTCTCCCAAATAGATGGCCAATTCGTTAAGCCTTTCTGCATTATTGTATTGATAAGTGCGATTAAAAAAACGAATAGAATCTTTGTGCTCTGCATTTAATTTAAAGGAATAAAAACTCTTATTCAATTGATTAACAACTGAATCATTTTGAAAGGTGGTGTGCAATTGCATTTTACAAACCTTGCACCAGTCTGTTTCTAAAAAAATCAATACTGGCTTAGGCTCTTTATAATACCGTTGCTCCAGTTCTTTCACACTTAGCCAGTCCACCGTTTTACTTTGAGCAAAAGCCATA
>CAJQLW010000004.1 GCA_905479325.1 uncultured Flavobacteriales bacterium
ATAGAGAAAAGAGTGTCTTTTTCATAAGTTACCTTTACCACTCAAAACTGTCTTCATCAAACCATTTACCTTGTAGTTTTAATACTTGTTCTATTAAATCTCGAACACAGCCTTCTCCGCCTTTTTTTGATGATATGTAGTCTGAGATACTCTTAATTTCTTCTGCTGCGTCATTAGGGCAAGCTGCGAAACCTACCTGTTGCATTACTTTATAGTCCGGAATATCATCTCCCATGTAAAGAATCTCTTCCTTCTTTAAACCAAATTTTTCTTGCAGTTTTTCGAATACTTCAATTTTATTTTTACACGCCAAATTCACTTCTGTAATTCCTAGTGTATTTAATCGCTTTCGCACACTTTCAGAGGTTCCGCCACTAATAATAGAAATGTGGTATCCCTTTTTAACAGCGTGTTGGAGTGCATAACCATCCTTTATGTTCATTCGTCGAACTTGCTCTCCGTCAGGCATCGTAATTACCATGCCATCGGTCAATACTCCGTCAACATCGAGCATAAACGCAGTAATGGGTCTTAGTTTGGCTTTAATGTTCGACATGTGCTACTTGTTTTGTTGTGCTTTAAAAATGTCTGCTGTAATTAAATCGTAAATTTTTTGGTATTCGGGAGTGTTTTTCAAATAATCTAAGTGACTATCAATAACTTGTTTGTCATTTCGCACTGCAGGCCCCGTTTGAGCGTTAATTGGTTTTTCGTGTTTGATCTTGTCTGCCGTTTTTTCAACCAACGGGCGAATAACGTCAAATGGAATCTGTTTTTTCGCTAAAATTTCTCCGGCAATGTGAAATAAGTGATTGCTAAAGTTATTCGCGAATACTGCCGCAACATGCAATGCCTTTCGCTTCTCAGAATCCATGGCGTATACCTTTTTAGACATAGACCTAGCAAGGCTTAAAAACAAGTCTTCAGTTTTGGTGTCATTGGCCTCAACACAAATTGGAATTGGCTCTAGACTTTCCGTTTCGTTTTTTTGAAAAGATTGAACAGGGTAAAAGATTCCATAATGTTTAAACCCGCATGGTTCAAAAATATCAATAGGAGTGGAGCCCGACGTGTGTACGATCGGCACATTTTTTACCTTTATTGCACAAACAACATCTGCAAGGGCGTCGTCATTCACCGCTAAAATAAAAAGATCTGTATCTTTTCTCAAGTTTGCTAAATCTGTTGTGTAATTGGTATTCATGGCTTGGCTAAGCAGCATCGCAGAACGCTGAGTGCGGCTATACACTTCATGAATAATATAACCTGCATTTCTAAAAGCTAGGGCAAAATTGTGAGCTACATTTCCTGCTCCAACAATGGTTACTTTTTTAATTTGTTGTTTCGCGTTCATAGGGTTATGGGTCTAATTATTCAATATACAAGATATTAATATTCCTTCAAAATACGTTATTTTTTATTCAATCGAAGTCGATTCCAAGCAGCTAGTAAACTACCCAAGACCATAATGATTATTCCTATCCACAAAACATTAATGTATGGAAAAACAATAGCTTGCATAATGACAAAGTCTACTGAATTTTTATTTTTTTCGGCAAGTAAGATGTTCAATTTTTCGGTATCAGGGTCAATACCGGCAAAGCCAAACTGTAAGCCAAGTTCTTTAATTTCTGAATTAATTGAAAAGATACTGTTTCCTCTAATTACCATGATTGGATTTGCAGCATAGTTTTGATCATCAAGTGTCTTTGCTGTTATTTTTACTCCAAGTGCTATGTCTGACTCCTGAAGCTTTAGTGCTACCTTATCAATATTTCTCTCAAAGTTTGATACTTTAATGATGGAGTTGCTTGTAAATAAGGAGTCTCCAATTTTGAGATTTAATGTATCCGGCTCGCGATACATTTCCTGTGCTGTAGAGTCTAGGTTTTCTAAATCCGCATAGGTAATATGCGTAAAAATGTCTTTGTCTAAAAAGTGTCTGGTGTCTGGTTCCGGTACATTTCCCATTTGCTCGTTTAGTTGCACAAAGGGCGACAAACTAAACTCTTTTTGATACTGTCCTTTTTCATTCACCTTGAGGTAATCCATATCAAAGTAAACGTGCTTTTCGTCCACTCTGCGTTGTGTATAAGTAACGTAATAAGAATCCATTAAAACAGTATCGTTTCGCAATAGCATTACGTTTTCGTTATTGGCATTCTTGTTGTCTTCAAAGTTTATGTTAACCTGAGTTCTGTTTTTTGAGATGATTTTCTTGTTTCCGGCAGACAATAACGAACCTAAAATCACCATTCCAAAGCCAACATGTGCGATAGCCGAACCACCTTTTTTTACATTGCCTTTAATAATTCGAAGTAAATAATCGAGATTGGCCAAAACAGCAAAGAGCGAAGTAAATAAAAGGGTGATTAAAAAGACATCTCTAATTTTCAACTGAACAGCCATAATAATAGCTGCTGCAAAAGAAATGATGAACGAAGGAGCAATCTGCTTAAAGAACGGAACAACTTCTGTCTTTTTATATTTTAAAAACTGGCTAATTCCAACAAATAAGGTAACCAATATGGTCAAAGGTATTTGCCATGAATTGTAATGTTCTATTGGTTTGGCAGGTGGCGCAAGGTTAGTGCCAAATAAAGCATTAATAACAGGAATAGAAGTAGATAAAGTAATTTGAAAAGCTGAAATAACGAGCACTAATGCACCTAAAAACATCCAAAATTCTCTGCTCCAAAATGCATCTTCTTCTGACTTCTTTAAAAATTGACCTCCATTTTTAAACAGAAAGAACAACGCTATAAAAAGGTAAAACAGTAAGAAAATAATCAATTGTCCCGGTAAACCATCAGCAAATGAGTGCACAGAAGTTTCTCCAAGAATGCCACTTTTTGTGAGATAGGTAGAATACACCACCAATAAAAATGAAAACAGAGCCAGCGCAAATGCTGAGAAGATGCTTTTCATTTTATTTCTATTAATCAGCATAAGATGGCCTGCCCCAACGAGCACTAACCAAGGAACCAATGAAGAATTCTCAACCGGATCCCAAGCCCAGAAACCTCCAAAGCTAAGCGCTTCATAGGCCCAAGCACCACCCATTAGAATTCCTAAACCTAAAATAGCAATGCCAAAAAAGGTCCAAGGTAAAGCCGGTTTAATCCATTCTTGATATTGTTTTTTCCAAAGAGCTGATAGGGCATAAGCAAATGGAATTAGGGTTGTTGCAAAACCAAAAAACACAGTAGGGGGGTGAATGGTCATCCAATAATTCTGTAACAGTGGATTTAAACCGTTTCCTTCTACAAAGCCAAGGTAGTTAGGATTGGTGGTAAACGGCAGATTAATCATATCCGGATGCTCACGTAATAGCACAAAAGGGTTACTACCAATTTGTATGTCGAAAGGGAAAATTCCTAACAACATGGCGCTCAAGAACACTTGAACGGTGGCGTAAATCATCATGACACTACCTTCCCACTTTTTGGTGGTGTAAATTAGAATGTTCCCCAAAACGATATTCCAAAATGTCCAAAGCATGGTACTCCCTTCTTGACCTTCCCAAAACGAAGAGATGATGTATTTCATTGACATATCAGACGAGCTATGCCGCCAGATGTAGTAATACTCAAATGCATGTGTGTAAATAAGGTAGAAGAGTATGCCGATCAATCCCAGCATTGAAACTGAATGCAAACGGAAAAAGAACCTACCACCCTTTTTCCATGAGTTGAGTTCTGAACTTAGATCAGAGGTGTTGTAGTAAAATACTACAGCCAATAAACTTGCTACAAAACCTAGAAAAATTAAAAAATTACCAATTTGACCTGCTATCAGGTTTTCTCCTACGTATTCTATCATCGATTATGATTTGCTCTCAGCTGTAATTTCTGTTAATTCTCCTGCTTCTCCGTCTTGATATTTTGAAGGGCATTTCATCAGAATTTTATCTGCTAAAAAGTTTTCACCTTCTAAACTACCGGTGATCACAACTTGTTCTGACCTTTCAAAATCTTGTGGTTTTGCACCGTTAAAAATCACCTTTTGTTCGTTTCCATTTTTATCAACCATGTAGAAAGAAAACTCATTAGCATTACTTTCTGGAGCGTAAATAATTTCCTTGTCTTTGTTTAACTCTCCTACAACTTGAAATTGCTTTCCAGGATTTTTTACAGCCATTCCAAAATCTGCGTAAGTAGCTGCATCTGCAACAGTGCTAATAATAGCGCCAATGGCTATGGCAATAACTATAATTCCTAATATGTGTGATTTTTTCATGGCTTATGAATTTATTTCTTTTTCTAGTTTACTCACCTTTCTATCAATGCTAATGAGGTATAAGATTAATCCTAACAGAATAACACAAAGCACGGCGATTACAACGTAAATTTTGCCTTCAGAACGCATGGTTTCTGCCATTTGCAAATCTTGTGCTTTTGCTACAAAAGAGCTGATTAGTAAGGTTATTAACGCAAGGTATTTCATGCTTCTAATTTTTGAGTCAAGTTGGCTATTCTAATTCTAATTGAAGCAATCCACCATCCTAAAAGAATCCAAGCGATAACAGCGGGATAAAAAACAAGCTTCATATTGTTATCTAAATCGTAATTATTAAATCCGGGATTCCCTCCATTTCCGGGGTGCAAAGAATCAGTCATTCGAGGTAAAATACCTATAAAAACGAGTAACAGAACAAAGGCGAAAATGTTGTAAACCCCTGATATTCTCGCTTTTTTTTGTTCGTCATCTAGCGACCCGCGTAAAACAATATAAGCCAAGTAAATGAGCATGGTAATAGCTGAACCATTTAGCTTTACATCGTTTACCCACCAAGCTCCCCAAGTATACTTCGCCCAAATGCTACCCGTTATGGTTCCTAGAATTCCAAAAATAATACCTGCATTTACCAATTCTTTGGCTTTGGTATCAAAGGATAAATTATTAGTTGAAAGCCCTTTGAAGCTGTACACAACAGACATGAAAAATAGAAAAATCATGCTGAACCACATGGGAACATGAAAGTATAAGTTGCGAATGCTTTCGTATAGAATTACTTGTTTCGGTACAGGAATTAAGAGCCCTCCAATTATGGTGTAGAGAAGTAAAATAATAGCGAGGAATTTCCACCAATTTCTCATTGGAAATGAGTTGTTTAAGTTATTGTTAATGAGGCTAAATTAGCTTCTCCAAAGGTATGGAAATAAAATATAGGAAAGTACGATTACAACAACATTTAACAAACCCAAGGTCACAACATATACTTGGCATTCATCCCAAGAAAAACCTAACCCGCAAAGCATACTCGCCTTAATTGCAGTTAATAAGGTTGGAAGCATAATTGGAAAGGATAAAATGGCTGTTAACGTTGCGTTATTGTTTGTTTTTGATGCAATTGCAGAGCTTAAACTGAGTACGGTTGAAATTCCTAAACTGCCCAGAAATATCACAACATAAAACAAACTCATGTTTTCAATGGGGTTGCCAAGTAAAACAATAAAAAGAACAAGTGTTAAACCTGCTACAATCAACTGCAAAAGTGCATTAAAGAGCATTTTTGAAAGAATAATGGCTTGAGGTTGTGCAAGAGTATAGTAATAAAAGAATTCTCTACCTGCTTCTTTTCTAAAGCTATTGATGCTGGCATTGGTGGAGGCAAAAAGCAAAACAATCCATAGTAAGGCTACCCATGTGCTAAGTTCTTCTAAACTTGAAAAAATAAGGTAGGCTACAAAAACAGTAGAAACCACGTAGAGTAGAATGCCGTTGAGTGCGGCTTTCTGTCTAAGCTCAACAGTAATGTCCTTTTTCAGGAGTTGTATAATTTCTTTTGAAAGTGCTATGCGTTCTAGTTTTTTGCAAAGGTAATGGAATTCAACAATGGAGAACAGCACAAGTTAAATTCCTTTTGAAAGAGTGCCGATGAATCAACCAATGTTAGTCTGTAAGAGTTAAATTGATGAGCGACTATTTCAAGAGGGCAATCTGATTTCTCAACTATTTCTTTGATGAGCTAACGTAAAAAGCCACCTCAAACAGCGTATTAAGGTGGCTTTTTCAATTTGGATTGGTTGGAGCTAAGAAATTTTTATTTTTTTCATGTTGATTGAATTGAGTGAATAAAGTATAAAGTTGTTTGCTATGCTTGGCTTCTTCTATTTTGAAAAAAAGCGTAAAAGCTAAGCGCAATTGCCGACGCTGAAATGATGGTCATAATGGTACCCGGCACAAAGTGCACAAATCCACCTAAATCTAAAAAGATAAAATAACCTAAATCTGCTAATCCACCTGTAAGTGCAGCTAAAAAGATAGCTTTTTTATTGCCTTTCCAAACAAAAAATGCTGCAATGAATGTAGTAATATCAATCCAGAATAAATTGAATCCGTGCTGAGCAATTACTGCGCCTGCCGCATCTGGATAATCCATTCTTAAGTTTTCTGGTTCAACTGCATCAGCAATGCCGATTATTGATTGACTGATGTCTCCACTTATAACTCCCGCCATGGTGATAGCCCCTTCAAAAATGTGAACCAAGCCCCAGATGATCCATAATACAGAAGAAATTTTGAATAAGATTGCGTTTTTCATTGTTTTAGAGTTTTACTTGTTACATGTTTAAAAAATTACGATGACAAAGTAAAACAGCTAAAAATGCTACTGCATTAATGTAGATTAAGAAACGTTAGGAATCGCTTTTATGTAATCTTTGACTTTTCACTGTACTCAAAGCTTCAGGTGTTATGCCAAGATAAGAGGCAATCATTTTTTGTGGAACTCGTTGGGTAATTGCAGGATAAACTTCTACAAAATATTCATAACGTTCTATCGCAGTTGCACTCATGAGCATAATGATTCTTTTTTGCAGCACGTGCATTCGCTTAATTAGCTTGTCAAATTGGTGACTGCTGTCGCCCATATCTTTTTTGTCTTGTTGAATAACCTCAGAATCTTCTAGCGCATCAATAAATAACTCCATGGGTCCATCAACTGTAACGCCGTCAGCGATCATCCAGTCTTCGGGCGCAAACATAAAAATGTGTTCCTTGCCTTTTGGGTCTATGGAATAGCTCCTTAGTAATCCGGACACAACGTAGTAAACTTTACTAATTAGTTCACCTGAATGTTGTAGAATTTCTCCTTTTTTAACACTTAACTTTTTCATAAAACAACGAATGTTAATTTAAAGGAAACTTATTCCGTGAGGTTCCACTTTTTTAGTTTTAAAATGCAGTAAACTCGCAGGGTAGTATATTGTTGGTGGAATATTCCTTGTTGGAACCGAATACCAAAGTTCGTTTTATCTGGGTTATTGCTGCCTATACCGAGTCTGGCTACCATTGGCCGATCTCCATCGTTTAAATAACCAACATAACCATTCACTGAAGCCTCATAGGTAAGTTTTTGAGAATTTAAATCCAAGCCCAAACCATACATAAGCGCATCATTCTGATAGTTGTTTTCCAAATAGGTTTGGTACACGTAAAATCCTGCCAAGGCGTGCGGTCGAATTGACTTGATTCGTTCTCCATTAAAGGTAATGAGTTTACTTGCGGAGAAATCGAAAAAGTAACCCGGGGTATTGGTGAATCTTGCAGCATCTAAGTTTGCTCCAGAGGCAGTTTTAAAGTTCACTCCTAAAACCATATCAGGTAGGCTTTTGTGATTTTTAGTGAGTTGAATAAAAGTAGCAATGTATACGTCGCCAACTGTTGTGCCTTCACTTACAAATTCTCTAGAAATTCGTTCATCCCGAGTAGCATTATCCATTTTGTAGAATTCAATTGGTACCATTTCTAATTGAAAACCAACATGGTTAGAGAAAAGTGGGAGGTAAAAAGAACTGAACAAGTTTTGTGTGTTATCTCCATCTGAAAAATGCCCTTCACCAGCCATTTTTAGTTGAGTTTGTTCAGGTAATATTCCTTTTTTAGAGTCGGGCACCGGTAGTGCATTTGGACCCATGTATTTAGAGGTTAGTTTGGTGTAAGCTGTCCAGTGTCTTACTCCATCCCAGTTATGGATATTATTCCACCAAGTAAAGTCCACCTCTTGTGCCACGCATAAATGTGTTAACCAAACGAGGTATATGAATATCATTTTTTTCATTGAAGTCAAAATTCGGATAAATCTTTTTGTTTGACTAACATAAAAAAAGGCCGCCTCAAATAGAGGCAGCCTTTCGATAAAAATTTTAGAATGTATCTTTTATGGCAAAAGAACGTTTTCAACGGCATGGATTACTCCATTGGTTCCTTGTACGTCTGTAACAATAATATTTACATTTCCTTGATTCATTTTACCCGTCATCAGCTGAGCTCCATTGGTTAAGTCAACGGTTAAGGTGCTTCCGCCTAACGTGTTTAGAACTTGACCTTGTGAAATTTCATCAGCTTGAGCATTGGCTCCGGCAACAACATGGTATTCTAAAACCGTTTTTAGTAAAGATCTTGGAATATCTCCTAAACCGTTCCATGTTGAATCTGAATCCAATAGTCTTTGAAAAGCATCATTGGTAGGAGCAAAAACAGTGAAAGGACTGTTTCCTGAAAGCGCTCCTGTTAAGGTATCTCCAAAAACACCCAATGCTGCAACTAAGGTTGAAAAACGCTCATCATCTAATGCAATGTCAACAACATTTGGTGGCAAAAGCACTTCATCGATAATGTGAATTACACCATTGGTGGCCTCGATGTCAACTGCATCTATATTTGCTGAGTTATTTAATCTAGCTCCTCCTGTTACATCTACTTCAATCACTGTGCTTTCATTGTTCACGCTTCCTTGTGTGTTCAATGTAGTTGCATAGGTGTCATCAGTTAAGGCTGTTGACATTACTTTTCCCGTCAAAACGTGATAAAAAAGTACATTGGTTAAGGTAGTAGCATCAATGTCCGAAATTCTATTCCAACTTGGGTTTGTGCCCAATAAATCTACAAAGGCTTGGTTTGTAGGAGCAAATACAGTGTAATTTGCTGTTCCCGTAAAAGTTGAAACGAGGTTCGCCTTCGTTAGGGCAACAACTAAACTATCTGTTCTAGAATCGGCAATTGCTATTTCAGCAATGTTTTGAGTTGGTCCCGTTGCAACTACAGGTACTATTGGTTCTGTTTCGTCATCATCTTCACAAGCGTAAAACCCTGTTGTTAATGCTGTTGCTAAAAAAATCCATAATACTTTCTTCACATTTTTCATATAATTTAGTTTTATTAGTTATGTGAGAGTAACACAGCAAAGTTTCTTTTGTTTAACGTATGTCGTGCATGATTAAACAAAAAAAATGTTAAAATTTGAAGAGATCCCAAGCTAAGGTTGTTTTTTATCTGTAGCGATGTTGGTTAAGAACTCTCGTGAATGTGTTTCAATTTATATTCAAACATCATCCCCATTTGACTGCTTCTTTTTTTTATTTCCTCGGCATGTTGTCCTTCAAAGTTTGCGTCAATGGTAGCGTGAAATAGTTTCAACCAACGTTCAAAATGTTTGCCATCAATTGATAATGGTACATGCTTCTGAAAAGGACTCCCGCTGTATTTTTTTACATTAAACACAATGGTTTCCCAAAAGCCATACATTTTTTGCAAATGTGGCTCCCAATTTCCTTGCACAACTTTTTCGAAAATTGGACCAAGTAACTCATCCTCTTTTACTTTTCCGTAAAATTCATTCACCATTAGCTGAATATCTTCGCTCGTCGTTATCTCTTTTGCCATGGTTTAAAAGTACGCCCGAACTTTCATTTTGTCAAAATTTTCGCCTCATTACAAACTCTTTTTTCGTTCATTTGTCTTCTTGTTAAATCAATCACAATGAAATTTATTAAACTAATCTTTAGCAGTGTTTGCTTATTGGTAACATTTGCATTAAACGCACAAAGCATGAATTTTTTCGATTACACAGTACAATCTATTTCAGGAGAAGAAATTAAACTCAGTCAATTTAAGGGAAAAAAGATTTTAGTAGTGAATACCGCTTCTAAGTGTGGCTTGACACCCCAATACGAGGTGCTAGAAGAACTTTACAAACAATACAGTGACAAAGACTTTGTAATCATTGGCTTTCCGGCAAATAATTTTGGAGCGCAAGAACCCGGTTCAAATGAAGAAATCGCTACTTTTTGTCAAGCAAATTATGGAGTTTCGTTCCCAATGATGGCAAAAATTTCGGTTAAGGGTGACGATATGCATGAGTTGTATCAATGGTTAACGCAAAAAGAAAAAAACGGAGTAGAAGATACCGAGGTGGCTTGGAATTTTCAAAAGTATTTGATTGAGGAAAATGGAAATTATGTGGCAATGGTAGCACCTCAGGAGTCTCCAGCGTGTGAAACCATTGTAAACTTTATTGAACAGTGAAGTTAGATATATTAGCCATCGGCGTTCATCCCGACGACATAGAATTAAGTTGCGCGGGAACTATCTTAAAGGAAATTGCAGCTGGTAAAAAGGTAGGCGTTTTAGATTTAACGCACGGAGAGTTGGGAACAAGAGGGTCAGGGCCCTTGCGTTTAAAAGAGGCTCAGCATTCAGCAGAAATTTTAGGTTTGGCCTGTCGCGAAAACTTGGGCATGGCAGATGGGTTTTTTCAAAACGACCAATCGCACATCTTGCCCATTGCTCAAATCCTGCGAAAATATCAACCAGACATTGTGCTATCTAACGCACCAAGAGACCGTCATCCAGATCACGGCAGAGCTTCTAAGTTAATTTCAGATGCTTGCTTTTATAGTGGTTTAGTTAAAGTTGAAACTCAGTTAGACGGGAAACTACAAGAGGCATGGCGCCCGAAAGCAATTTACAACTACATTCAAGATCGTTTTATTGAGCCTGACTTTGTGGTAGACATAACTCCTTTTTTAGAAACTAAAATGGACGCCATAAAAGCATTTTCCTCACAATTTTACAATCCCAACTCAACTGAGCCAGAATCGCCATTAACCATGCAAAACTTTTTTGAATACGTAAAAGCGAGAATGGCCGACATGGGACGGTACATTCAAGCCGATTATGCCGAGGGTTATTTGGTTGAACGTCCTGCAGGAGTGAAGTCGTTGACTGATTTAATTTAGCTGATTCGTATTTTTCGAACAACTCGTTTTAAGTAAATTAAGTCGTGTTTGTTAATTAGGAAATCAGCAGCCTTTACAGCCGTTGTGTTTACGATTTTGTAAAATAAAAAGAGGAAAATACTCAAGTAAGAAAGACTAGAACAAATGGCAGCGCCCATTAAACCGAAAGTTGGAATGAGCGCAAATCCTGAAATTATGGTCACCACAAGTCCAATACTTGAACTTGTTGCATTGACTTTTTGCTGACCTGTTCCTGCAAAGTACCTACTCAGAATCACTTCGCTCGCTAAGGCAATAATTCCGACAGCCATAAATGCAATTACCATTGGCGTTTCGTTAAAGTCGTTACCTAACAAGCTGGTGTATAGTATTTCTGGTAGTAAAACGAGAACAACTACAAGCGGAAAAGTCAATAGAAAAACAACTTTAAGCAATGTAATGCTTAGTCTAGCTGCTTTGCTTTTTGATTTTTGACTGGAAATTTTAGCGTATTGAACGGCTCCTATACTTTTGCTTGTGAGTAAAAGTCCTTCTGATAATTGAACACCTGCCATAAATTTTCCAACGGTAGCTCTTCCACTGAAATAATCGAGTAAGAAATAACTTAGACGGTAGTTTAACAATTGACTAATGTTGGCTATTTGCAGGTAAAAACCGTATTGAATTAATTCTTTAAACATGGTAAAATTTGGCCAATTTAATTTTTTATCCAAGGTGGGTATTAGTCGGAAGAAACTGAATAAAAATGCTAAGCAATAAGCAACAAACGTGCTGTTGATAAATGCTGTAATGCTTTTGTTTTCAAGAATAAAGAAGTAAATGCAAAGGACTGAGATTTGCAATACTGCTTGAATTAGAGCTATTAAATTGAACGTTTTAAAGCGTTGTTGGCCTGCAAGTATGGCAACATTGGCGCTAATGGCCGACTGCAGAAAACCCAATATTAAAATTGAAGTAGAATAATCTGAATGCAACGCAGGAATGACCTGAATGATGAAATAGTAAAACGCAGCAGTAATCGCAATCCAGATGTAAGCGGCCAATACCAATGCGTTAACGCTTTTCCTCGAAGTGAAATACACTAAGCTGCCACCACATACGACATTGCTAATGAGTAGGTAAATGGTTATTTCCAGAACAATAATTCCTACTGTACCTAATCCTTCACTTCCTAAAAAGTTAGAATTGAGCAAAAGCAGCATAATGGATAAAACTGCTAAGCTAATTCTGGTAGTAACCGTATTTATAATGTTGCCTATCAATTTTTTCCTTTGTTAATGCTAGCTTTTAATTGATTCAAAAAATTCCAAAAATTGAAATGATAACGTTTGCCATCTACCAATATTTCGCTGCCATTTGCGCTTACAGTGTGCAAGCCCTCAGAGAACCTTCCTTTTTGAGGGAGAATTTCCTTGATGACATGTTCTTCAAATTCGGTTGGGCTTAATTTTTCAATTTGTTTCAAAACTACACTGCCACCGTAAGTTCTTGCGCAATTTTGGGTGGGCCGAATAATCTTTTTGTTCACCATAAATGGAGTGCCCGCTGGCCGTGCTGAGAGAATGTCAGTTAAAACGGGGTTTAATGCATGAGGCAAATAAGGGCCTTCTACCTTTTCGGCATAGAAAAGGTAAAGATTTTCCTTGGGTGAACTTTGATGCATGCAACTAAGCCACCACTTTTCGTCCTTTTTAAACAAGGTTGGATCAATCCAAGGGCCATCTAGTAGTTTGTGCGTTTCAAGTACCTTTAAATTATCGTCAACTTCATAAAGCTTAAGTTGATCGCTTTTGTAGTTTTCTGGTAAAATGTATTTTTTCCCACTTTCTATAATACTAAAAGGGTAGGAGTAATGTGTTTGATTTTCTAGAAGGTTCCAAATTTTTCCTGAATTCGTGTCCAGTACCTTTAAGCTTCCTTTGCTGATTTTATAATCAAATAGTTCAAGTAAAATCTCTTTGTTGTTCCAGCCAAACGGGTCGGCGTAGTACGTATTTTTAGGAGCCTCGTTAAGCCATTTTATGGGCGCCATCGGCTTAGTTACCAATTCCTCAATGGATTGGTTAACGCGTCCCACGTTCCATTTCTCGGCTTTAAAAAGTCGGTGCATGTGAAATGAAATTTTGTTAGAGAGCACTTTGTAAAGAAACCGTAGAACGGTCCAATTGCTTGGAACCTTATAAAGTTTACCTTTTTCCTCAACCGATTTTAGTTGTAACTGTTCTTGGTTGTTATAAACTATCGATTTTACAGCAATACTGGGCCAAGAAGCAGTTTCCTCTAACACGTGAAATAGGTTTGCTTTATAACTGTGGTCTATGGTTTTAAAAAAGCCTTCTTTGATTATGAGACCTTGGTCTAGCTTTTCGTTCAACTGCTGAAGAATGCTGCCTGTAATATCATCTCCATTAAAAATCTCCCAAAAACCTGCGGGTCCGCCTCTGTACTTTCTTGGATTGCCATGATGAAAAGACCAAACTCCAAATTTAGGAATATCAAGCACTTCTCCTTTTAAAATTCCAAAACCGAAGCGCAGTATAAAATCCAATTGTAACGAGGCTAGCGTTTCTAAATCTTCTTTCAAAAAGTAGTTTGAAATGCCTTTTTGTTCGGGAGAAAAATGATAGATTTTTGGACTTGAGAAAGTTTTATCCCATTCAACTAATTGTAAAGGACCTGAATGGTCGATGTTTTTGTAAATGGATTTGAAACCAACAGATACACTGTGTTTGCTTTTCGATGTAGTTCTATTCTGGATAAATCCTACGAGCTCACTGTGGTTTTCAGCTACTAAAAGTTGAATGGAATCAGCCTGCCATTTTTTTAGCAATTTGCCATCTACTAAAACTGCGAAGCGGAGTTTATTACGTTCTGGCATCTAATTTAATTTTATGGTACAAGCTTATGAATTGCTCTTGGATTTGTTTCACTCCAAAATTTTGTATTGCGTATTGTCGCAATTTCTGTTGGTTGAATTTTTTGTAGCCATCCAACATCTTTACAAGTCCTTTTTCTAGCTCCTTGGTTGAATTGGGCTGAACTAAAATTCCTCGTTCTTCGCTCATGTATTCTGGTATTCCTCCCACACCTGAAACAAGAACAGGAACACCACAAGCAAATGCCTCAATCATTACTACTGATTGGGTCTCGAACTGGCTATAGAGTAGAAGGAAGTCGGCGTTTGTTAAAATATTCGCAACGTTTGACAATTCAATTTCTCCGTGAAAAGTGTAGCGGTTTTTCATGCTACCTTTTTCAAGTTCATCAATCATAAACTGCTCGTCAGGACCAGTTCCTATAATGTCTATTTCAAAATCGTTCCGTTTTGAACCTACATGGTTAAGTGCCTCAACAATGAGGTGAATGTTTTTTGGAGTTTTACTTAAATTAGAAATGTGAACAATCCGAATCGGCTGGTTTGATTTCTCGGGCGTGATTTGAAATAAATCTGTGTCTACCACATTAGGTATAATAGAAAATTCGGCTGCTATGTTATGGCTTGTAATCGCCTCTTTTAGGTAACTAGAAACACAGGTGATGCCGCTCGATTGCTTGGCAGTATATTGGTAAAACTTCTTTCTAAAATAGCCCTTGAAAGCGCCACTTTCTTTGGTGTAGCCTGACCAATGTTCTGTAATGAGAAAGGGTATTTTTTCGGTAGTTTTTAAAAAATTGGCAAGTAAAGCAGATTTACCGTTGATGTGAACATGGCATAAGTCAGGTTTTCCAATGTCTTTTAGGTAAGCGTTGTAGCCAATTAGTTGAGCTTTTCTGTATCTAAAAAATGAAATTGCTTGATTCAAAAACCCCACCCCAAAGGTTGGCCGTTTGTAGTACACATGGTATTCGGGGAAGCCGTGTTTCTCGATTTTGGTTAGCGAAAAGTTTGTTGTTATTTCATGGTCAGAATGAATAAAAATAACCCCTAAATTGCATTTTTTTGAAACTGCTATCGCATGATTTTCAATAAAGTTACCATCGAAAGGTTCGAATTTATTGGGGTACCATTTTGGTAAAAATAAAATATTCAGATTATAATCAATCAATGGGACTCATTTTAAGCCAAAAGTATTCATTCCGATTAAACCCCTTTCAGGAAGTTTTTGAAACGGCGAATAATCGATAAAAGTATGGCTCCAACAAGCACTTTTACTAAGGCTCCTGGCAAAAATGGGAGAACACCCTTTGCTAAAGCCGTTTTGGCATCGAGGAAGCGGAAAAGTCCCAGCCAGCCACAAAGTAGAATAATTAGCGACCCAATTAACATTTGGAGAAAGTAGAATCCAAAACGCTCATTTTGTTTTCTGGCAAGAATTCCACAAACAACTGCCGCCACAACAAAGCCAACAAAATAACCTAAACTCGGGCCTGAAAACTTTTCCCAACCGCCTTCGAAGCCTGCAAAAACAGGTGCTCCAGCAATTCCAATGAGCAAGTAAATGGCTAGCACCAATGCAGCCCATTTTTCTTTCATTAGGTGAGCGATAAGCAATACAGCTAATGTCTGACCAGTAATTGGGGCTACAGAAACGCTTTCAGGTAAACTAATGGACAGCTGGGCAGAAGCCCCTAAAGCTGCAATTGAAATAAGCGCACCAGAAGCGTTTTTAATCAGTTTTTCTGCATTCATCAACTTGCTCAGTATAAATATTCAACACTTTAATTTCAATGTCTTGGTTGTCTTTTATAGCTGTTTCAACCAAATGGAAGGGACGAAAAAAGTTATTGAAAATTGATTTTTTCAAACAATCAGCGATATCAGCTTTTTCTAATAAAACGCCGTTGCTATAAATTCCCATTACCAAATCAATCGTGAGGTTTTCACGGGTTTTGTTATAAAACCTAATTTTTAAAAAAGGTCCTTCACCTTTCACGTCTTTGAGTTCGTAGTTGATGTATAATTCTTTTTTTTCTTGCTCATTTACTTTGATTTCTTCAACGTGCCTTCCTTTAAGGGTTTGCTGTGCAAAACTGCTCGATGAAGTAGCTAAAAATAAAAGGATAATTGAAATAAATAATCGCATTTCTTTTTTTTGCGAAGATACGCCTTCTACCATTGAAAATAAAAACAGATTTTTGTTGCAAGAAGTGTTGTTTTAGAACAGAAAAAGTATTTATTTTGCACTCCAATTTTTTAGAGGAAAAGATATGTCTAAGGTTTGTCAATTAACAGGAAAGAAAGTAATCACAGGAAACAATGTATCTCATTCGAAAAGAAGAACGAGAAGAACATTTGCACCTAACTTGTTTACAAGAAAATTTTATAATCCTGATACCAAAGAGTGGATCACGTTAAAAGTTTCTGCTGCTGGAATTAGAAATATTACAAAAAACGGCTTAACAGCTTGTATTAAAGAAGCAAAATTAAAAGGGTACATGTAAAAACCCTTTGTTAATTATACTTTAAAGCTCTTTCATTTATTTGAAAGGGCTTTTTTTGTTTGTGCGTATTGGTTTCAACCAAGCGTTATCTGATTGAAATACATAATTATTGGGTTATACTATACTAAAACAAAAAATCCCGCTACAACTTAATTGTAGCGGGATTTTAAATAAGGAGAAGATAAGATTGCCTTACAACTTCATAGTAACTCCTAAGGTTAAATAAGAAATACCGTAGCCCAATTCTCCAAAGGCGCCAAAGCTATCACTGAAATAATATCTGCCACCTACATGTAAGCCATACGCTACACCACCAACATTAGCTGCTGCAGGTTGAATTAAGTTATTCCCTGTTCCATCATAGGTAACTTTTGAGTTTCCTATGTTGTACCCTAAAAAAGCTCCACCGTAAGCATCTATTTGATCTGTGGAGAAAAAGTGATATGAACCTCTCGCTCCAACAATGATGTACGAGTACTTGTAAGTCCAAGTTCCGCCAAATGCGGCAAACTCTTCTTTTGAGCCAGAGTACCCAATTAAGCCACCTGCGCTAATTTTATCGGTAAAGCCATGTTCGAATGATGCTGAAAGAGGCGGAATAGTAGAGCTACCGGTTACGAAGGTAGCGCCCAAGCCGAAACCTATGTTCACTAAATTGTCTCCTTCTGAATACGTTTGTGCTGAAAGACCAATTGAAAGGGCAATTGCAGCAATAAATAAATTGATTTTTTTCATGTTACTTGTTTGAATTAATAATGATTCAAAAGTCACATGATTAAGAGCACATCCTACTACGCTTAAAACCGTAAATAGTATCCGTGTTTTACCCTAATAAAATAGTTTTTAAGACTTGGAATAAGCATTAGCCAAAGCCTTAAAAATACTCGTCCAGCTTGTTTTACCATAATTTTTGCCAAGTCTTACAATAATTATGTTTTTCTCAGGATGAATATAAATGTATTGCCCTAAAATACCTTCTGCCGCATAATCTCCTTCGCTTCCCTTAAGCCACCACTGGTATTGATAGTTTTCTACAGAACCATTTGTTGTGTCGCGCTTGGTAGATTTTTCAATCCAATTTTCATTCAACAATTGCTCTCCGTTCCACTTGCCTTTGTTTAAGTAAAATCTGCCGAGTTTGGCAAAATCATGAGCTCTTGCATTCAAGCAGCAAAAGGTTTTTTCAAGGCCATTCTTTTTCCGATCCAAACTCCAAGAGGCATCGTACTCCATTCCAAGTGGAGTCCATATTTTTTCTTGTAAGTAGGCTGTAATTGTTTTCCCATTTAGGGCTCGTTCTAAAGCTAAACCAAGCAATTGAGTCTGTCCGCTTTGATATTCAAAATAAGTGCCTGAAACACCCGCAATCTTTGCTTTTGAAAGAACTTTTCGCAAATTTCTACCTTAGTAATATTTCGCAGCGTGACCAAAAGGATTGACGTAACTTTCGTTAAATTCCATGCCTGAAGTTATTTGTAATAAATGCTTTAAGCTTACTTTGTCGAACCCTTGTTCTTTTAACTCCGGAACAAATTTGGTTACCAAATCTTCTTCAGAGTCAATTAAGCCATCTTGTATCGCAAAGCCTATTAACATTGAGGTAACTGATTTCGCCATGGAAAAAGAGGCTACGATGGAGCTCTCTTCATACTTGTTGTAATACTGCTCGTATTGTATCGTGTCATTTTTAATCACTAAAAATGCAACCGTTTTGTTATTCTCTAAATATTCATCAAAATCAACTTCTTCTCCGTTAATTTTAAAATTTTTAGGCTTTTTTAAATCTGCTCTTTTTTCAAATTCAAAGGGTTGACTTGATTTTGTTAGTGTTCTGCTTGGAAATATTTTATGGTCGGTAATGTCTGCGAAATTGTAAACGAAAAAGCGCCCAACCGTGCAAGCGCTTAAACTTATAATAACAAAGCTGGCAATGATCCAGTTGACACGTTTTATCATTATTTAGGTGCTTTTTGAATTAAAACAATGGCCAAAATACCATAAACCACATTTGGTATCCACATGGCAATTATGGGGTCTAAGCCACCGTTGGTTGAAAATGTTTGAGTTACTTTCATGAACATAATAAAAGTAAAACTTAGCGCCAAACCTAGGCCCAAGTGTAATCCAATTCCACCTCTTACTTTTCTGCTTGCAATGGCGACTCCTATAAACGTAAGTACAATGGTAGCGAATGGAAATGCTATTCTTTTGTGCTTCTCAATTTTTAAGTTTACCACATCTTTTGACCCTTTAAAGATTAAGGCATCCATTTCGTCTTGAAGTTGAAAGTAGTCTAACATTTCAACATCGGTACTTCTTCGAGTAAAATCATCTGGAGACATATTAAGTGTAGTATCTTTTTTTATGCCTTTGTTGATGGTTTCAGTTCTCCCATCAATGTGCCTTTCGTAATAGTTTTGAATGGTCCATTTTTGTTTGGTAGAGTCCCATCGAACAAAATCACTGATCAACTTATAGGTCATGTCGCCTTCTTCGTTGAATTTTTCTAAGCTGAATTTTACACCAACATTCGTAGGGGCTGCATAACTGCCTATGTATGCAAAACTGTTCTGCGTTAGCTGTAAATGAATGTTTTTGTCTTTATTTCTATATTGATTTTTTATGTATTTGTATTTGAATTCGAGCATTTTAACATTGCTCTTTGGGATTAAGAAATTATTCAAATACAGAGAAAGTGAACCAATGAGCAATGCTCCAATAAAGTAGGGCAACAGCATTCTTCGAAAAGAAATTCCACTTGCTAGAATGGAAACAATTTCTGTATTACTTGCCATTTTTGAGGTAAAGAAAATAACAGAAATAAAAATAAATAGAGGGCTAAATAAGTTGGCGAAATAGGGTACAAAATTTAAGTAATAATCAAAAATAATAGCCTCAGTAGGAGCGTCTTTTTCGATAAACTCATCAACGTTCTCTGAAAAATCAAAAACAATAGAAATTGAAATAATAAGGGCAATGGAAAAGAAAAATGTGCCCAAAAACTTCTTTAGAATGTAAAGGTCAAGTATTTTCATTTAGAGTCGTTGGGCCATGTTAACTACCATTTTGTTTTTCCATTCAACAAATGTGCCATCAATAATTCTTTTTCGAGCTTCTTTTACCAACCACAGGTAGAAGGCTAAATTGTGTAAGGTTGCAATTTGAGCGCCTAAAATTTCTTTAGAAATCAATAAATGTCTTACATAAGCTTTCGTATAAAAGCTATCAACGTAGCTTTCTCCATCAGGGTCGAGCATGCTAAAATCGTCTTTCCACTTTTGATTTCTCATGTTAATAAAACCATTTTTCGTAAAAAGCATTCCATTTCTAGCATTTCTGCTCGGCATAACGCAATCAAACATATCAACGCCCAATGCAATGTTTTCTAAAATGTTGATCGGTGTGCCGACACCCATCAGGTATCGCGGTTTATCTTTTGGTAAAATGTCGCAAACAATTTCGCACATTTCATACATTTCCTCTGCCGGTTCACCAACTGAAAGGCCGCCAATAGCATTGCCTTCCCTTCCAAAAGAAGCAATGGTTTCGGCTGACTCTACGCGCAAATCTTTATACGTACTTCCTTGTACAATAGGGAAGAGCGTTTGACTATACCCATAAAGTGGCGAGGTTGCGTCGAATTGGTCACAACAACGTTTCAGCCAACGGTGAGTCATGTGCATGGACCTTTTTGCATAGTCGTAATCGCAAGGGTAGGGAGTACACTCATCAAAGGCCATGATGATGTCTGCACCAATAATTCGTTGCGTATCCATTACGTTTTCTGGTGTGAAAAAATGCTTCGCTCCATCTACATGAGAAGAAAACTTAACGCCTCCTTCTGTTATTTTTCTTCTATCGGATAGAGAATAAACTTGATACCCTCCACTATCGGTTAAAATGGGGCCATCCCAACTGTTGAATTTGTGCAAGCCTCCTGCTTTTTGCAAAGTGTCTAAACCAGGGCGGAGGTACAAATGATAGGTATTGCCCAGAATAATTTGAGCTTTGGTATCTTCTTTTAACTCTTGCTGGTGAACTGCTTTCACCGTTCCGGCCGTTCCAACCGGCATAAATATGGGTGTTTGTATTTTCCCATGGTCGGTTGTTATTTCTCCTGCTCTTGCCTTTGAATTGGCGTCTTCGTGCTGTAAGCTAAACTTCATGTTGGTTTTTTCAAAAGATGGGCAAAGGTAAGTAAAGCCCAACAAAAGAGGACTCCTAGAAAAGCTACTCAACTGTTTGAAATGATCCTCGTTTTAGGTGAATAATTGCCATTATCTTCGCACCATGTATTTGAATGCTCAAATCACATTTTTATTACTGCCGAACCTCCTATTAATAGGGGTTTTATTGGTTGTGAGTGGCATTCAATTGTATTATTATTGGCATTATTTTTACCCACTGTCATTTAAAAAGTCTCCACCAATTTTAAACTACGAAAAAGGGGTTTCTGTTGTCATTGCTGCAAAAAATGAGTCGAGAAACATTGAAAACTGCATCAACAAGCTATTAGGTCAAGAGTATCGCAATTTTGAAATTATTGTGGTGAACGATTATTCTGATGACGATACGTTAGAGAGATTACAAAAAATAGCCTCGAATAAACTGCTTGTTTTGAACAATGCAGGTGATAGAGGGAAGAAATCGGCTTTGAATCAAGGAATTAAAGCTACCAAGCACGAATTTCTACTCTTTATAGATGCAGACTGTGTTCCGGCTTCGGAACATTGGATTTCGAACATGGTGAAGCACTTTTCACCAAAGCAGGAGGTTGTACTTGGTTTTGGTGCATTTCGGAAAGAAAATGGATTGTTGAACAAGATTATTCGCTTGGATGGTTTTATAACCGCTTTACAGTATTTCGGGTTTGCCAATTCAGGGAAAGCTTATATGGGTGTTGGCAGAAACCTTGCTTACCGTAAATCGACCTTTGAGGCAATTGGTGGATTTGAGCAGCATAAAGGGATTCTGAGCGGTGACGATGATTTGTTAGTGAATCAAGTAGCAACTTCAACTAATGTTTCAATTGAATTGGATGAATGTGCTCATACATTGACAGATGGAGAAAACAAATGGAGCGCCTACTTTAACCAAAAGAGAAGGCAATTAAGCGCAGGCACTCAGTATAAAAAATTAGATAAAATTCGGTTGGCCATCTTTGGTGCAAGTAGTTTCTTGTTTTACTTCTTGTTTGTAACTCTTCTCATCTTCTCCCCATTTAAACTCGCAATTTTCGGGATATTTGCAGTGAAGCAGCTGCTGGAGTTGGTATTACTTCGAGTAATTGCAAAACGCCTGAAAGTGGATGACTTGTTGCCATTTATTGTTATTTTAGAGCCAATCTATATGACTTATATCACTGCAATAGGAATTTCAACTTGGTTTTGGAAAGTAGAACAATGGAAATAAATAAGAACCTTTCAAAAAAAGCAAACGAAGACTTTGTTCTCGTTGAAGCTGCAAAATCAGGAGACCAAGGGGCATATACTGCCAAAATGGTTCGCTATAGAGAGCCTATTTATTACCTGGTGCTTAAAATGATTCGAAACGAAAGTGATGCAGAAGACATTTCTATCGAGGCGTTTGAAAAAGCATTCAAAAAGCTAGATCAGTATACTCCAGAATATGCTTTTAGTACTTGGTTATTTCGAATAGCGACCAATCATTGCATTGATTTTATTCGAAAGAAAAAACTAAAAATAACCTCTATTGATGAATTTGTGGAAAATGGCGAAAACACCAATCTAAAGATTCAAATTGAAGGAAACACAAAAGATCCTGAAGAGAAATTTATTGAACAGCAAAAGATTGAGCTAATGCGCAAGTATGTTAACCAACTAGAGGAGCCTTATAAAACCTTGGTTACCTTGCGTTATTTTAAAGAATACTCTTACGAAGAGATTGTTAAAAAGCAGGAGTTGCCATTGGGAACGGTAAAGGCACAGTTATTTAGAGCAAGAGCTCTATTGTCAGACTTAATGAGAAGAAGCAAGAAATCGATTTAGCCGATGGAAGAAATAAACTATTATTTTCCACACCTCACTGAAATTCAGCAAAAGCAGTTTGAAGGATTAAAAGCCTTATACGAAGAGTGGAATGCCCAAATTAATGTGATTTCTAGAAAAGATTTGGAAGCGTTTTATGTGAGGCATGTGCTTCATTCTTTGGCAATAGCAAAAGTGTTGGATTTTAAACCGGGTACCAAATTATTAGATGTTGGCACTGGTGGTGGATTTCCATCCATACCTTTAGCAATATTGTTTCCCGAAGTTTCTTTTGTAGCGGTAGATTCAATAGGAAAAAAAATAAAGGTAGTAAATGCTGTTGCCGAACGTTCGGGTTTGTCCAATGTTGCGGCTTATCATCAAAGAGCTGAGACTGTTGAGGGACAGTTTGATTTTGTGGTTAGTAGGGCAGTAACGAGAACGAAAAACTTTTTACCTTGGGTAAATGATAAAATAAAAAAGGAATCGTTTAATGATCGACCAAATGGACTTTTATTTTTGAAAGGGGGAGACTTGAGGGAAGAACTACACGAGGTGCGTAAAAAATACACTTCCTTCGACATTCAAGATTTTTTCTCGCACGACTTTTTTGAAACTAAAAAGGTCATCTACATGGCGAAATAAGTTTTTTAATTTTTTTTAAGAACCTTTCTACCTTGAATAGGTTAAGTTTGCTCAAACTAAAAACAAAAACAACATGATGAAGAAAATTTCGCTTAGCTTTTTAGCGCTTTGTTTAACCGTATTTACGGTTAAAGCACAAGAATTGCCACAACCGAGTCCAAATGCAGAAGTGATGCAGCGAGTTGGTTTAACAGATGTTACCATAAGGTACTCTAGACCTGGAGTAAAGGATAGAGTTATTTTTGGAGAGTTAGAGCCATTTGGTCAGGTTTGGAGAACTGGAGCCAATTCAGCGACACAAATTGAATTATCAACCAACGCAAAAATCGGGGGTAAGGATGTAAAAGCAGGTACCTATTCAATCATGTCTACTCCAATGGAAGATGGAAATTGGAAAGTATACATCAATACTGATTTAGGAGTTCAAGAAGGTTCTTATAAAGCTGAGAATAATGTTGCTGAAGTAGCAATAAAAGTAAACGAAACTTCAGACAAAGTTGAGACAATGACTTTTTGGTTTGCAAATGTAAAGCCGGGTTCTATGGATTTAATGTTTGCATGGGAAAACACTTCATGGGCTATTCCAATTGAAGTAGAATTCAAAGATGTTGCTGCTAAAAACATTGAAGCTGCAATTGAAGAAACGAAAGGAGCTTTTAGAGTGTATAACAGCAGTGCTAGATATTACTATGATAACGATTTGGATTTAAACAAAGCGCTAGAGTGGTCTAAGAAATCAGTTGAGATGAATGCTACTTTTTGGAATGTTTACACGCTTTCTTTGATTCAAAATAAATTGGGAATGAAAAAAGAAGCTTTGGCAACAGCTAAAAGATCTTTAGAATTATCTAACAAGGCAGAGTATCAGCCTTACATTAAAATGAACACAGACAACATAGCAAAGTGGTCTAAAAAATAAGATTCATCACTTGAATTTTGAAAAGGGAAAAGCATTGCTTTTCCCTTTTTTATTTTCTTTATTTTTAGTCTTATGAACTTTCCATATTGGGTTATTTATGCATTAATCGTTGCCGGAATTGCGCTTTTGGTCATAAGTATTGTACATGCTGATTGGTTTGGTGTGCTGTCTAATTGCTGTGTTATTGCAGTAGGCGCAATCGCCGTTTGGAATAAGAAAAACCTTGATCAATCAATTTAGGCTAAAACTGCTTCTGTTTAAAAAAATGGAAACATAACTTTGCGGCTATTGTTATGTTCAAAAACAAACCATGATTCATTTACTTTCTCCTGCAAAATCTTTGGATTTTGACTCAGAAATTTCGACTTCAACTTACAGTGAGCCACTCTTTATGAAAGAGGCAAGCACTCTAGTTAATAAACTCAAAAAGAGTTCTAAAAAACAAGTTAGAGAGTTGATGTCAATCAGTGAAGCCTTGGCGGAATTAAACACTAAAAGGTATCAGACATGGTCTGGGTTAACTGAACCAACTGAGAAAAGTAGACAAGCATTGTTAGCTTTTACGGGTGACGTGTACCAGGGATTAGATGCAAAGAGTTTAACCGAACAGCAGTTAAATTTTGCCCAAGAACATTTATTGATTTTGTCGGGAATGTATGGTGCACTTCGGCCGTTAGACATTATGGAACCGTACCGCTTAGAAATGGGTACCTCATTAAAGATAGGTAGCGCAGACAATTTATACCAGTTTTGGAAGGACAAACCAACTGATTTAATCAACCAAAGATTGAAGGAGCAAGACAGTGATGTGGTTGTTAATTTAGCTTCAAATGAATACTTTAAGGTAATCAATAAAAAGAAGCTCAATGCTACGTTAATTAGTCCTGAATTTAAAGATGCTAAGAATGGGAAATATAAAATAATTTCATTTTATGCAAAGAAAGCAAGAGGGTATATGAGTAGGTACATAATTGAAAACCAAATAGAAAATCCTCGGGATTTGGAAGGGTTTGATACGGCAGGATATCGATTCAATAAAGATTTAAGCAAAAGCGGAAATCCAGTGTTTACAAGGGAAGAAAATCAAGCATAATGGCTGAAAAGAAAGAGAAAATACAACCAGATTACGACAAAAGATTACACATTGACGAGGATAAAATCACGCACAATCCTCACAATTTACCCTATGCACACACTGTTGGTAGTGCGATCATTTTTCCTGACGATAAAGACCGTATTAAGACAACGGCTATGTCGGCAATGGTAGAACAGACCAACGTGCAAATGAAACAGATCTACGATCAAATGGAATTGCTCATTTCTCAGGCAAATAAGCTAAAAGAAAGAGTAGAGCTTTCAGAAGAAATTTACACTGCAGAAATGGGATTTAAACCCATTACAGGGCACACGTACCATTTGTACGAAAAGGAAGATGGGCAGAAAGTGCTTTCTATGATTGGACCAAATGAATGGGCAAGAGGTTGTAAATATGCGCACTACGTAGCAACTGCACGGCTAATGGGTGACCACACGTGGGACATTGAGGCTAAGAATGAAGCTGAGAAGGAAACACAAGAAGAAGCAAGAGACGCAGAATGAGAAAAATAGTTTATTTCACGTTATTGGTTTTTTTGATAGCATGCGAGGACAATCAAGCAAAGCAGGAAGGGCAAAAAGAGTCAGCTACTGAAATAGTAATTAAAGGTGAGGCGCAAGGAACAACGTACACGGTAAAATATTTGGCAGAAGAATACGAAGAAGGCTTGAAAGAACGCTTTGATTCGTTGTTAACTGCAATTGACCAAAGCATGTCAACCTATGTTCCGGGTTCTACCATAACAGCTTTAAATAATGGTGACACTGTGAAAATTGACGAATTATTTCGCTCAGTGTACAAGCTTTCATATAACATCAATCAACAAACAGATGGAGCTTTTGACCCCACAATTGGCCCGTTAATCAAAGCTTGGGGATTTGATTATGCCAACCCTCAAAAAATGGATTCTTCTTTAGTTCAAGATTTATTAGCGAACAGCGGTTTTGAGCAGTTTGAACTGAATAATAATTTACTGTACCGAAAGTCTTCTAAGGCTCGAATTAACTTCAATGCTGTAGCTCAGGGTTACTCAGTTGATTTGATGGCAGGAATTTTGGACAAAATGAAGCTTGACAATTATTACGTTGAGCTAGGGGGAGAGTTGAAAGTGAAGGGGAAAAACAAATTTGGCGATTGGTGGGTAATTGGGATTGATCGTCCAGATGATGCAAACCTTGAACGGAATTTGGCGCAACGAATATCTCTCGAAAATTCAGCTATGGCAACTTCAGGTAATTATAGAAAGTTTTATGAAATAGAGGGGAAACGTTACTCACACACCTTAAATCCTAAAACTGGTTTTCCTGCTGAAAATACTTTATTAAGTGCAACGGTAATTGCAAGTGATTGCGGAACAGCAGATGCTCTAGCTACTGCATTTATGGTAATGGGAGTAGAGAAAAGTATTGAATATGTGAAGAAACATCCGGCAATTAAAGCATACTTCATTTCATCTTTAGCAGATGGAACTTTTGAAACCTATGTATCCCCGAGTTTAGAAGGTAATTTGTTAACCGACTAATCTTCTTTTTGGCACATTTCGTCGGGCTTTGCACCGCAAAAGCCACATGGAGCCCCTTCTTCGTTTAACATAGGATTATTACTCGCACAAGTCCCAGCAAATTTCCCATCTTTTTTTAGTAAAATTTTAACTGCAATTCCTGCAAAACCAATGGCTAGCATGCCAATACTTAAAAGAATTAATTTCATATTAAAAAGCTTTGCGCAAAGGTAAGATTATTCTGTTTTAAGCCTATTTTTTTTAACACAATAAAGGAATTGAAAAGTGCAATAATGGTAGGAGTAATACTCAATTACTTTTAATCATTTTTTTAACAAGCATAACTGCCAACAAAACAACGAAACCAATTAGCAAGCCTGCACTAAATTCAACAACAATACTTGGAATAGCAATGTCTTCCACTAAGTGGTGCACAAAATCGATGTAATGCACAAAAATGCCACCTGCAACGAGCAGTAGGGCAACTGTTCCGATGTATCCTAAACTTTTTATAACAAGAGGAAGACCTTTTACTAAGCCATTTCCTACACCTTGGACAAAAGGCTTATTGCTCATTTTTTTTAATCGAAAACCGGCATCGTCCATTCGAACTATTAGGGCTACAATACCATAAACACCTATGGTTGCCACGACTGCTACAAATGAAACAACTAGTATTTGCTCTAAAATAGCTTTGCCCATCACTGTTCCGAGAGCGATAATTATAATTTCTAAGGAGAGTATGAAGTCTGTAACAATGGCTGATTTTACTTTTGTTTTTTCTAGGGCTACTATTTCTTCTTGTGACATGGTTGCAGACACTTGCTCCACTTCTTTATGTTTGTGTGGGACAATCATTTCGAATACTTTCTCAGCACCTTCATACGCTAAGTACAAGGCACCTCCAATTAAAATTAATGGAATGGCAGCTGGAATAAAAGCACTCAACAAGAAGGCGAGCGGTAAAATAATGAGCTTGTTTAAAAATGAACCTTTTGTAATGGCCCAAAGCACAGGTATTTCTCTTGAAGCGAGAAAACCCGAGGCTTTTTCAGCATTCACAACTAAGTCATCGCCTAAAATTCCCGCTGTTTTTTTAGTAGCCACCTTTCCCATTACAGCTACATCATCCATTAAGGCTGTAATATCATCTAAGAGTGCAAAAAATCCTGAGGCCATTGTTTAATATTAGAAATGTGAAATTAGAAAATTGAAATGGGAAAAGGCGAATGTAAAATAGGCAAAGGTGATTTTACTAGATTCTTGCCACAAATAATGGTAAGAAAATTCAGAAACCAAAGGCATGTTGGTATTTTTGATCCATGGCTATATTTAGGTTGTTTGTGGTTTTGACTTTTTCCTTCTTTTTGTCGTGCATTAGCACAAAACAAGCATCGGTTAGTAGCGAAAATTATAAAGTTGGAGAAGAATTTAAGATTCAATCAGGGTACTCTCAAATGGAAGTTCCGGGGAAAAAGATAAAGAACCTTCAACCTTTTTAACCATCCAATTTGCTGAATCATCGACTCATTAAAATGTTATTACCGTAATTTTTCGGATATTCGGTTTAGCCCTACAGTGAATAGCTTAAATCAGTTGAGAATAAATTTTGGCGGGTCGCAAAAGCTCGCAGCAAAAGCTGCATTAAATCGCATTGAATCAGTTCAGTTGTTCTACAATAAGGAAGCAAATACTTATATACAAACCGTTTCGGCAATCATCCAAAAGGAGCCCATTTACCTTCCCTAAGCGATGTTTTACCTCACTGATTTTTGGTCGGGTTGAAGCTAAAAAAGTGGATTCAATTACCCAATAGGCACAGGTATAGCATTTGATGCATAATTTTATAAAAATTTTTATCGATGAAAACGATTTTAAAACTTCTGAGTGTTCTGTTCATTTCCAACGTTGCTGCTCAATCTTCTAGCGAATCTATCAGCTATAAAGATATGATGTACGATAATTCATATAATTTTTATGAGGTGGTAGAAGCAGCTGAACAATATTTTTCAACCATCGATAAAAATGCAAAGGGTTCGGGTTATAAGCCATTTATGCGGTGGGTAGTAGCCAATGAATATAAGTTTTATCCTGATGGGAACAGAGAAAATGTAAACCCTTACTTTGCTGAAGAGGAATTTAAAAAGTTCATGAAATCAAGTCCAACGAATAAAAGTTTGTTTGGTACAAGTTGGAGGGATCTTGGTCCCTATACATTGGATAGTATTACGGGGCATTATTCTGCCGGACTGGGACGAGTAGAGGATTTATACGTTTCTCCTATTGATTCAAACGTGATGTATTTGGGCAATAGAAGTGGAGGTTTTTGGAGAACGACTGATGGTGGCGTGAATTGGAATGTAACCACCGACTTTTTATTTGCGAGTGGGGTGAATACCATGTCTGTTTCACCTACTAATTCAGACTCGGTTCTAATTAATGTTCAAAATGCATCCAACGGTAATTCTCACGGAGTATTTAAAAGTACTGACGGAGGTTTGACTTGGTCAACAACAGGGTTAAATCCTACCACCTACAACCAATTGGGCTTAGGCAATAATGTTCAGATTGACGAAGTGGCGTATCATCCAAGAATAAAAGATTTGGTATTTGTTGCTACCAATAGAGGTATTTTTAAGTCGAGCGATAATTTGGCTACTTGGTCAGCCGCTCAGTTTAATTTTGACTTCATAGAAATTGCCTTTCATCCTACAAATGATAGCATCATTTATCTTTATGCAGATGGAGGTGCAAATGTGGCTGATAGAATATTTATTTCGAACGACTTAGGCATAACGTGGAGCTTATCTAATACCATTTCAGGGAATGGTGGCAATAGAAGAGTGGAGCTAGCAACAAGTCCACAATGCGCCGATTGTATTTGGTTTGCTTCAAATAATGGGGTTTGGATTTCAACGGATAGAGGTATGAACTTTAGTTTTAGGTCCAACTCACCTGAATCTTGTGGTGGATTTGCTATCAACGATTTGGATTCGTCGAATATGGTATACGGGTATGTCGATTTGGATAACTCTACCAACGGGGGGAATACCTTTATTAATCGTACAAGATGGAGTTTGGGGAACACCAACGGAAACACAAGTTCGAATTCAACTAGCTATGCAACAAGCACCAATTACATTCATGCCGATGTGAGAAACTTAAAGTCAGTAAATGGTAATTTTTATGCAGCAACTGATGGTTTTTTATGCAAATCATCTGATGGAGGTGTAAGCTGGACTGTTTTAAGTGAGGGAACGGGAATTCGTGAAAACTATAAGTTAGGTGTTTCTCAATCAAATCACTATCGAACTATTTCGGGGTCTCAAGACAACGGCACAAGTATATTAACAGAAGCCGGTTGGGTTGAGATGTATGGTGCGGACGGAATGGAATCTATCATTCATCCATTAAATGAAGATTGGATGATGGGAAGTGTGCAATTTGGCAACAGAAGGCTAACAAAAAACGGAGGGTTTACCTCTTCAGGAGCTAGTCCTTCTGGAAGTACCGCAGCTTATTGGGAAGCGCCTTTAGCTTATGACCCAAATGATCATATGGTTGTTTATGACTTTAGAAATGAAGTATGGAAGTCTAATGATTTCACAGAAACGTATACACAATTAGCAAATCCTGGAACCATCAATGGAAATATAGAACACGCAGAAATAGCGCAAAACAATTCGGATATAATGGTTGTGGCAGCAGGAAGTGCCATAGAAAAATCAACGGATGGAGGAGTTAGCTTTTCGAGTATTAGGGCTAATCTGCCCAATGCGTCTATAAGAGATATTGCTTTTCACCCCAATGATGATGATGTGATTATTGTTGTGTATGCCAGATATCAAACAGATAACTCAAAAGTTTGGATGACAACCAACGGAGGAACTTCTTGGACTAACATCACTCACAATTTGGGTAGTATGCCAATTTTATCAGTAGTAATTGACCATTCAAACGCTTCAAATATTTATTTGGGTGCAGAAATTGGAGTGTATACCATGCCCATGGGATCAAACAGTTGGTCGCTTTATAACAATGGTTTGCCGAATATGAGTGTAAAAGAATTAGAAGTAATGTATGGAACAAATACACTTCGAGCAGCAACTTGGGGCAGAGGTTTATGGGAATACGCGTTGGTAGGAAGAAATTCTTACCCTTCAATTGTTTACACAGCAATTTCAAACACGCCAACGGGCAACAGTCCAAAGGTGGGGGTTGACCAATTTGTTACATCAAAAATTAAATATCCAACAACGTTAAACACAGCTTACGTGGAGTGGTCGAGAGATTCTGCGGTTTTTGGCAATCGTATAGCCATGACCAATACAATTGATTCAACTTGGGTTTCAAATAGCCCACTGCCACAGTTTCCTATAGGTACTAAATTGTATTTCAAAGTATTTGCAGTTGGAACAAATAACGATACTACTGAAACATATAAGTTTATGTATACTGTAACTCCATTTGAAAATTGCACCGCTACCGGGAACAATGGTTCTGGAAATTTATTCATTGACAACGTAACCATTGAAAATGTAAGTAATACTTCAGGAAATACGGCCTATGCTTTATATTCTTCTCCTGTGTTAGATTTGTACGTCGACTCTACTTATACCTTAGATCTTAGTGCAAATACAGGTTGGGCGAGCAATGATTTTGGAGCTTGGATAGATTTTGATGGTGATGCCGATTTCGCTGTTTCAGAAAGGGTTCTCTACGACCCAAACTCGGGTGGTGGTTCTATAAATACATTTACAGTACCTAATACTGCGAAGGTTGGTGATACGGTAACACTAAGAATTCGCCTTTCGTATTGGTCAAATCCAGAGCCTTGCGGAAATGCGTTTGGAGAGGTTGAAGATTACAAGGTATTTTTGAGAAACACCACCACAACCATCAGCGAAGTTGTGGAAGATCATGCGTTTTTCAGCTTGTACCCTAATCCGAATAACGGACAGTTTACTGTGGAGTTTAAAGAAGGGGTAAGAAACCAATTCATTCGTATTTATTCTACTGTAGGTCAATTGGTAAAAGAACAAAATCAATTGAATGAAAGTACAATTCATTTTGATTTGGACTTGCCAGCGGGAGCATACCTTATTACCATTGGCTCAGAGCAGCAGGTTAAAACCGTTCCGATGATTATTGGGGAGTAAGGTGTACAAAATAGTTTAAAAACGTTGACCTATTAAGTGCATTATTATATGAGTAGAGTTGTTTGTTTTTTTACCACAAATTAGTTTGTTTGTGATAAACTTTGCCCAATTAACTATGGTTTAAGAGAATTCCATAGAAGTATCATGAGAGCTAATAACGAACCTTAAATTGGTGTTAATTTGTCTGCGATTTTATTAGTTTGGTATTTAGGTTAATACAACCAAAAAAAAGAAGCATTTTTTATTAGATTTGATTTTCTTTAACTTACAAGATAAAATGCTCCGTAAAAAAATACAGGTAGGGCTTTCTTTCATTCTTCTCTTATTTTCTACAGTGAAATCTCAAGACACTATACCTGAGCGATTTTTAAATGATTTTAAATCTTATTATTAAACGTATTCAACGCATGATATTGCCGAAAATTTAAAAGAAACCTATGCTCAAGAAAATGCTTACGCAAAACTAAACTATACCTTCTACCACAAAATTTACTAAAATCAGCCTCTTTTAGAGGACTACATACGGACTGTTTTAAAGCAGTTATTGCCTGATAATGCGGAGGTAGATAATTATGAAATTTACATTACTCGCTCAACAGAATTTAATGCATTTACCATTAACGATGGGACAATCTTTGTAAACATTGCTTGTTTGGCGCAGCTTTCTAGTGAAGCAGAATTGGCTTTTTTAATGGCACATGAATATGCTCATTACCAGTTAGAACACGGAAAACGTTCGTTCGTAAAAAAGTTTGAAAACAAAAAACGAAAGACTTCTTTAAAGGAGTTACAGCAACTTAATGCGTTTAGCCAAAAAAACGAAATGGCTTCGGATAACTTAGCCATGGTTATGGGTACAAACGCTGGTTATGATGCCAGGGCGATGGACTTGTTAATTCAAAAACTGATTTTTTTGCAGAAAAAGCAGGTGCTTCAATTTAGCGAGAGTTATAACTCTCAATTGCTTTATCCTACCTCTCATCCGGTAGGAGAAGAACGATTACTTCAGATAAAATCAATTGCTCCGGTGAACGATAGAGGCTCGTTATATATTATTGGAGAAGATGAGTTTAACAAAGTAAAACGACTAGCAGAATATGAATTTTTGAAATTACTCGATGAAGATTTTGATTTGCATGAGGCTATTTCTTTTCCGTTAAAAAAGTTTATGTATATCCGTAATTATCAATAATTGATTAAATTTAAGGCAAATATGTAAATATGAATGTGATTAGTTTTACTGCCTAATTTGATAATGAAGTATCTTGCAGAGAGCATTTTAAGTTGGAAAGAGATAAAATAGGAGTTAACTGCCGAAGATGTCAGCATGATCAACATTATTGGATTAAAAGCCAATGGAGTTATGAATGTAA
>CAJQLW010000005.1 GCA_905479325.1 uncultured Flavobacteriales bacterium
GAAGTGGTTCTCTCTATGGTTTTACTAGCTGCAACTTTTGTGGGAACCACTTTATGGCGGGTAAAATTTACCGTATTGGTATATTAATGTACGGAAAAAAGCCTAGTTTTAAAGAGATTGGCAAATGGATTTTTACTAAGTTATAAGCATGGCAACGATATTGGTAGTGGACGACGATCGTCCGATAAGAAGTACTTTAAAAGAAATATTAGAATTTGAAAAGTTTAAAGTTGATGATGCCGAGGACGGATTAGCAGCGATATCCAAGGTCGAAAAGAACACCTACGATCTGATTTTGTGTGACATAAAAATGCCAAAAATGGACGGAATTGAGGTTTTTCAAAAAATTCAAGAATTAAAACCTGAAATTCCTGTTGTGATGATTTCTGGACACGGTGATATTGAGACTGCTGTAGGCGCAATAAAAATGGGCGCGTTCGATTTTATTGCAAAACCTTTAGACTTGAACCGCCTATTGGTTACGGTGCGAAATGCTTTGGACCGAAACGAATTGGTAGAAGAAACCAAACAGTTGCGGAAAAAGGTATACAAAAGCAAACTCAACGATATTATTGGCGAAAGTGAGCCCATTATGGCCGTAAAAACCATGATTGAAAAAGTGGCGCCTACCGATGCACGGGTACTAATTACAGGAGGAAATGGAACCGGAAAAGAGTTAGTTGCTAGAAACTTACATCAAAATTCAGGGCGTAAAAAAGCCCCATTCATTGAAGTAAATTGTGCTGCCATACCATCAGAGTTAATTGAAAGTGAATTGTTTGGGCACGAAAAAGGAGCGTTTACTTCTGCCATAAAGCAGAAAAAAGGAAACTTTGAACAAGCTGAAGGAGGAACTTTATTTTTAGATGAAATTGGCGATATGTCGGCTTCAGCCCAAGCTAAGGTGCTTAGAGCCTTGCAAGAAAACAGAATTAGGAGAGTTGGCGGAGAAAAAGATTTGAAGGTAAATGTGCGCGTTTTAGCTGCCACCAATAAAGATTTGAAGAAGGAAATTGCCGAAGGAAACTTTAGAGAAGATTTGTACCATAGGTTAAGCGTTATTTTAATTCATGTTCCCTCATTAAATGAGCGGAGAGATGACATTCCACTCTTGGTTGATTTCTTTTTATCGAAGGTTTGTGCCGAGCAAGGAATGCCTGAGAAAAAGATTTCTGATGGTGCCGTAAAAGCGCTCCAAGCTTGCGATTGGACCGGAAATATTCGTGAGTTACGCAACGTGGTTGAGCGGTTGATTATACTAGGAGAAAGCGAAATTTCTGAACGTGATGTAGAAAAGTATGTGAAGATAAGTTAGTTGAAGCTTTATTTTTACTAACTTAGGGCAAACAAATAAACCCTAACGCATAGCTTCAACTTCTACTCCTTTTTCTTAGAAAGCCATTCAAATTGATTGGTTTAGGGTTGTTATTCCACATGCTCACCGACTTTTTCGATTGCCTGTTCATGTACTCCAAGTGTTCAACTTGTATGATCGACTCCCCCGCTCTTCATCTACTCCGAAGCGCTTCTAAAATATTGATATAAAAAAAGACAGTCACTTTATAGAAACTGTCTTTTAAATCATTTGAGAAGTTATTACTAGGCGGCGTTTTGATTTACTTTCGCCAAACTATCTTTCCGTTCAAATTCTCTTATAATTTCTTCTGGCGACTTTCCTAAATTTTCTATAGACGCTCTAGCATCGTCAGCCATTTCGTGAGTTGGAAATTCAGTAAGAAACAACTCGTAAATACGTTTAGCTTCATCCAAATTCTTGGCGTAATTCTCTTGAACAAAACCCAACAAAAACAAACCGTATGCTCTCTTTTCATACTTAGGATATTCATCATATAACCGCGTCAAATGACGAATTGCTTCTACCGTTAAATTCTCCCCCATCGCAATTTCTCCTGCTTTGAACAAGTACTCATCTGCATTTTCTCTGTTACCAAAACGCATAGCATAAGCTACATATGCCTCCATTAACTCAACACCTTTGTTATCATTAAGGGTTTTATTTTCCTTAAAGGCTTTTTCCCTTTTCTCAATTTCTGCAACTAAATTTTCTAAGTTCAGTTTATCAACGTTAACATTTACTGAGCTCTCTTCAACTGCACCTTCCTCTTGCTTTTCTGCACCAGACCCGCAAGCATACAAAACACTTAAAAACAATACTACACTAGCAATTTTTACAATTTTCATTTTCTTATTTTTTTGGAAATTTCATGCGATAAGACACCTTAACGTTACCCTTACTGATATTATTGAGCTTACTGTTAATTAATCTTTTCTTTAGAGGATTAATTTTGTCTGTAAAAAGAATTCCTTCAATATGGTCGTATTCATGCTGAATCACTCTTGCAGCCAAACCTTCGTAGGTTTCTTCTTTTAATTCCCAATTTTCATCGTAATATTCAATGGTAATTTTGGGTTTACGGCTCACGTCTTCTCTAATACTTGGAATACTTAAACAACCTTCGTTAAACGTCCATTCTTTACCCTCCTCTTCCAGTATAATTGGATTGATGAAAAGCTTCTTGAAATTTTTTAACGAAGGTTCGTCCTCTTCAAAAGGAGAACAGTCTACCGTAAAAAGTCGAATTGATTTACCCACCTGAGGAGCTGCTAAACCAACACCCTCAGCATTGTACATAGTTTCCCACATGTTTTCAATAAACTCTGCTAAACCAGGATAGTCCTTGTCAATTTCGTCTGCCTCTCTTTTTAATACCGGATCACCGTATGCTACTATTGGTAAAATCATGACGCAAAGATACTCAAGCAAAATGAAAATTTTATGCAGTTGAGTGGGACAAAATGGCAAGATTTCATCCTGTCAAATGAAAGTTAAAATTAAGTAATTTCGTAAATCGAACAAAAGAGCTGAAAAAGTATGGAAAATGCAACAATGGCAAAGGATAGCGATAAAATAGCTTTATCAAAAGAGGAGTTCAGAAACACTATTCTAGCAGATTATAAATTAGCGAACGTAAGTAGAGAAACGTCATTACTAGGGCGTAGAGAAGTTCTTACCGGAAAAGCCAAGTTTGGAATTTTTGGAGACGGGAAAGAGGTGCCACAGTTAGCAATGGCTCGTTTCTTTCAAAACGGAGATTTCCGTTCTGGTTACTACAGAGACCAAACCTTTATGATGGCAATTGGACAACTTACTGTTCAACAATTTTTTGCTCAATTGTACGCTCATCCTGACATCAACGACGAGCCATCATCTGGCGGTCGTTCAATGAATGGACATTATGCGACAAGAAGTTTAGATGAAAACGGTGCATGGAAAGCATTGAAAGACATGAAAAACTCTTCTGCTGACATTTCTCCTACCGCTGGGCAAATGCCACGTTTGTTAGGTTTAGCTCAAGCTTCTAAAATTTATAGAAACAACGATTTATTGCCAAAAGACAATTTATTCAGTCGCGGTGGTAATGAGGTAGCTTTTGGAACCATTGGAGATTCAAGTACCTCTGAAGGCCTATTCTGGGAAACCATAAACGCCGCAGGTGTTTTACAAGTGCCTATGGTAATGTCGGTTTGGGATGATGGACACGGAATTTCAGTTCCTAAAAAATACCAAACAACAAAAGAATCAATTTCTGAAGTTTTAAAAGGGTTTCAACGCGAGAACGGTTCAAACGGTTTCGAAATGTTTAAGGTGAAAGCATGGGATTATGCAGCGTTAATGGAAACGTATGAAAAGGCCGTGGCAATTGCTCGCGAGCAACATGTACCTGTTCTAATTCACGTAGAAGAAGTTACTCAACCTCAAGGCCATTCTACTTCAGGTTCGCACGAACGATACAAATCGCCAGAGCGTTTACAGTGGGAAACGGATTTTGATTGCATAAAAAAATTAGGCGATTGGATTGTAGAGAAAGGCTTAGCAACTCAAGAAGAGTTAGATGCTTTAAAAAACGAAGCGAAAAAGGAAGTTAGAGAAGGAAAGAAAGCCGCTTGGGAATCGTTTTTAGGAAGTATAAAAAGCGAAAGAGATGAGGCCTTGGCAAAGCTAGAAGCTTTAGTAAGTGCATCAGAAAATGGTGCCTTCTTACAAGCTGCTGTTAGCGGCTTAAAAACGGATGCAGAACCAAGTAGAAAAGGAATTTTGAACGTAGTTCGAAAAGCAATTCGAACGTGTAGAAATGAAAACTTAGACGCTAAAGCCGATTTAATTACTTGGTTTAATGGTTACCAAACGTTAAATACTCAGCGTTTCAGCGGTAATTTATACAGCCAATCAGGATCTTCGCCTTTATTGCAAACAGAAGTGCTACCTCAATACAATGACGATGCTGAAGAAGTAGATGGAAGAGTTGTATTAAGAGATAATTTCGATAAGATTTTTGAACGTTATCCTGAAACCTTGATTTTTGGAGAAGACTCTGGAAAAATTGGAGATGTAAATCAAGGCCTAGAGGGCATGCAAGAAAAGTATGGAGAGTTGCGTGTTTCTGATGCAGGAATTAGAGAAGCAACCATTGCCGGACAAGGAATTGGAATGGCCATGAGAGGTTTGCGCCCTATTGCTGAAATTCAGTATTTGGATTATCTGTTGTACTGCCTTCAAATTATGAGCGATGATTTAGCTACAGTTCAATATCGTTCTGCAGGCGGACAAAAAGCTCCGTTAATTGTAAGAACAAGAGGACACCGATTGGAAGGAATTTGGCATTCAGGTTCGCCAATGGGAGTAATCTTGAATGCAATTAAAGGAATACACGTTTGTGTTCCTAGAAACTTGACGACCGCAGCAGGTTTTTACAACACCTTATTGAAAGGAGACGATCCTGCATTGGTAATTGAGCCATTAAACGCTTATCGTTCAAAGGAAAAAATGCCAAACAACTTGGGTGATTTTCAAGTTGAGTTGGGTGTACCAGAAGTGGTTGCCGAAGGAAGTGACATAACCATTGTAACCTATGGTTCTACATGTAATTTAGCGGAAGAAGCTGTTAAAGAACTGAACCAATTGGGAATTTCTGCAGAACTAATTGACGCTAGAACCTTAATGCCATTTGATAAAAACCATAGCATTGTTGAATCTTTGAAAAAGACCAACAAAGTGCTGTTTTTGGACGAAGATGTGAAAGGCGGAGGCACTGCTTATATGATGCAAAAAGTATTGGAAGAGCAAGGCGGATATTATCACTTAGATGTTGAGCCAAAAACACTTTCGGCTAAAAATCACAGACCGGCATACGGAACAGATGGAGATTACTTCTCTAAACCAAGTGTGGATGACATGGTTGAAACTTGTTACGCTATGATGCGAGACAGTTTCCCTGATCGATTCCCGGCATTGTATTAAGATAGAGTTATTATTGCAGCATAAAAAAGCCCTCCGATTTAAAATCGGAGGGCTTTTTGGTTGAAACTAAACTTCAGTTGTTATGAAGGATTAACATGCAAAATTCAAGAGAATTATTATTAAGGCGACAACGAGACCGACGAAATATATTTTCTCCAACTTACCAAACATGTTGTCATCTCGTTTGATGCCGTATTTTTTCTTTCTGAAATTATATTTCATTATGGTCAATTCTACAAAAAATGTAAGTTGCTTTGATTAATATATTTTAAAACCGTTGAATACTTTGATTTCGAGTTCTTAATCATATATAGATTAAACGAAAAATCAAACCCATCTACAAAGATTAAATTTAAACTTGGTACTACGAATTTCAAATTATTCTCTTTCAACAAGAGGCGCTCGATAATTTCTTTTTCACTTAAAAAGTCCTCTATCAATCTCATTGAAATAAGCTCTTCACCTTCTTTACTGAAACCATCAACAGTGACAAGGAAACATTGACAGTTCGAAAGTAGAATTTGTATAAAATCTAAATGTTTTAAATAATATTTAGTGATTTGTGTTTGAATATCAGCTATAACCATTGGACTAAGAATCTCGTTTGCCGCTTCGTGAGTTAACGAATGTTCAAAGATTGAAACATAATATACATCATAAACCTCTTTTAAATGGGCACTATTAATCTCATCGGCAGTAATAAGAGGGAACTGTTTCTTTAAGTTTTCAATCATTTTAAATTAAACTGAATATGTCATACATTATTTCTAAATTGATATTAATGTCATTATAAATGCAATATAACTCAATACCAGACAAATATTTATTTTCACAGAAATACTGTTCAAGCAACGGTTCTTTGTCTTCGTTGAATTTGGAAAAAATATCAATAAAGCTGATATCATGTAGTAATAGAAAAACTTAATCAAACTACTAGTCTTTCCTTTCAAAATTCTATCTCTAACCATGAAGTAATGAATATTCAAGGCCAACTTTGAAATTATAGATACAATAAGAACAATAAACAGAACTAAAGTTATATTACTCATAAGAAGGCAAGTACAATTATACGAATATTACTTACCTAAATGGCTAACATCAAATATTCAATATTTTAGCTTTGTGTCTATTTTATCTGAAAGTGAATGTGGTCGTCATGACGAACAGCCCCACAACCTTGAAATCTCAGCTTATCATTAGTTAAGCTCATTCGAGCTTTCAAATGCTGTTCAATGAATATCTTTCCCACTGCCTCAACTTCCAAAATAGAAGTTAAAAGTCGCTTCGTTCCATCATTTGAAAAAACAAGCTCATCATTTGGAGTTCCCAAGGTTAAATACTTCGGATAGTCATATTGCCAATAGCCATTTTCCTTGCAAAAGTGCGTTTGTGAAAACTCAACTTCATTTGGTTCAACGAACGCCCCATATCCACTTCTTGAAGGTTTTAAATTTGTTTGAACTCCCGCTTTGTTTTGATACATCAGCGTCACGTCAATTTTCTTACCATCGTTATGACTTAAATGAGGTAACAAAGGAAAATTATCAATGAATGGAAAATTTGCATCCAAATAAATCAATTTAAAGTCCTTATTTGCCTTTCTTCCCTCTTCTGCAATTGTTATTAAAACGTCATGTAATTCCGGTCTAACGTAATTTCTATTCAATAATTTGTAGAAAAATGAATGTGATTCCAATGTTTTAGAATCCTCAATTTTAACCCTGCCAAAGATTGGAGCTATGTGTGGAATGATTAAGAATGTAAACAGCAAATACAAAGAAACAAAAACAGAAGCTCGTTTAAATATATGAGAATTGCTTTTTTTTGGTATTAATACAATCGAAATCAAGTACAAGGCACCTCCTATCTGACTTACAATTGTAAGTATTACAGTGATGAGTATTCTCGTAAATAATTTCAAATAATTAAACGTAACACTTACACTTCATCCCAACTTACCACAACACCTGCGCTAGTTGGTTTTGAAATACAGCTTAAAATAAACCCTTCTTCAGCTTCGTCTTCACCCAAGCCAAAGTTGTTTTCCATTTCTACTTCGCCACTCAATACTTTGCACTTACAAGTGGTACAAACTCCAGATTGGCAAGAAAAAGGAGGATCAATTCCAATTCGGTTTGTACCATCTAAAATCGTTTCACCCGGCTCAAGCGTAATGCTATGTCGCTCGCCATCTAGCTCAGCTATAATTTCATTTACCTCTCCAGAAGCCACCGTTTCAACTGCTTTTTTATCCGTTTTTGGACTAGCGAAATATTCTATGTTAATATGTGAAGCCGGTACTTTTGATTTTTCCAAACCGTCTTTCACAGCTGCAATCATTCCTTTAGGACCACAAATAAAATAATTTGATTCCGGCAAGTTCGAAACTAAACTCTGAACTCGTTGAGCATCTAATCGCTCACCATCGCTGCTCAAAAAATGTTGTACCAACAAACGGTCTGAAAATTGAACTTTTAACGCTTCAATGGCAGCTTTAAAAATAATTTCGTCCTCACTCCTGTTCCCATAAAATAACTTAATGTCGCTATTTCCTTCTTTTAACGCCTTCTTTAAAATTGAAAAGATTGGAGTGATCCCGCTACCTGCGGCAAATAACACCAACGGGTGTTTTACCGTTTTTAGCGTAAAGTTCCCCATTGGAGGCATCACCTCTACTCGATCTCCAAGCCCTAATTCATTCACTAAAAAGGTAGACATTTTACCACCATCAACCACTTTACAAGAAACTTGTAGCGCTTCATCGCCATAACTTGAAATGGAATAAGAACGACGAACGTCTTCTCCATTAATCATCGCTTTTAGCGTTAAATATTGGCCTGCTTCATATTGAAACTCGGCTTTCAAATTATCAGGAATTTGGAACCCTATCGATACCGTTTTTGCTGTTTCTCTTTTTAATTCTTTTACTTGTAAGTTGTGAAATTGTAATGACATAGTTGTTTGCTTAGTTCAGCTGCTTTAACGCAGCACTTGTATTTTTGTTTATTCTCTCCATAACGTCAGACGTGTCTGCCTTTACAAAGGTTTTTCCTGTAATTTGCTCGTATAGTTCAATGTATCGCTCAGAAACCAATTGCACAAATGAATTCGGCATATCTGGCATTTTCTGCCCATCTAAACCTTGAAACCCATTTTCAATTAACCATTCGCGCACAAACTCTTTGCTCAGTTGCTTTTGCTTTTCGCCTCGTTCTTGTCGTTGGGCATAGCCTTCAGCATAAAAATAGCGCGATGAGTCTGGCGTGTGAATCTCATCAATCAAATAAATGGTATCTCCTACCTTACCGAACTCATATTTCGTATCCACCAAAATCAATCCTCGTTCAGCGGCCATCTCTGTCCCTCTTTGAAAAAGTTTTCGAGTATACTCTTCTAATTTTACATAATCAGCCTCGCTAACAATTCCTTGACGAATAATTTCTTCTCTAGAAATATCTTCATCGTGCCCCTCTTCTGCTTTGGTGGCAGGTGTAATTATTGGTTCCGGAAACTTGTCGTTTTCCTTCATTCCCTCCGGCATGGTAACGCCACAAATCATTCTTCTACCTGCTTTGTATTCTCTCCAAGCATGACCGCTCAAATAACCTCGAATCACCATTTCAACAGGAAAAGTGTCACACCTTCTGCCAATGGTAACGGTTTCATCAGGAACTGCCATAACCCAATTGGGAACAATGTCTTTTGTTGCCTCTAAAAAAAGACTCGCAATTTGATTTAATACTTGTCCTTTAAAAGGAATTGGCTCGGGCAAAATATGGTCAAAAGCTGAGATTCGATCACTAGCAACCATTACCAAATAATCAGTACCAATGGTGTACACATCTCTTACCTTACCATGGTATACTTTCGTTTGATTTTCAAACTCAAAGTCGGTTTCTTTTACTGCTTGACTCATTTAATATCGCTTAGTTGTTGATTTTTATCCATTGCGTCGTACGCTTCAATAATTCGTTTTACAAGAACATGACGTACCACATCTTTTCCGTCGAACTCAACAAAGCCAATGCCTTTTGTTCCCCTTAAAATATTCGTTGCTTGAATTAACCCTGAAGGTTGGTTTCGCGGCAAATCTACCTGAGAAGCATCGCCGGTAATGCAAAACTTGGCACTTTTCCCCATACGGGTCAAAAACATTTTAAACTGACTTCGAGTAGCATTCTGTGCCTCATCTAAAATTACAAAAGCATTGTCTAACGTTCGCCCTCTCATATAAGCTAAAGGTGCAATTTGAACAATGCCATTCTCCATGTAATCGCGCAATTTTTCAGCAGGAAACATGTCGTTCAGAGCATCGTATAGTGGTTGTAAAAATGGATCTAACTTCTCTTTTAAATCTCCTGGAAGAAATCCAAGGTTTTCACCAGCTTCAACTGCAGGTCGAGTCAATACAATTCTACGTACCTCTTTATTTTTTAAGGCCCTAGCAGCCATTGCTACAGCGGTATAGGTTTTACCCGTTCCAGCGGGGCCCAAAGCAAAAACCATGTCGTTTAAACCAATTTCTTTCACCAGTTTTCGCTGGTTTACCGTTCTTGCCTTAATTAAGTTTCCGTGATTTCCAAAAACTAAAATTTCATCTTTTCCATGCAATTGCTTCTCTATCTCCTTCGACTCATCGGCCAAAAGCATGTCAATGTTCACTTCACTTAGTTCGCTAAACTTTAACAAATGCTTCAACAGCAGCTTTAATTTCTTTTCGAAACGCTCAATTTGAGCATCTTCTCCAATGACCTTAATTTTTCTTCCACGAGAAACTATTTTTAGCTCAGGAAAGTGAAGACGAATGGTTTTCAGCTTAGCGTCGTTAATTCCAAAAAGGTCTAACGGATCAACTTCTGTAATCTCGATGGTTTTTTCTGTCAAATGCTTAGTATTTCTGTTTATGATAGCGAATTGAAGGTACGAAATTATTACTAATTTTGATTCATACAAACCTTATTTTCAAATTCCTCAAACCTAACAATGGCCATCATTACCCTCACAACTGATTTAGGCACGAAAGACCATTACGTTGGAGTTTTAAAAGGGAGTATTTTGAGTCAATGTCCCGATGCTACCATTGTAGACATTTCGCATGAAATTCCAACCTACGATATTCTAAAAGCTGCTTTCACCTTAAAAAATGCTTTTTCAGATTTTCCAAAAGGAACCATCCATATTATTGGAGTAAATCCTGAAATAAGTGAAAAAGCTGTGAGTTTAGTCATTGAGCATGAAGGGCAGTATTTTATTGGTGCTGATAATGGCGTATTCTCTTTAATATTTGAAGAAAAACCAATCAAAATGGTAGAGATTGAAATCATGGTCAATCCGGATTCTATTACCTTTCCTACCAAAGATATTTTTACCAAAGCTGCGTGCCACATTGCCAAAGGTGGCACACTTGAAATGATTGGAAAACCTACCACAGAATGGAATGAAAAAGCACTTTTCAGAGCTGTTTCATTAGAAAACATCATTAAAGGAATGGCCATTCACATTGACCATTATGGCAACATTATTACAAACATTGATTATGATTTTTTTACCTCATTCGGACAAGGGCGCGACTTTAAAATTGAGTTCAGAAGAGGTGATTATGACATTACCGCAATTAGCAAAGTATACAGCGACGTAGCAGAAGGCGAAAAACTTGCGCTATTCAGTTCTATTGGACTGCTAGAAATTGCGATGAACAAAGGGAACGCCAGTAAGTTGCTTGGCATGAAAGAGTCGGATATTGTAAGAATAGAATTTTATGATCGTTAGAATAGTAAAATTGACATTTAGAGAAGACGAAATTGAAAATTTCAAACAAGTGCTTCTCGATTCAAAAGAAAAGATTCGTTCATTCCCAGGAGTGTTGCACTTACAAATGCTTCAATCTGCCGACAACCCTTGTATCTTTTTCACTTATAGCCACTGGGAAAATAAAGAAGCGTTAGAAAACTATAGACACTCCGCTTTATTTAAATTAACTTGGTCGAAAACCAAACCACTTTTTGCTGCAAAACCAGAAGCTTGGAGCAACAACCAATTACACCTTTTGCCATAACATGAAAAATGACCTAATATCGATCATCATGCCGGTAAAAAATGCCGGGCTATACCTTGAAGATTGTATTATTAGCATTCAAAGTCAAACCGAAACGAATTGGGAATTAATAGCTGTAAACGATGCATCAACAGACAACAGCGAAGACCTGCTGAATTGGTTCAGTTCGGTTGATGAACGAATTCATTACTTGAATAACAACGGCAGTGGAATTATCGACGCATTAAAGTGCGGCTACACTGAAGCTGTTGGCCGATTTATTCATAGAATGGATGCAGATGATTTAATGGTTCCTGAAAAACTAGCCTCTCTTAAAGAAAAGTTGATTCACGTTGGAGAAGGAAATGTAGTAACTGGAAAAGTAGAATATTTTGCAGCAGAGGGTGTTAATGATGGTTATTTGAACTATCAAAACTGGCTAAATGAACTTTGCGATAAGGGAACTCATTGGATGGAGTTGTTCAAGGAGTGCGTTATAGCATCGCCGAATTGGCTGGTTTACCGAAGCGATTTTGAAAAGTGTGGTGCCTTTAATTCTGAAATTTATCCTGAGGATTATGATTTGGTTTTTCGGATGCACCAAAAAGGTTTAAATGTTGTTGCAGTTGAAACCATTACCCATTTGTGGAGAGACCACCAAGAACGAAGCAGCAGAAACGATGAAAACTATGCAGCTTATACCTTCTTCGAAATTAAGCTGCGCTACTTTTTAGCCCTAAAGTATGACAAAAATAGACCGCTAATGGTTTGGGGTTCAGGAAAAAAAGGAAAAGACCTAGCGAAGAAATTACAATCTAAAAATGTTCCTTTTACTTGGGTGAGCAACAACCCCAACAAACATGGTAAAGAAATTTACGACCAATTGATGGAATCATTTGAAAGCATTGCAACCAAGGATCAGCCCCAAATCATTATCACAGTTGCTTTGAAAAATGCCAAAACTCAGATTATTGATTTTTTAGATAAACTCATGCTTGAAGAAGGAAAAGACTTTTTCTTTTTTAGCTAAAACCTATTAATTCAACAAATTATTCAACTTCTCTTGTAATTGTTTTACTTCTTTATCGGTCAGCTCCATTCCAAAAGGAATTACTTTTCCGCCAACTGTAAAAGCTAAGCGCTCTCCACCTACAACCCAATATGAGCTCCCAAAAACTTTTGCAAAGGTTCCTACTTCATCGTCTATCACTCTAACTGAGTTTACCAAATCTTTACGGTGAGGTTTTAAAAATCCCCTGTTGTTGTAAGTTCTGCCGTAATGGAAATACTCATCTGAAATTAGAAACTGTTCTTCCCCGTTTTTTCTCCATTTAAATGCCTTTACCACAGTGTACTCAAAATAAGCCCAAAAGGCCAAGTAAACCGTAATAAAGGTCTTCATTTCTTTATTGCCCTCAACAAATAATTGAGAACCAATTGCAATACCGCAAAACGTCCAAAAGGCCAACCAAACGGTTAAGTTCTTTTGCTTACTCTCGTCTCTGAATGCACTAATTTTAATGAGTGTTCCTTCTTCTTTTTTTTCTTGAGTAATTCGGTTCATTGTTTTTTTTCAAAATTACACTTTGCAGCTTAAAAGTATTCATGGTATAGATTTTGTAAATCGATGTAGAATTCTTAATTATACGTTACAAAATAAGACCATGAAGAAACTACTTATATTTTCAACACTGTACCTAATAGTTCAGCTACTTAATGCTCAACCAGAAGACAAAAAACTCGGTAAAATTACCTTCCATATGGTAGATGGTGAATACGAAGATGCAGCTTCTAAAGCAGAAAAGTTGAGAGAAGATGCCGAATATCGAAAAAATGGGTGGGTATATTACTACATGTCGCAAGCATATTTTGAAATTGCTGGGATGCCAGAATTGCAAGAAGACTACCCAAAAGCCTTTAAAGAATCTTTGAAAGCTGCCTATAAATTAGAAAAGTATAAGGCGAAGCCAGAGGAAAATATAGATGTTTGGAACAATGCTCAGGAATTTTTGTCCATTTTAAAGGACAGTGCTATAACGGTTTCTGAAATTTATTACGACAATGAGGATTATAGAAAAGCTGCGTATTACCTTAAGAGTATTACCCGATTTGCCCCTGATGATTATGGGGTTTGGCTAATGAAAGGAGTCTATGAAATCAAATCAAGAAACGTTGGTGAAGGAATCAAAAGCATCATTTTTGCAATGGATAGTTTAACTCCTGAATACATTCCTGATGAAGTTTCCGCCCCTACTTTGGTCGATGCGTTAGATGAATTCGCTCTAATTGTAAAAAGTGGCGAATACGATCAGTATTTTAAATCATATAAATACAATCCAACGCAGAAAGACATTGACAACGCAATGGACTTGAAATCTATTTTCATGAAGTACATGAAAAAGGATGAAGTGATTGACAAAGAGGATCGGAAGAAAGAATCAGAAATTATCTACAAAACATATAGAAGTGACGACGAAGAAGAAGAGGATGAGGAAGACTAACAAACTGTTCAAAGTTTGCATATTACTAATTTCAGTTGCTTTTTTTCTTGGTAATTCAGAACGTGCTCATAAGTTTTACATGAGCATAACAGACATGGAGTACAACGAGGCATCTAAATCGTTACAAATAAGCATGAAGCTCTTTGCGGATGATTTAGAGTTTGTTTTAGAAAAAGAACAAAACGTAAAGGTTTTCTTAGGAACCGAAAAAGAACATGAGAAGGCCGATGATTTTATTAAATCCTATCTCAATACCCACTTTTTCATTGAGCAATCAAAAGGTTCTTTGCCGCTAACCTATGTCGGTAAAGAAATAGACAAGGATTATACTTGGATTTACATTGAAGTGAAAAATTTTAAAGTGAAAGTCGAAACACTTTTAACAAATTCTATGTTGATTGACTATTTCAAAGATCAAACCAACAAAGTCAATTATAAAAAAGGTGATGAAGTGAATAGCTTCACTTTATACAACCAAAACATCAGCAAGGAATTTTAACGACTCCTCGATACTCTAATTATTAAAACTCAATTTATGAAAAGAATTCTAACCGTTATACTGTGCTCTGCAGGATTAATGGCTTATGCTCAAGAAAGTACAAATAAAAACCCTTTTAGGCAGCTAAAGCAAGAATTGCCAGCACCAAATTCCTACAGAACAGCCGCAGGGTTCCCCGGGCATGAGTATTATCAGCAGAAAGCTGATTACGTAATGAACGTTGAAATTGACGATAAAAAACAAATCCTTGCAGGAGAAGAAACCGTTACGTATCATAACATGTCGCCAGATGCATTACCTTACCTATGGGTGCAACTAGACCAAAACATGAGAGCAAAAGATTCTGACACAAAAAAAATTGCTCAAAGTAGCATTGGTGAAAGTATGTCATTCGACAATTTAAAAAGAATGATGAACGACTTTGACGGAGGTTTCAAGTTAGATTTTGTGAAAGGAATGGACGGTCAAGATTTGAAGTATACGGTTAACAAAACCATGATGCGGATTGATTTAGATGAGCCTTTGAAGTCGGGAGAGAGCTTTTCATTTCAAATAAAGTGGTGGTATAACATCAACGATAGAATGCAAATTGGAGGTAGATCTGGTTACGAATATTTTGAAGAAGAAGATAATTACCTTTACACAATCGCTCAATTCTTTCCAAGAATGGCCGTTTACAATGATGTAGAAGGATGGCAAAATAAACAATTTTTAGGCAGAGGTGAGTTCACGTTACCTTTTGGCGACTACAAAGTAAGCATAACCGTTCCTGAAGACCATACAATTGCTTCTACAGGAGTTTTACAGAACCCTAAAGAAGTACTAACTGCCAAACAAATCGAAAGATTAGAAAAAGCAAAAACGGCTGATCAACCTATACTCATTACTACTCAAGCAGAAGCAGAAAAAATCGAAAAGAAAAAAGCCACAGGTAAAAAAACGTGGACCTATCACGCAGAAAATGTAAGGGATTTTGGCTTCGCTTCATCTAGAAAATTTATGTGGGATGCTGTTGGAGTTAAGTTTGGAGAACGAACTGTTATGGCCATGAGTTACTACCCAAAAGAAGGCAACCCAGTTTGGGAACAATATTCTACCAAAGCAGTTGCTCACACCCTAAGGAGCTATTCAGATATTACTTTTGATTATCCTTATCCCGTTGCTATTTCTGTTAATTCAAAAAGCATTGGCATGGAATACCCAATGATTTGTTTTAATTATGGTAGACCAGAAAAAGATGGTACTTACACTGCAAGACTTAAGTATGGTGTAATTTCAGTTATCATACATGAAGTTGGGCACAACTTTTTCCCAATGATTGTAAACTCTGACGAAAGACAATGGACTTGGATGGATGAAGGATTGAATACCTTTTGCCAATACTTGGCTGAAATGGAATGGGATGTAAACTACCCATCTAGAAGAGGACCGGCTTATAAAATTGTTGATTACATGAAGGGAGACAAAAGCAACATTACTCCAATCATGACCAACTCTGAGTCAATTTTTCAATTCGGAAACAACGCTTACGGAAAACCTGCAACTGCTTTAAACATTCTACGAGAAACCATAATGGACAGAGAGTTATTTGATTACGCTTTCAAACAATATGCCCAAACATGGAAATTTAAGCACCCTACTCCTGCTGATTTCTTTAGAGTAATGGAAGATGCATCAGCAACTGATTTAGATTGGTTTTGGAGAGGTTGGTTCTTTTCTACAGATCATTGTGACATTGCATTAAATGATGTTAAATGGATGCAAATCAGCGATAAAAACCCTGAAAAACAAAAACCATTTGAGAAGAAGATTGCCGAAAGCAAAGAAGATTTTGTTGGAGATATTCGCAATGAAAGTAACGCGAAAAACACTGTAGTTGAGAGAGATCCAAGCACAAAAGATTTTTACAACTCATTTGATCCATACAAGGTTACAGATTTAGACAAATCAGAGTATAAAAAGTATTACGATAAGCTGACCGCAGAAGAAAAGAAGATGTTAGCTCAGAAAAAGAATTTCTATGAATTAAACTTTGAGTTAATTGGAGGCCTGGTTATGCCTGTTATTTTAGAATTCACATTTACAGATGGCACAACTCAAAAAGAATACATTCCTGCTGAGATTTGGAAAATGGGAAACAAAACTGCTAAGAAGGTTTTCTGGTTTGAAAAAGAATTGAAGTCAATTAACTTAGATCCTAATCTAGAGACAGCTGATGTTGACAGGTCTAACAACTACTGGCCTGCACAAGTTGTTCCTTCTCGTTTTGAGTTGTTTCAGCAAAAAGAACGCGAATCGGAAAACGAAATGCAAAAGTCAAAACGATCAAAATAATATATAAACATAAATTTCAAAGCCCCTTTCTTCAGGAAAGGGGCTTTTTTTTGGAACAGAAAAAATTTAATTCACAAGAGAATTCACCACATTTCAATCAGAAACTTTTTTAACGATTCGTTTTTTTTGAAATTCATTAATCTTGCAAAAAAAATCGCAATGAAAATTACATCTCGCATCTTGATCATTTTAACGCTAACTGCAATCAGCTTCCAAGCTTGTAAAAAAGACGACGACGGCCCTACTTCTGTACTATTGTTCTCACCTGCCAGAGATGTGAGTTTAGGGAAAGAAGTGCAACAAGAAATATTTAACAATCCGAAAGAGTACCCTCTGCTCGACTCTGTTCAATACGCTTCTGCTTATGCTTACATACGCGGTTTAAAAGATTCAATTTTAAATACAGGAGAAATTGACTACAAAGATGAGTTTGCTTGGCAAGTTTACATTATACAAGATGATGCGACCTTGAATGCTTTTGCAACTCCAGGTGGTTACTTATACTTTTATACAGGTCTTATTAAATATTTGCAAAACGAAGATGATTTAATGGGAGTTATGGGGCATGAGATCGCTCATTCCGACAAAAGGCATTCGGTTCAACAATTACAACGACAATACGGTGTTAATTTTTTACTATCAATAGCTCTTGGGAATGAACCAGGTCAAGTAGCTCAAATATTATCCAGTCTTGGAACACTTAAATTCAGCAGAGACAATGAGACCGAGGCGGACTTAGAATCTGTAACCTACTTAGCAAAAACACCCTATCGCTGTGATGGGGCAGCAACATTCTTCAAGCAGTTATCAGCCTCAGGCCAATCAGACGGTCCGGTATTTTTAAGTACCCACCCTTCTCCAGAGGATCGAGTTGAACGAATTACTGCAGAAGCAATGGCCATTGGCTGCGATACCAACTATTACGCACCTAGTAGTTACCAAGCTTTTGTTAACTCGCTACCGTAATTTCATATATTTTAGTTATCAATTCTTTATAAATCTTTCACAGGTTTTATTATCTTAGCACCCAAAATTTGACCACTATGAGAAAATTAACATTGTCACTCTTTAGTATTGCCACAATCTTAGTAGTTTGTGCAGCATTTACCGAACCCAATTGCGATTCTAAGACTTTGAAAAAGGAAGGAATTTCGGAGTTAAACCCTTTTTACTATTCAGCCTCAAAGGTGAATACGATTAGTTACGATTATAAAGCATCTAGAAAAGAGATTGAAGTTCCTTTGTTTAAAGGAGAAAAGTATAAAATGGTATTCAATAAAAAAGGCTTACCAAAAGACGTAGTTGTTGAAATATTTGACAAGGACAATTCTCACTCTAATAGAAAGGCTGTATTTACATCAGAAGGAAATACAGCGGATATCATCTCTTATTCTCCGGAAAAATCAAAAAACATGTTTATTCGGTATACAATACCTAAAGCAGATGGCGTAAAAGAAGACGGTTGTTTAGTTTTCATTTTAGGCTATCAGCTGACTTTTGTTGCTGACAAAAAGGAGACAGAATCTAATTAATTTCAATAGACCAAAACAAGTTAAGAATACCACTATGAATATATTAAATACATCATTAAAGTCGATAGCTGCTTTATCATTAGCGGGAGTTTTATTTGCATGCGCAGAAGCTCCTAAAGAAACTGAAACAACTGAAGAAGTGACTCAAGAATTAGTTGAAGAGGAAGAAGTAGAAGTATATGAAAGTAATTTCATCCTTCCATCTCCTATTCAAATAGCAGCCATGTTTAACAGAGCAGGACTAAAATATGAAGGAGGAATTACCAATCCAACTTCAAATATTAGCAAGTACAATACAAAAACTGCGCGTTATTTAAACTTTGGCGTATACAGTGCAGATTTAGCTTATGCGGTTTTAAACAGCGAAAGACAGGCATCCTTAGACTACATTAAGGTGGTAAGAGAACTCTCTGAAGCGATAGGTATACCTGGTATTTTTGATGGAGGAAATCTCTTAACCAGTTTTGAAAAAAACATTGACAATCAAGATTCCATTTTATACATTCTTACTGAGATAAAAAGCAGAACAGACGATTATTTATCAGAAAATAATGATGAATCAAAAGAAGCTGTATTTTTCTCTGCTGCTTGGGTTGAAGGTATGTATTTAGGATCCAAAAGTGCTACAACTGAATCTTCAATCACGCCAAGAATTATTGAACAAATGTCAATTTTGAAAAATGTAATTAGTGCTGTAAAAAATCAGAATGACCCAAGTTTAGACTTAACAGCCTTAATTGAAGGCTTGGAAGAAATTCAAACTACATTTGAAAGTTTCAAAGAAGTAAAAGCATTAGATAATCCTGATGTTTCATTTTCAGATATAACGCTAACAAACGAAGAGATTTTGTTGTTAAATCAGAAAATTGAAGATTTAAGAGCGAGTATAATTAACGGATAAGCTTAATTCTTATTGAAAAAGCCTCGTTAAAAGCGAGGCTTTTTTTTTATCAAAAATCAAAAGCAAGGAGTTACCTTTGCAGCCCTAAAACAAACAAGATGATTAAAATTACTTTGCCAGATGGTTCTGTGCGAGAATTTGAGAAAGGAGCAACAGCTTTGGATGTTGCAAAAAGCATAAGTGAAGGATTAGCGCGCAACGTATTAGCCGCTATGGTGAATGGACAGGTTGTAGATGCTTTTAGAGCGATTGAAAGCGATTCTAACCTGCAACTGCTAACGTGGAATGATGATGAAGGGAAAGAGACCATGTGGCATTCTTCTGCTCACTTATTAGCTGAAGCTCTTGAAACTATCTATCCAGGAATAAAATTAGGCATAGGTCCTCCCATTGAAAATGGCTTTTACTACGATGTAGATTCGGGTGACAAGGTAATTACAGAAGCGGATCTCGTTACAATTGAGAAAAAAATGACGGAACTTGCCCGTCAGAAAAGTGAATATTCGCGTAAAGAAATTTCCAAAGCAGAAGCTGTTGCCTATTACCAAGAAAAAGGCGATGAATACAAACTTGATTTATTGGAAGGATTAGAAGATGGTAATATCACATTTTATACCCAAGGTAACTTCACAGATCTTTGTCGAGGACCACACATCCCCAATACAGGATTTATTAAGGCCATTAAACTTTTAAGTTTAGCGGGTGCATATTGGCGTGGAGACGAGAAGAACAAACAACTTACTCGTATTTACGGAATTACATTCCCGAAAGCCAAAGAACTAACCGAGTATTTAGAACTATTAGAAGAGGCAAAAAAACGAGATCATAGAAAATTAGGTAAAGAACTTGAGCTTTTTACATTTTCTCAGAAAGTTGGTCAAGGCTTGCCACTTTGGTTGCCAAAAGGGGCTCAATTAAGAGAGCGATTAGAAAACTTTATGAAGAAGGCTCAACTTGAAGCAGGTTATTTACCGGTTATTACTCCCCATATAGGAAGTAAAGAGCTATACATCACCTCAGGTCATTATCAAAAATATGGAGCGGACTCATTTCAACCAATTCATACGCCAAACGAGAATGAAGAGTTTTTGTTGAAACCAATGAACTGCCCTCACCATTGCGAAATTTACAAATCAAAGCCTCGCTCTTACAAAGATTTACCTGTTCGTTTCGCAGAATTCGGAACAGTATATAGGTATGAGCAAAGTGGCGAGTTGCACGGTTTAACTAGAGTTCGAGGATTTACGCAAGATGATGCCCACCTTTTTTGCAGACCAGAACAGGTGGAAGAAGAATTTAAAAAAGTAATTGATTTAGTATTGTATGTTTTCAAAGCGTTAAAATTTGAGGAATTTACCGCTCAAATTTCGTTACGAGACAAAGACGATAAAAGCAAGTACATTGGAAGCGACGAAAATTGGGAAAAAGCAGAACAAGCAATTATAAACGCCGTTAAAGGCAAAGATTTAAATACTGTTGTAGAGTATGGGGAAGCCGCCTTCTACGGTCCAAAATTGGATTTTATGGTGAAGGATGCCCTTGGTAGAAAATGGCAATTAGGAACCATACAAGTTGACTACAACCTACCAGAACGTTTTGAATTGGAGTATATTGGAAGTGACGATTTGCGCCATAGACCTGTAATGATTCACAGAGCGCCGTTTGGTTCGCTTGAACGTTTTGTAGCTGTTTTAATTGAGCATTGTGGCGGGAATTTCCCCCTTTGGTTAACCCCAGATCAGATCGCAATTTTACCTCTGAGTGAAAAATACAACGAAAACTGTAAAGAGGTTTTAAATCTGCTAAATAAATACGATATTCGCGGCTTCGTAGATGATAGAAACGAAAAAGTAGGTAAAAAGATCAGAGATGCAGAAGTATCTAAGGTTCCCTACATGTTAATCATAGGCGAAAAAGAGATAGAAAATGGCACACTTTCAGTAAGAAAACACGGAGAAGGTGACATTGGAACCATGACAATAGAAGAGTTTTCTATGTTAATTGGAAAAGAAATTGAAGAATTAGTATAATAAATTAATCAGGAGGACCACGAAATAGCACGACAACAGCGCCCCAGAAGATTTGTAAGGAAAGAAGATCCACACAAAATCAACGAAAAAATTTCTGCAAGAGAAGTAAGAGTAGTTGGAGAAGGAATAGAACAAGGGGTTTATTCCATCCAAGCTGCTTTGCAGATGGCTCAAGAAGCCGATTTGGATTTGGTAGAGATCTCACCGAACGCTGCCCCACCGGTAGTAAAAATCATCGATTACAAGAAATTCTTGTACGAGCAGAAAAAACGCCAGAAAGAAATGAAGGCGAAAGCGGTGAAGGTTATTATTAAAGAAATTCGTTTTGGACCGAACACGGACGACCACGATTATGAATTTAAGCTGAAACATGCTCAAAAGTTCATTTCTGAAGGCGCCAAAGTTAAATCCTACGTTTTCTTTAAAGGACGTTCTATCCTATTTAAAGAGAAAGGACATATCTTATTGTTAAAGTTCGCCCAAGCCTTGGAAGAGATTGCTACAGTAGAGTCTATGCCAAAAATGGAAGGTAAGCGTATGATTATGATGCTAGCTCCCAAAAAGAAAAGTAAATAAGTTTAATTCAATATATAGAACACATGCCAAAAATGAAGACGACCTCTAGCGCTAAAAAGCGTTTTAAAATTACAGGGTCAGGAAAGATTAAAAGAAAGCATGCTTTTAAAAGTCACATTTTGACCAAAAAAGCTACAAAAAGAAAGAGAAACTTAACAGCAGCAACATTGGTGCACAAGGCCGACGAGTCTAACATTAAATTGCAATTGTGCATGAAGTAAAACCTTTCTGGTTATCGTAATTCATAAATAACAAAACCCGAATTATCGCCAATTATAAAAGTGTTTGAAAAAACCACGATACTTCAAAAAACGAAAAGAAAATGCCAAAGTCAACAAATTCAGTAGCTGCAAAAGCTCGTAGAAAAAAAGTCCTCAAGCAGGCAAAAGGATACTTCGGAAGAAGAAAAAATGTTCACACTGTAGCTAAAAACGCAGTAGAAAAAGCAGGTGTATATGCATACACAGGCAGAAAATTAAAGAAAAGAAACTTTAGAGGTTTATGGATTCAAAGAATAAATGCTGCAACTCGTTTGCACGATATGTCTTATTCTGAATTCATGGGTAAATTAGCTAAGAAAGATATTCAATTGAATAGAAAAGTATTGGCTGACCTAGCAATGAACGATGCAACAGCATTTGAAGCAATTGTAAAAGCAGTAAAGTAATTCAAAACCTCTGTTATTAAACTTATTTAGAAACTCCTTCCCCATTTGGGCGAAGGAGTTTTTTTTTATTCTAATTTTAACAAATGACGGCAATCAAAAAATGGCACTTTTTAGTCTTTTTTTTTAGTGTATTAACCATCATTTTTATTGGTGTTGAGTTTAAACGCCCAGCTGATTTATTTGTATATCTTCAAGCTTCAGCTGAATTATTCTCAAATAAAAACATATATAACGAGTTGTATGGCAATCCCGCCATGTTATTCTACTTTGGTAATCCCATTTTTACAAGCCTACTCTACCCGTTTAGTAAAATCCCTATTCTACTTGCAACCACAATTTGGAAGCTCCTAAGTCTACTTTCTCTTTTACGAATCATATTTATTATTGATGAGTGGGTTTTTAAACCTAACTTAAAAATGAATAGCAACTTAAATGCAATTGCTATTCTCTGCTTGAGCTCTATTTACTATATATATAGTAATTTACATCTGATTCAGATGACCATTATAATTTTATTCTTGAGCTTAGAATCGTTGAATCAAATTTTTAAAAGGAATAATGAAATTGTCGGAGGTACGCTTCTTTCTCTTGCCTTAGCAATTAAACTAACGCCAATTGTTTTTATACCTTACCTACTTTTTAAACAGAAATGGAAAACGGTCATTGCTCTTGGCATATCCATCCTATTGCTGATTGTTTTACCAAGTGTATTTTTAGGGTGGGATCAAAACTTAGCTATGTGGTCTAATTGGCTTGAAGCACTAACTCCAGAAAAAGAAGAGTGGGCAATTTTTGACATGAACAATAGAAAAAACCATGGTCTTAGTGCGTTGCTTTCAACTTTATTCATTGCAGGAATTGAAGACAACGTGGTGGATTTAACCCACAGACGACACTTAATTGACCTTGGCTATGATACCGTGAAGTATCTTATTTACGCCGCTCGAATTATTATTATTCTATTTACGTTCTACTTTTTAAGAAGAGAAACTAATAGTGTAGATTCCAAACTAAAGCTTTGGTGGCAATGGAGCTATTTATTTTTAATTATCACTCTATTTTTTCCTCAACAAAGGTTGTACAACTTTATATTCTTAATGCCTGCCCTCGGCTATCTAACTTTGTTTCAACTGAAACAATATGAAAGAATAAAAAAAATATCAGCAAGTAATATTTGGTTTTTGATTTGTATTATTACATTCAATTTAGAACTCATTTTAGGTGTTTACAGAAAATTTTATTGGTATCATAAATCAACAACTTATGCAACAATTGTTCTACTTATTCTGTTAGCTCTTTCCCTTCCTCACAAACTACTTGAGCATGAAAATAAACCAATTAAAATTTAGTAAATTACAGTAATATCACATTTGACTCCTTAATTTTAAATCAAAATATTTTCACATAATTATTTAGATGAAAAACACCTATTTCGACCTTATTGATCAAAGTTATTACTTTCCACAAGAGGGTTTTGACTTAAAAAATGACAACCTCACCTTTCACGGTATATCCTTAACTCATCTTATTGAGAAATATGGTACGCCATTTCGATTTATCTACCTGCCAAAAATTGGTGACCAAATAAAGAAGGCTAGAAACATTTTTAATCGATCAATTAAAAAAAATAATTACCGTGGAAAGTATCACTATTGCTATTGTACCAAGTGCAATCACTTTTCACATGTAGTGTCGGAAGCTTTAAAGCATAATGTAAATCTTGAGACTTCTTCTGCTTTTGATATTGATTTGATTTTGAAGTTATATTCAGAAGGTAAACTAGATAAAAACATTACCATAGTAAACAATGGATACAAAACTGATGAATACCTCAGAAAAATTGTTAACCTAATAGAGTTAGGCTTTGATAATGTGATTTTAGTTTTAGACAGTAAAACTGAGATGGCTAGAATCAAGAAATTGAATTGTAGCAAAAAGATTAAGATTGGTATAAGAATGGCTATTAATGAAGAGCCTCAAGCATCCTATTACACCTCTCGATTAGGTATTTCTAACACTGATTTATTAGCGTTTTATGAAAATGAAATAGAAAATGAAGAGAGTGTAGAAATGGTAATGCTCCACTTTTTTGTAGATTCTGGAATTAAGGATACCATTTACTATTGGGGCGAGTTTATGAAAGCACTTAAGCTCTATGTGGATTTAAAGAAAAAATGCAATTCTTTGAGCGCATTTAATTTGGGTGGAGGTCTTCCAATAAGAAACAACTTGGGCTTTGAATACGACTACAACTACATCATTAACGAAATTGTAACAAACATTAAAAGCGTTTGCGACGAAGAAGGTATTATGGAGCCCGATATTTTTACTGAATTTGGAAAGTATACTGTTGGCGAAAGTGGTGCTATTGTATTTGAAGTAATTGAACAGAAGAAACAAAATGACACCGAAACTTGGTACATTATTGATAATAGTTTAATGAACACAATTCCTGACGCTTGGAGCATTAACGAAAAGTTTATTTTATTGCCAATCAATAAATGGAATAATGAATACCAACGTACTGCCATTGGAGGAATTTCTTGCGACCATTCTGACTACTACAATTCCGAAGATTTAAACCAAGAAGTTCTTCTACCTAAAATTAAAGAAGACGAAAAAGAACCACTTTACCTTGGCTTTTTTCACACTGGAGCTTATCAAGATGCAATTAGTGGATACGGAGGCATTAAACATTGCTTAATACCTTCACCAAAACACATTATCATAGATCGTGATGATCAAGGCAATATTGTTGATTATATGTATAGAAATGAACAGTCTGCTGAAGAAATGTTCAAACTATTAGGGTATAAAAAAACAAGTCAAAATAAAAATGATAAATAATACAAATTACGCCGGTATTGAAGATGACTTTGCCAATAAAGAAACGGCAAAAGTATGGTTGCAATCCTTGCCCTACGACGGAACAAGTAGCTGGGGGAAAGGAGCTGATAAAGGATTTGATGCGTTTTTAGATGCGTCAGCAAACATGGAGTTGTACGATATAGAAACTGACTCTGAAGCATACAGAAATGGTGTTTTTATTGTGAATCCAATTACAGAAGACAGCTCACCAGAAGCCGTTTTCAAAGCCATTTATGAAAGTACAACTGCGCTTTTAAAAGAAGGTAAATTTTTAACCTTTTTTGGTGGAGAACATGCTGTTAGTATTGGTATTATAAAAGCTTACTATGAGAAATTTAAGAACCTAACAGTTCTTCAATTAGATGCTCACACGGATTTACGACCAGAATACCTTGGTTCACCTTATAACCACGCTTGCGCTGTGTACGATACAAGTCAAAATGCCAACTTAATCCAAGTTGGTATTCGCAGCATGGACAAAAGCGAAATGCAATATGTTAATCGAGATCAATGTTATTTTGCAGAAGAAATTTACGGTAGAACAGATTGGATGCAACAGTCTATTGACCAAATGACTGACGACGTCTATCTCACAATTGACTTAGATGTATTTGACTCTTCTTTAATGCCTTCAACCGGTACTCCAGAACCAGGCGGATTATTTTGGAATGAAACAATTATCTACCTCAGAAAGGTTTTTGAACAGAAAAATATTGTAGGTTTGGACATTGTTGAGCTTGCCCCAATAGAAGGAAATGGAGCACCAAATTTTTTAGCAGCTAAATTATATTATAAGTTATTGAGTTATAAATTTGAATTAAATGGAAAATAGAGGCCCTGTAGGAAAATTCATTACTGAGCATTACAAGCACTTTAATGCAGCATCACTTGTTGACGCCGCGAAAGGTTACGAAGAACATTTAGCAAGCGGTAAAAAAATGCTTATTTCTTTGGCAGGAGCTATGAGTACTGCTGAGTTAGGTAAATCGTTGGCAGAAATGATTCGACAAGACAAGGTCCAAATTATTTCTTGTACAGGTGCTAATTTGGAAGAAGACTTGATGAACTTAGTAGCTCATTCTCATTATGAAAGAGTTCCAAACTACCGCGATTTAACTCCTAAAGAAGAATGGGACTTACTGGAAAGAGGATTAAATAGAGTAACAGATACTTGTATTCCTGAAGAAGAAGCATTTAGAAGGTTACAAAGCCATGTGTTCAAACTTTGGAAAAAAGCAGAAGAACAAGGTGAACGCTATTTACCTCATAAGTATTTATATCAATTATTGCTTTCAGGGGAATTGGAGCAGTATTATGAGATTGACCCAAAAAATTCTTGGATGTTGGCTGCAGCAGAAAAAAATCTACCCATTATTTGCCCGGGTTGGGAAGACTCTACCTTAGGGAATATATTTGCTTCCTATTGTTTAAAGGAAGAGTTGAAACCTTCAACCATGAAATCAGGCATTGAATACATGACTTACTTGGCAAAATATTATACAAAAGAAGCCGGTAAAGAAGGAATTGGTTTTTTCCAAATTGGAGGTGGAATTGCCGGTGATTTCCCCATTTGCGTAGTGCCTATGTTATACCAAGATATGGAACAAACAGATACCCCTTTTTGGAGTTATTTCTGTCAAATTTCAGATAGTACAACAAGTTATGGCTCATATTCTGGAGCTGTGCCAAACGAAAAAATTACTTGGGGTAAATTAGATATTAACACTCCTAAATTTATAATTGAATCTGACGCTACAATCGTAGCTCCATTAATATTTGCATATTTGTTAAACTGGTAATAATAAAAAAACAATGAGTACTCCAAATAAACCCAGAGTCGTAACGGCTTTTGAAAAGTTAGACAGTTCAATTCAACATCAAATTAAGTTAGAATATCCTGAAGGATTTAGTCAACACTTAATCAGTTTTGTAAATAAAGATGGTGAAAAAGTAAGCGCCTTAAGATTTGAAACTGATGAAAAAATCTATTTGATTAAAATGTCAATCATAATGGCTGAACAGTTAATTGAAAACGATGAAGACTACGATGATGATGGTAATTTAACAGACGATGCAAGGGAAGAATATGAAGATGAGGAGCTAGAAGATTGAGAATAGCACTTATCACTTTTCTTTTGTTGGCTTGTAAAATTACTTTTGGTCAGAATGTTTATCCATTGCATCCTTCAGTTGGTGATACCATAGATAGAGATGAAAAGCTGGACTATTCTCTTTTTTCAAAATCGCCAAACGATGGTTTTAATTTTGCTACAATTAGTTATATTAATTCTGGCTTTGTAGTCATTGAAAATAGATCGAGAAAGCAACCCAACGGTTTAATCAGGCAATATCACGATACTATTCCTTTAGCACAAGAACAAATTATTGAGGAACAGCAGAAAATTCAAAAAGTGAATGCTTATTACCTGTATTTGGCAAAAGAAGCAGAAAAGCCAAAAGTAGAAGAGCAACCAAAAATTGATCAAAAAATACCAATTCGTTTTGAAGGACCAATTTCGAAAAGAATGGAGAAAGAAAGTCGGATGAAAGCCCGATTAATAGAAGACCAGAGAAGAATGCAAGATTTTCAGATGGGACTGAGGCCGCGAGAAATGATGATTCAAATTAGATAATGAACTACCCAATTGTAATACTAAAACCCAAGAGAAGTGAAAGCCTGAAAAGAAAACATCCTTGGGTTTTTTCAGGTGCCATTGATAAGATTTTAATGGATGAAGATGCACTGGACTTAAAAGAAGGTGACCTTGTAAAAGTTGCAGACCAAAAAGAGAAAATTTTGGGAATAGGACATTTTGCAGAAGGAAGCATTGCGGTTAGAATGCTTTCATTTAAAGACGCAACAGTGAATGATTCTTTTTGGGAGCATAAAATTACCGCTGCTTACAGGTTAAGAGAGGCATTACAACTTTCTAACTCAGCTACAACAACTTGTTACCGTTTAATTCATGCCGAAGGTGATGGATTACCTGGTTTAATCGTAGACATTTACGGAGGTGTTGCCATTGTGCAAGCGCACAGTGTAGGTTTTGCCAATGCTTTACCAGACTTAGCAAAAGCATTAAAAACTGTTTTTGGAAAAAAGCTCACTGCTGTCTATTCAAAAAGCGAAAAAGCCCTTCACCGTCAAGGAGAAAAAGGCATAGAAGACGGCTACCTTTTAGGAACAGCGGAAAGCCCACAGATTGTGTTAGAGAATAATCTAAAGTTCGAAATTGATTGGGTTACGGGTCAAAAAACTGGTTTCTTCATTGATCAACGCTTCAACAGAGAGCTTCTCAATAACTATTCAAAAAATAAAAAAGTACTCAACACCTTTTGTTATTCTGGAGGATTTAGTGTTTATGCCTTAGATGCAGGTGCTGCGGAAGTGCACTCTGTGGACAGTTCACAAAAAGCAATAGAACTAACAGAGCGAAATGTGGCCATAAATTTTGAGAACTGCGACCGACACAAAAGTTTTGCAAAAGATACGCTGAAGTATTTAAATGAAACGGATGAAGTTTACGACACAATTATTTTAGATCCACCTGCATATGCCAAGAGTAAAAGTGCTCAACACAAAGCTGTTCAAGGGTATAAAAGATTAAATGCAAAGGCATTTTCAATGATAAAGAAAGGTGGAATTCTTTTCACATTTTCATGCAGCCAAGTAGTTGATCGTAAATTATTCGAAAACACAGTTATGGCTGCTGCCATAGAAGCAAGAAGAAGTGTAAAAGTGTTACATCACCTCTCACAACCGGCAGATCATCCGGTTTCTATTTTTCATCCCGAGGGGGAATATTTGAAAGGCTTGGTTCTTTATATTGAAGAATGAATCAAGCAATAGATTACAAAAACATCTGGAAAGTTTCTTACCCCATTATTTTAAGTGGTGTAGCTCAGAACATTGTAAACGTTACTGATACCGCATTTTTAGGGCGATATGGAATGGTTGAATTAGGAGCAGCTGGTAACGCAGGAATATTCTACATGGTTTTAATGATGATAGGCCTTGGATTTACCATTGGCTGTCAGATTATTATTGGCAGAAGAAATGGAGAAGGAAATCATCAAAAAATTGGTGAGCTATTCAATGCAGGTTTACTGTTCTTATTACCTGTTTCACTGTTGTTGTTTGTTTTTGTAAAACTGTTCACTCCTCAAATTCTTTCTTCTCTAGTAGCTTCCGAAAATATTCTACAAGCATCAATAAACTACCTTTCGCTGCGCAGTTATGGTATTTTCTTTGCTTTTTTCAACTTTCTATTTATTGCTTTTTATACGGGCACAACTAAAACAAAAGTGCTCACAAAAGCTACCTTTATTCAAGCAGGAGTTAATGTAGTGCTTGACTATCTTCTAATTTTTGGAAAATTTGGTTTACCAGAGCTTGGAATTAAAGGTGCAGCTTTAGCATCTGTAATTTCTGAAATTGCTGCACTACTCTACTTTGCTTATTACACTTATGCTAAAATCGATTACAAAAAGTATAACCTTTTCCAAAGTTTAAAATACAATTGGGAAAAGCAACGACACATCCTCAAAATTGCAGCACCAATAATGCTGCAAAATTTTATGGCGCTTTGTACTTGGCTAAGCTTTTTCATGATTATTGAACAAACAGGCGAATCAAATTTAGCTATATCTCACATTGTTAGAAGTATTTACATGGTAGTTATGATTCCATTATTTGGGTTCAGTTCAACTGCAAGCGCATTGGTATCCAACATAATGGGAGAAAAAAGAATATCAGAAATTCCTGTTTTAATTAAAAGAATTGTGTTAATGAGTTTACTTGCTACTGCCTTATTTCTGCCTGTTTTACTAATCTTTCCTTATAAAATAACATCCATTTACACTGATGATTTACACCTAATTGAAGGTGCCGTTAAAATATTGCCTGCAATTTGTGGAGCCATGTTATTTTTCAGCATCGCATTTATCACTTTCTCATCTGTAACAGGCACAGGTAAAACACTTATAACTTTAAGTATTGAGTTTGTAAGTATAAGTATCTATTTATCGTTCGCATATTACTTTGCCTTAATTTTAAACCTATCATTGGTTAGTATTTGGTGTTCTGAATTCATCTATTTTGGATTCATGGGATTATTATCAATTTTGTATTTGAAATTTGGGAATTGGAAAAACAGCATTATATGAAAAAAGACTTAAGAATTATCTTTATTGGAACACCCGACTTTGCAGTAGAAAGCTTAAAATCTTTACTTGAAGCAGGCAAAAACGTTGTTGCAGTAATAACTGCACCTGATCGTAAAGCAGGCCGGGGACAGAAAATTAACGAGTCTGCCGTAAAAAAGTATGCGACCGCAAAAGGAATACCAGTTTTACAGCCTACTAACTTAAAAAAGGAACATTTTCTAGAAGAACTAAAATCATTTCAAGCTGACCTACAAATTGTTGTAGCCTTTAGAATGTTGCCTGAATTAGTTTGGAACATGCCGCAACATGGCACGTTCAACCTGCATGCCTCTTTGTTGCCGAATTACAGGGGTGCAGCTCCCATTAATTGGGCGATCATAAATGGCGAAGAAGAATCTGGAGTAACTACTTTCTTTTTAAAACACAAAATAGATACCGGAGACCTTATTCTGCAAGAGCGGGTAAAGATTATTTCAGATGAAACCGCAGGTAGTTTACATGATAAATTGATGTACCTTGGTGGAGAATTAGTGGTAAAAACAGTTGATTTGATTGAAAGTGGAGCTGTTCATCCTACCCCCCAACCTGAATCTGAAAGTAAAGAAGCTCCTAAAATATTTAAAAATGATTTTAGGGTAGATTGGAACAAATCGGCCATTGAAATAGATCGGTTAGTAAGAGGTATGAGTCCATTTCCAACTGCTTGGTCTTTATTGAAAAATAATAAAGATGAAAAAGAAACAAACGTAAAACTGTTTTCAATTGAAATAGTCGAAGAAGACCATCTCGCTCCCGGCAATATTGCTTTAGTTGACAAAGAATTGTTTGTTGGAACGAAAGACTTCAATGTGAAACTAATAGATATTCAATTGGAAGGGAAAAAGCGGATGTCGATAAAAGAGTTGATAAACGGTTTTAATTTTGAAGAATATTCATTCTCTAAGATTTAACTTTGATTCTCTCTGCAAACCTTTATCAAAAAATAACCTAATGAAGCCAATCCTGATTGCATTTTTGATTTTTACGAGTTTATTAAAAGTGAACGCCCAAACTAAAATTGAAGTATTAGAAGCGATAGAAGAATTGGGCTCCTGGGCAAAAAATGTTATTCCTATCGCTTCAGATTCAAATTGCAGTTCATTTCTCATACGAGTACAGGAAGAAGTAAAACCACACTATCACGCATATCACACAGAGCACATTTATGTGATCAACGGATCTGCTAATATTATGCTAGGAGATTCGCTTTTAAAAGTAAAAAAAGGAGATTTAATTGTTGTCCCTCCCAAAACAGTTCATTCGGTAAAAGTAAATTCTTTCGAGCCGTTTGAAGTAATTTCTATACAAGCACCTGAATACAAAGGTGAAGATCGGATTGAAGTGGAATAAAACTTATTCACCTGAATGCACACCCTGGAATCTAATAATAAGAGAGTTATATTTTTATAACTCTTTATTTAAGTTCTTGTCTACCGTTCTATTTACTAAATTTAACAGCATTCCTTATAAAATAACAATTCAAAATAAATGATCGAAGACATAGAAAACATCGAACTTAAGTACCTCACTATTCACGATTACCAAGAGTTAAAATCTGCAATGATAGAAGCTTACTCTTCAATGCCTGATTCGTATTGGAAGGAAGAGCACATTAAAGCACTGATTGACAAATTCCCAGAAGGCCAAGTTGTTTTAAAAGTAAACAATCAATTAGCGGGTTGTGCATTATCAATTAGGCTTGAAAATTCGGCGTACACAGACCACCATACGTATAAAGAAATTACAGGCAACTATACATTCAACACCCACAACAAAGAGGGTGACATGCTTTATGGTATTGATGTTTTTATCAAATCTGAATTTAGAGGACTAAGATTAGGAAGAAGGCTTTATGACTACCGAAAAGAGCTTTGTGAAAGGTTAAACTTAAGAGGAATTGCCTTTGGCGGTAGAATTCCAAACTTTCATAACTATTCCAAAGAAATAGGTCCAAAAGAATACATTGAAAAGGTAAAACGAAAAGAAATTCACGACCAAGTTCTAAGTTTTCAAATTGCGAATGACTTTCATCCAGAAAAGGTTTTAAAAGGCTACTTGGAAGGCGACGACGCATCGAATGAATATGCCGTTTTGTTGAAATGGGACAACATTTACTTTGAAAAGAAAACCATAAAAGCTGCTAGTCAGAAAAAGATCATTCGCCTCGGTCTAATTCAGTGGCAAATGAGACCGTACAAAGATTTTGAAGAATTAATGCAGCAGGCTGAATACTTCATAGACGCAGTTTCTGGCTATCGTTCAGATTTCGCTTTGTTCCCCGAATTTTTTAATGCTCCGTTAATGGCTGAAAATAATCACCTCTCGGAATCTGAAGCCATACGAGAATTATCAAATTTTACTGAAGAAATTGTAAAGCGATTTTCTGAACTAGCTATATCATACAATATCAACGTAATTACAGGTAGTATGCCTGAAATGAAAAACGATTTATTGTACAATGTAGGATACCTATGCCGAAGAGACGGAAGTATTGAACGGTACGAAAAGCTACACGTTACACCCGATGAGTCAAAAGTTTGGGGTATGCAAGGGGGCTCATCTTTACAAACATTTGATACAGATTGTGGTAAAATTGGCATCTTAATTTGTTATGATTCTGAATTTCCTGAATTGAGTAGATTATTAGCTGATGAAGGTATGGAAATTCTGTTTGTGCCTTTTTTAACCGATACTCAAAATGGTTATTCACGTGTTAGACATTGCGCGCAAGCTCGAGCCATTGAAAACGAATGTTATGTAGCTATTGCGGGAAGCGTTGGCAACCTGCCAAAAGTGCACAACATGGATATTCAATACGCGCAATCAGCGGTATTTACTCCTTGTGACTTCTCTTTTCCTTCTAACGGAATTAAAGCCGAAGCTACTCCCAATACAGAAATGATTCTGATAGCGGATGTTGACTTAGACTTGTTGAGAGAATTGAATCAGTTCGGAAGTGTGAAAAACTTGAGAGATCGAAGAAAGGATTTGTTCGAATTAAAAAGAACCAAAAGCTAGTGGCGGTTTAGTTTTACTATTAACTCCCGTTCATTTACTAAAAAGTACAAGTGAAGCTGAATGGCAAGTAGAATCACTGCACCGACTGTATACGCTGAATACGTTTCTAAAACATCAGAAAAGTATTTACCGGTGAACAGTTCTGCTGACAATGTCAACAGCGTTAATGCTATAATAAATAAAAACTTATACGTCTTTATAAATTTCACTTGTTCAATGTTTGAATTGTAGCAAACGTTGAAAAGTAAAAAAACTGGAAGCGTGATAAAAATGTAATATGCCTTCCAAGAAATTGGTGACAATATTGGAATGGCATTTAATACAATAGAGTATTCAATTATTGAAGCAAAGCTAAACCTGTCTTTCATTGGTTTTCTGAACAAGTAAAGTGGAATTAAAGCGGCAATGCCAATCACACCAAACACCAATCGCTGAACTAAGTCGGGACTTAAATCCATAATGTGAGCGTCCATTTTATGACCAGGATCCGCAGTAGTGAGAAAGCGATGAAAAGTTCCAAATATCGATTGATTTTTATGATCAACAAAGTCTGAGCGTGCTGTAACCGTTTCAGCCCAAAACGTATAATATTCAGTAGCTAAATCAATTCCCCAATACAAAAATGAAATACCATTTAAAAGCACTAGAAAAACTGATGCCCATATTACAGACTTAAAGTCTCTGCGATACAAAAAGTAAAAGAATATAAAAATGGTATATACTTTTAAGCTAATGGTAATGGCTAATATAAACCCAACAAGTACGGCTTGTTTTTTTTGAAATGCTTTAAACATGAACAAACAAGCCAGCAGAAAAAATATATTGATTTGAACATTTGTCAAATTGTCTAATAGAAATTTCATCATCAAGGCTAGCGGAATCCAAATTTGCCATGAGTTAATTGACAAAAATCCCTTCTTACCTAGTAAATAGTCTGAGTCAGCACCATAAAGAAAGTCTCGTACCTGCTTTAAAATAAAATAAAAGGCAAGTAAAGTAAGTGCCAACCAAAAGAAATAAATAACCGGCCGTATCTCATCTGTAACATTTGCTAGGGGTTTGCAAAAAATGGTAAATAACGGAGGCCAAGTATTCTCGCCAATAGAATAAATATGACCGCCGGCAGCATCATACTTGGCAGTGAGGATGTAACCAATAAAATCTCCACGCGAGAAACTGCCCTTAATCCATCCAAAAACAGCAATAAGGGAAAATACAATAAGAGGTAAATTTGTTTTAAGAAATTCCTTTGTTTTAGACAATTTCGCTAGTTAAACAATTAGACAGCGAAGCTAAATATTTTTTTAATCTGAAGTCAACTTTAGTGATTTTCTTTCAGCAACTCCGGAAACTTCTCCTTAAACCTGTTCAGTCGAGGAACCGAAACGGAACGAACGTAAGGAACGTTGGGATTTAAACGTTCATAATCTTGATGATATTCTTCAGCCACCCAAAACTTTTCAAACTTGTTTACCTCTGTAACAATTGGAGAGTTGTATTCATTTGACTCCGAAAGTTTCTTAATGTAATTCTCAATAATCTCCTTCTCCAAATCTGTGTTATAAAATGCAATTGAGCGGTATTGCGGGCCTGCATCAGGTCCTTGTCTGTTCAAAGTAGTAGGATCGTGTGAGCCAAAAAATACTTTAACCAAGGTCTCAAAATCTACCTTTTTAGGGTCATAGATTACTTCAACTGCTTCTGCGTGTAACAACATTCCAGAACTTACTTCTCTGTATGTTGGGTTCGCCTTCTTCCCTCCTGAATATCCGGAAACAGCTTCCTTAACTCCCTTCACCGATTCAAAAACCGCCTCGACACACCAAAAACAACCACTTGCAAAATAGGCCTTTTTCAATCCCTCTTTTTCAATTTGACTTTCAGTGATAGTTTCTACCTTCTCTACTTTTTCCTTATTTATAGAACTACATGCCAATAAGCTGTAAAAAGAAAAAATAGAAAGCGTTAAGAAAATATGCTTTTTCATAATTGTGCTATTGTTAATCAAACTAAAGATATTATCGAAGATTAATAAAACTACTTTAAATCATCAGTAGAGAACATAGAGCCTAAAAGATCCTCGAATTTAAAACTACGTTCTAACTTGTTTTTATTTAAGTAGGAGTATTCGGCTAAACTGTGAAGCAAGTACTCCATCATCAAATACGTTCCTTGCTCTGGCAATGATGGAAATTTTTCGTTTATAATCGCTTTTAAGTGATTAACCTTATCTAACTCTTTAACATACTCTGCTTCCGACAAATCGTTTAATAAATCTAAATTATTGTTAGAAAACCAATTGATTATTGCATTGTATGTTTCCGACGAATTGTTTTTCAGTTTTTTTAAATCTCTTAACTCAGGGAAAAAAGTAATCGCCTGAGTTCTTATAGCTGAACGTATTAAAGCATAACTTACGTTAACTGATCCCTCCTGCTCTCCTTCATAAACCATTTCAATTTTACCAATCATGGATGGAATAACCGCCATTAAATCACTTATTCTAACAGTAGTTGCAGCATCTCCTGACTTCAACATACGTCTTTCTGCTGCACTTAACATGGTTTCATATGCAGAAATTGAAAGTCGTGCAGAAACTCCAGACTTCTCATCCACAAATTCGCTTTCTCTGGCTTCAAAAGAAATTTGCTCTAATAAATCTTTCACAATTTCTGGAACGGTAATATTCTCTTTTTGCGATTCAGAAATTTTGGCTTCACTCTTTGTAATGTCTTTTGCCAACTCAATTGTTTTAGGATAATGCGTCATAATCTGACTTTGAATCCTATCCTTTAAAGGAGTAATAATAGAGCCTCTGTTGGTATAATCTTCAGGATTCGCGGTAAACATAAATTGAATATCTAACGGAAACCGAAGTTGAAAACCTCTAATTTGTATATCTCCTTCTTGTAGAATGTTAAACAGTGCTACTTGAATTCTAGCTTGCAAGTCTGGCAATTCATTTATTACAAACAAACATCGATTTGCTCTTGGTATTAGTCCAAAGTGAATCACTCGCGGATCCGAATAGTCTAACTTCAAGTTGGCTGCTTTAATGGGGTCGACATCTCCAATTAAATCGGCAATGGAAACATCTGGAGTAGCAAGTTTTTCTACATAACGCTCACTTCTATGAATCCAAGCTATAGGCGTTGCATCTCCTTTTTCGGCTATCATTTGCTTGCCATAATATGACACCGGATCAAAAGGGTTATCATTGACCTCACTTCCTTCAATAATTGGCATGTACTCGTCCAATAAGTGAGTCATCATTCTAGCAATACGTGTTTTCGCTTGCCCCCTCAAACCTAACATATTAATGCTATGTCGAGATAAGATTGCTCGCTCAATATTAGGTATGACTGTATCTTCATAACCGTAAATTCCTTCAAACACATTCTCATTCAACCTAATTTTTGTAATTAGATTGTCTCTAAGTTCGTCTTTTACGCTTTTTACAATAAAGCCCGATTCTTTTAACTCTTTAAGTGTTTTTATTTTGGATAAATTCATGTTTTAAACTCTTTTTCTTTTGTTCTTTTCGTAATCTGTAAATATAAAATCACCCAAACCATTCAAGTCTGAATAAAATGCTTTACCCTGATTTGCTTCTGTAAACTCTTCTACAAACTTTTGTAAATATGGATCTTTAGCAATCATAAAGGTGGTAATAGGAATGTTCAATTTGCGGCATTGAATACCCAAATTAATTGTACGGTTTAAAATTTTTGGATCTTGCCCCCAAGAGTTTTGATAGTATTCTCCGTTTTCAATCAAGCAAGTAGGCTTACCATCAGTTATCATAAAAATCTGACGGTTGGCATTTTTTCTTCGTCTTAGCAAATCCATTGCTAGTTCTAGTCCCGCTACAGTGTTGGTATGGTAAGGTCCTACGGATAAATAGGGTAAATCTTTTATTTTCACTTCCCAAGCATCATTGCCAAAAACCACAATATCCAAACTGTCTTTCGGGTATTTGGTAGTTATTAATTCTGCCAAGGCCATTGCCACTTTTTTTGCAGGAGTAATTCGATCTTCTCCGTATAAAATCATCGAGTGAGAAATGTCAATCATTAACACGGTTGACATTTGAGTGGAATGAAAACTCTCTGTAACTTCTAAATCTCTTTCAGTCATCTGAAAGGAGTCTATTCCGTTGTTGATTTGAGCATTTTTAAACGACTCTGTAAATGCAATTTGGTCTAAAGTATCTCCAAACTGAAACGAACGCCTATCTGAATTTGATTCACCGCCCTGCCCTATCGATTTCGTTTTATGATTTCCCTTACTGCCTTTTTTTAGCTTACCAAAAATTTGGTCTAAAGCTTTTTTACGAATTAATTGCTCTGATTTTTCGCTTAAGGTTGTTTGATTGTTCTCGTCTTTTTTAACGTATCGTTTTTCTTCTAATTCTTTTCTGAAGTCTTCTAAAGTATACTCCGGAGTAGTTAATCCATATTGATCATCCAATTCCTTTAACCAAGCCATACTTTCTTCAAAATCGCCCGAGGTATGGGTCATTAACTCCAAAAAAATCTTAAGCAGACGCTCAAACGGTGACTCGTCTTTTTTTTCCTCTTCAAATTCTGAAAACCTAAATCCAATCATATACGTAATTAACGTTGAACAAAGATGAAAGTTCGTTAGTTTTAGAGAAATGTGTGATCTCAAAGTCACAAAAAAAGTTAAGATTTAAAAGAGTTGCTGTACATTTGAAATATGAGTTTTAAAAAAATTTAGCCTTATTCATTGCGCTAGCATTTTATGTTTCTGTGTTTGGTCAAACCAGTGTTAAGCTACCTGTAAATAAATCCGTTCATTTAGCTCCACATGCTTGGATTTTAGAGGATATAAATAATGAGCTAAAGTTAACTGAAATTCTTAATTGGCCTAGTTTAAGGAACGCTGAAAATGCATTTCAATCTGAATCTGACATTCCGTTTATGGATTTACAACATCTGCCTTTTGGATGGAATTAACCATAAGGAACGAAGAGAATGAAAAAAAAAAGACTTCATATTAGAACTTGGCCGTCCGTTAACCAATAAAATTGATTTATACTTATTGGACACAAATAATATAATTGTTCAGCAGTTTCATACAGGCGATGATTTTGAGTTTGAACAAAGGGCATATGATTACAGAAAATTTGTTTTCCCTTTAGCATTTCAACCAAATACAAAGTATAGGATTTTAGTTAGAGCTAAAAGTGATGGTGAGATTCTAAAGCTACCAATGAAATTTTGGACGATTAGTGGATTCACAGAATTTGTTTCCAAAGAAAATTTCTTCCTTGGCTTTTATTATGGCTTCATTGCATTAGTAGTTCGTTTATTTACCTTTTTTGGAGTTGCCCTTCGCGAAAGAATCTATTTCTTTTTTGTCAGTTACGTATTCATTATGGGAATGTTTCAGCTATCGTTAGATGGGTTCTCTTTTGAGTTTCTTTGGCCGCATTCAAGTTACATAGGTAATCATGCTATTCTTGTGTTTGCCGCAATTTCCATGCTATCCCTTTTGGCCTATGCCAACCAGTTTTTAGAGTTTTATAAAGAAGGGAAATGGTTCACCAACACATATAAAATTTTCTTTGGATTGGTTTGCTTTTTTCTCATCACTAGCACCGTGAGTGGACCACTTTATGAAATTACTTATCCTCTACTCAACGGAATATCATTTATAATTACTAGCTTCTTTTTTGTGGGTATTTACTTGAGGTACAAGTCAGGTCATAAACCGGGAATTGAGGTTACCTTGGCTTTTGCGTTTTTATGGGCAGGAGCAATTTCATTTATTCTTAGCAATGTGAACATAATTAAAAGTGAGTTCCTTGCAACAAACTCATTAAAAATAGCCTCAGCTGTCGAAATTGCTTTCTTATCTATTTCACTTGCTGCTAGGTATCGAAAAAATCAGAATGAAAAACTAATTGCTGAGCAACAGTCTGTAGAGAGACTAGAACAAATTAACAAATTAAAAAGTGAGCAAACGGTAACGCTTGAAAGGGAGGTTAAGCAAAGAACGCAAGAAGTAGCCCGTCAGAATGAGTAATTAGAGCAACAAAACAAGGAGATTATTCAAAGCATTAATTACGCGCAACGTTTACAAGGAGCTATTCTTCCATCAAAAAAATTACTTGAAGCAGTATTTGGCGATTTTGATATTTATTTCAGACCCAAAGACATTGTTTCAGGAGACTTTTATTGGATGGAAACCACTAAAGATTACACCTTTTTTGCTGTTGCCGATTGCACGGGGCATGGTGTGCCAGGAGCCTTAGTTAGTGTTGTTGGTCACAATACACTTAACCGGTGTATCAACGAATTAGGATTAATAGATCCTGGAGAGATTTTAGATCGGTTAACCTTATTGGTAGAGCATACGTTTGACAACCCAGACAGTATTGTAAGTGACGGAATGGATATTTGCCTTTGTAGATGGGATCACAAAAATAAACTTGTCTATTCAGGTGCATTTAATCCTCTTTACTTATTCAGGAATAATGAATTTGAAGAAATTAAAGCAGATCGACAACCAATTGGAAAATTCATTAAAAGAGCGCCTTTCACTAGTAACAAAATCAACTTATTAAAAAACGATCAAATATTTTTATTTACTGATGGTTATTTAGACCAATTTGGCGGTGAAAGAGGGAAAAAATTAAAATCAAAGGGCTTCAAAGATCATTTGGCAGAAGCGTTAGAACGAAGTGAAAAATCATTCAACGAAAAGATGGTTGAACAATTCAAAAACTGGGTTAAACACGAAGAGCAAATAGATGATATTTGTATATTTCGTGTTGGTTTTTAACAAGAAATTAGATTTCCACTTTCACTAGTAAACTCAAAACTCAATATACGAGCAATTTAGCTAATTCTTAATTTGCTTAAAAGTGTGTATCTTGCAGCCCAATAACTAAATCTATCATGTCAGATAAAGTAGAATACACGATGGAATTTGTAGTAAAAGCCTCACCTAAAATGCTTTACAAATTCTTATCAACGCCCTCAGGGTTATCAGAATGGTTTGCAGACAATGTAAACTCAAGAGGAAAGAAGTTTGTTTTCATTTGGGATGGTTCTGAAGAAACTGCGAACTTACTTTCGAAAAAAACTGATAAATATATTCGATTTAAATGGGAAGAAGATGAAGATAGTGACTCCTTCTTCGAATTTAAACTGGAGACGGATGACCTTACCAATGACGTATCTCTGATTATTACAGACTACGCAGAAGAGGACGAAATTGAAGAAGCTCAATTGCTCTGGGAAAGCCAAATCAATAGCTTGTTGCACGCCATCGGCTCGTAAAAATTTACACAATAAAATACAAGGTGAAACGCTTACCCTAAAAAAAGACGTTGAAAACCTCCTCGAAATTTATACTCAAATCATTCATGTCGCCCTTTATGGCGACATTTTTCATTTCCATATTTGTACTGCTTATGCAGTTCTTATGGAAATACATTGACGATTTAGTTGGTAAGGGAATTGAATTTGCAGTTTTCGCCAAGTTACTGATTTACGTAGCTGCCAGTCTAGTGCCTATGGCACTTCCCCTCTCCATTTTACTTTCTTCATTAATGACTTTTGGCAACTTAGGAGAACATTATGAATTAGTCGCTTTTAAATCTGCAGGAGTATCATTGAAAAAAATTTTACAGCCACTATTTGTTGTTGTATTTATGCTCAGTATTGTGGCGTACCTATTTTCAAATTATTGGTTACCGGTAGCTAATTTAAAAAGCAAGTCGCTTCTTTACGATATAAAGCAGCAAAAACCAACCATGGACATTCAACCAGGAATGTTTTCAAATGACTTGGAAGACATAACAATTCGTGTAAAAGATAAGAAGGAAATTAAAGGAGTTGAACATTTGTATGACGTCTTAATTTATGATCATTCTGATGGTCCGGGAAACCGCAAGGTAACAAAAGCGGAAGAAGGTATTATGACCATGACTCCTGACAAACGCTACTTAGAGTTAAAACTATTGAATGGAATTAACTACGAGGAAGAAGCTAACCCTCAAGTAAAGAATGAATATACACTAACAAGAACAAAGTTTCAAGAAAACATAATACGCTCTGATTTATCTCAGTTTGATTTGAATAGAACAGATGAAGAGCTGTTCAAAACAGGATACAAGATGCTCAATTTGGAGCAACTATCGAGTGCTATTGATACACTAACCATAATGAAAGACAATCATTTTAAATCCTTTAAGCAAGGAATTAAAAATAGTTCGTTTTTATACTCTGGTTTTGATGAGAGTAAGTTCACTCAGAAAAAAGACACTAGCCTGATTGACTTTGATATGTACTTTGCAAACCTTAACGATGAAGAAAAAGATCGAATAATACATACTGCTGCAAATCTTAGTCGTAATTCAAAATCTAGATTAAATAGCATGTACGAAGACATGAAAAGCAGAAACAAGTACATCAGAAGTCATGAAATAGAATGGCATAAAAAGTTGACGTTACCTTTCGCCTGTATTATTCTGTTTTTAATTGGAGCTCCCCTAGGTGCTATTATTCGCAAAGGCGGACTTGGAATGCCCATAGTAATTTCTGTTGTATTCTTCTTATTGTTCCATATTTTGAGTATTTCCGGCGAAAAAATGGCAAAGGAAGGAGCTATTGATTCACTGCAAGGCATGTGGATGGCGTCAGCTATATTACTACCCATTGGGCTTTTCTTTACTTATAAGGCAACAAGTGACTCTGCTTTATTTAATTTCGACGCCTATTCAAACTTCTTCAAATCTATTTTTAAGAAAAAATCAGTTGCTAATTCATGAAGTTAGGCATACTCTTTTCCCGCTTCCCGTTTCCTTTAGAGAAAGGCGACAAACTAAGGGCTTATCATCAAATAAGAGAGTTAGCAAGTACCAATGAATTGTATTTGTGCTGTGTGAGTGATAAAAAGGTGCAGAACGAACAGTTAAAAGAATTAGAACCTTATTGCAAGGAAATAAAGATTATTCAGATAAACAAGTTCAGCATTCTCATCAATCTTATTAAGAGCTTGTTATTCTCTAAACTACCACTACAGGTAGCTTACTTTTTTAAAAGAAGTGCCAAGAAGTCGGTAGTAGAATTTTTTCGAAACAACGAGGTTGACCATATTTATTGCCAATTAATAAGAGTGAGTGAGTATGTTAAAGATCTGAATGACATTCCTAAAACCTTAGATTATATGGATGTGCTTTCAAAAGGAATGGAAAGAAGAATTGAAAAATCATCGACTTACTTAAAGCCATTTGTAAAGATCGAAGCAGCTAGATTGAAAAAGTACGAGCATTTCATCTTTAATTCATTTCAACACAAAACAATTATTTCTGAACAAGATAGAGACCTGATTATTCATGCACAAAACCAAAACATTGTAATTGTCAGAAATGGTGTCGATTTAAATTTCTTTTATCCAAGAGTGAGTCAAAAAAAGTATGATTTAGTTTTTACCGGTAACATGTCTTATGCGCCCAACGTTGATGGAGTAACTTTTTTAGTAGAAGAAGTGCTACCAAAATTGTGGAAAGTTAAACCTCAAGTTACTCTCGCAATAGCAGGTGCATCGCCTAGTGCTAAAGTTCAAAAGTTGGCTCAAAAACATGTAACTGTAACAGGCTGGGTAGATGACATTAGAGATTATTATTCAGCAGCAACGTTATTCATTGCACCCATGCAAATAGGAACAGGATTGCAAAACAAACTTTTAGAAGCGATGGCTATGAAAATTCCTTGTATTACATCTCCGCTCGCCAATAATGCCTTAAAAGCAACCGATCGAAAAAATATATTAATTGCAGAAACCGCAGACGAATATGTAAAAGCAATTCTAGAGCTACTAGATAATAAGTCCTTAGCCAGTTCAATTGGAAAGAATGGCCATGAATTTGTGAAACACAATTACAATTGGAAATCTACCACAAACCAACTAGAACAATTATTTTTGAGCACATGAAAGATCTTAAAGAACAGATTGAGTCAGCATGGGAAAACCGTGAATTACTGACTAGGGAGCAAACAATAAAAGCAATTGAAACTGTTATTGCTAAAATAGACTCAGGGGAACTAAGATGTGCAGAACCAATAGAAAATGGTTGGCAAGTGAATGAATGGGTCAAAAAAGCAGTGGTGCTGTATTTCCCAATCCGAAAAATGGAAACCATCGAAGTAGGTCCATTCGAATTTCATGATAAGATGGCGTTAAAATCGGATTATGCCAAAAAAGGTATACGAGTTGTGCCACATGCGATAGCGAGATACGGTGCTTATGTATCTCGAGGTGTTATTATGATGCCTTCTTACATTAATATTGGAGCTTATGTAGATGAAGGTACAATGGTTGACACTTGGGCAACAGTTGGAAGCTGCGCACAAATTGGTAAAAATGTGCACTTAAGTGGAGGCGTTGGAATTGGTGGAGTATTAGAGCCATTGCAAGCCTCGCCTGTAATCATTGAAGATGGCTGCTTCATTGGCTCTAGATGCATTGTTGTAGAAGGAGTTAAAGTAGAAAAAGAAGCCGTTTTAGGAGCTAACGTTGTACTTACCAAGTCAACCAAAATTATAGATGTTACCGGATCTGAGCCAAAGGAATATAAAGGAGTTGTGCCAAGTCGTTCTGTAGTTATTCCCGGCTCGTACACAAAAAAATTCCCTGCAGGAGAGTACCAAGTTCCTTGTGCGATAATTATTGGGCAGCGAAAAGCTTCAACAGATTTAAAAACCTCTCTTAATGATGTACTTCGAGACTTTGAAGTGGCTGTATAATGAATAGAATATTAATTGTACAGACCGCCTTTATTGGCGATGTAATTTTAGCGACGCCTATTATTGAAAAGCTAAGTGCATTTTACCCAGATGCCCAGATTGACTTTTTGTTAAGAAAAGGGAATGAAAATCTTTTGGAGAACCACCCTAAAATTAATAAGGTGCTCATTTGGGCTAAAAGAAGTAAAAAGTACCGCTCTTTATTTCAAGTAGTAAGTTTTGTTCGTTCAAGAAATTACGATTGTGTAATTAATGTTCAACGTTTTTTAGCAGCAGGTATCATAACTGCATTATCTGGTGCAAAAGTCAAAGTAGGTTTTACAAAAAACCCGATGTCGTTTTTATTCAATAAAAAAATTCGGCACAAATTAATTGGACAACATGAGACAAGTCGAAACCTATCACTGGTTCGAGAATTAACTGATGACAAATATGTTAGACCAAAATTATATCCAAGTAAAGCTGACTTTGAAAAAGTAAAAGAACTCCAGACATCAAGGTATTTATGTTTTGCGCCTACTTCGGTGTGGGCCACAAAGCAATTCCCAAGTTTAAAATGGGTTGAATTAATTTTATCTCAAGATGACAATTGGACGATTTATCTACTTGGAGGTCCTGCAGATGTTGAAGAATGTGAAGAACTTGTGAGAATGTGTGGCAGAGAAAACTTAATTAACTTAAGCGGTAAGCTAAGCTTTTTAGAGTCAGCTGCTTTAATGCAAGGAGCTACCATGAACTATGTTAATGACTCAGCTCCAATGCACATGGCTTCAGCTATGAATGCACCAACCAATGCCGTTTTTTGCTCTACCATCCCCTCTTTTGGTTTTGGTCCGCTTGCCGATGGCGCTAAAGTTATAGAAACTGACAAAGAATTGGCCTGCAGGCCATGTGGTCTGCATGGTAAAAAGAAATGTCCATTGGGTCATTTTGATTGCTCATACAGCATTCAAAAAGAACAATTTGATAGACCAGAATTCAATCAATAACTATGAAGTTAAAAATTCTAACATACGCAGCGCTACTTTTTACAATTCACGTAAGTGCACAAAAAAATGCAACTGAATTCCTTGATTTAGCAGAAAAGGAGTTCAATAAAAAAAACTATAAAGCTTCACTCGATATTGCAAGTGAAGCGATTATAAAATATCCGGACTCTTCTAAGCTTTATGACTTTAGAGGTAATTTATATTCGGCCTTTAAAGAATATGAAAAAGCAATTCAAGACTTTAGCTTGGGTTACAAAACGGCTAATTCCGCAAAACTTAAAGCTCATTATTTAATGAACAGAGGCGGAATGAAATCTACAATTCGAGATTTTGAAGGTGCTTATAATGATTTAATCCTAGCCGTTCAATTCGACTCCACGAATTTAGATGCGTATAGCAATTTATCTGCCGCTTGCGATGAAGTAGGAAAGGAAGAAGAGGCTTTTAGGTATTCGTTCAAAATCTAAGCATTAGAACCAGACCATATACCAGCACTTGTGAACCTAGGGTTTAAATATCAGAATAAAGAGGAGCATGAAAAAGCGATAGAATATTTTGACAAAGCAGCAAAAATCAATAAAAATGAGCCTCTTGTATTCAGTAATAGAAGTTTTAGTAAATTAAAAATTGGTGACTTAGAAGGCGCTAAAAAAGACATTTAAAAATCGTTGAAACTTATGCCATCGAACAGTTATGCTTATAAAATAAGAGCTTTAATTGCGATTGAACAAGGTAAAACAAAAGAAGCTTGCGAAGACTTATTTGAATCTAATAAAAGAGGTTATACCGAACACTATGGCAAAGAAGTGAATGATTTAATGCGAAAACATTGTAATTAATCATTTACCTTCTTCTTTCTTCTAATTACCTCTTCAACCCTTTTCCCGTCAAATAACTCGTACTTTCTAAACTGACATTCAAGTTTGCCATTCATAACCGGTATTTTCTTGGCAGGTTTCAATCCAATATTTTTGAAAGACTCCTCGTCAGAAGCAATAATCCATGCGTCCCAACCAGAATATTCGTGCTTCAAGGTCGAACCAATTTTCTCAAAAAAGTCAGGCATTCCTTCTTGCAACTCTAATCTTTCGCCATAAGGAGGGTTCATAATAATGCAACCTGTTGCTGCAGGAGGTGGTGTTTTAAAAAAGTCTGCTTGCTCCAACAAAATACTCTTTCGCATATTTGCCGAATTAATGTTCATTCGAGCAGAACGAAAATTGTTAGAATTCAACTCCTTTGCATAAATATTTACCTTTAAAGGCTTGTATTTTTCTTTCGCTTCACCCAATACTTTTGAAAGTAATGCTACATCGTAATTATTCCAGCCCTCAAAAGCAAAGTTAGTTCTGTTTAAATTTGGTGGAATGTTACAGGCTATCAGAGCAGCTTCGATGGCTATGGTTGCAGTCCCTGTCATTGGATCTAATAAATCAACTTCTCCTTTCCAACCACTTTTCAAAATTAAACCAGCCGCCAAGCATTCATTTATTGGCGCCGAATGCTGAACGGTTCTATATCCCCTCTTAAAAAGAGGCTTACCGCTACTATCTAGCGAAAGGGTGACGGATGTATCGTTGATGTGCAAATGAATTCGAACATCTGGGTCAAATCGCTCTACATTTGGCCTATTTAATTGTTGAGCTCTGAATCTATCAACAATTGCATCTTTAATTCTTAATGACGCAAACTGACTGTGTGTAAAATGTGTCGAACTAACAGCAGAATCAATTGAGAACGTTTTTTCAGAATTAAAAATAGACTCCCAAGGCAATTTCATTGCTCTCTTGTACAATTCGTCATCGTTTTTAGCTGAATAATGATAAATTGGTTTCAAGACTTTTAACGCTGTTCTTAGCCAAATATTCGCCTTGTAAAGCAACTCTAAATCTCCAACAAACTCTACTGCCCTTCTCTTAACTTCAATTTCTTTCGCTCCAAGATGAATCAGCTCTTGCTCCAATTCGGGCTCCATGTTTTGCATACAAGTAGCTACCATTTTAAATTCACCATCTAATTTCAACTGAATCGGTTGATCATCTTTTGGTAAAGTTTCTCGCTCTTCTCTAGACACCTGCTTTCTCTCCTTAGGTTTTCCCGAGGTTTTCTTAATCTTTAGCTTATCTAAAATGGAGGATGAACCTTGTTCGTTCTTTTGCTCTTCTGACATGTTGCAAAGTTACAAATTCCTATCCATGCTATTCAACAATCAAACTTCATAAAACATAGATCAGATAATTCAGTTTATCCCACTTCTTTTCTTCAAAATCCATTTGCTAATCGATTTATTAGAAAAGGTCTTATCATTGTGAACCATTAAATGAACTTAACGGTAAATATAAATTGTGATTATTTCGTATTTGTTACTAAGATTTCAAATGAAAAGAACACGAATTTTTGAGATTTAATTACCTTTATCTCTTAAGAAAAAATAGATCACTCATTTACAGTATAAAAATGATAAAAATAAGCTCAATTAACTTACGACAAATCTCAAAACAAGCAGGTACAATCGCGTTAGCTGCTTTCTTTTTTGTGTCTTGTGCGGAAGAAACAAAAAGAAATAATACAACTGATGAGGAAAAGTCTGAAAAAAAAGAAGAGAAAAAGGATGCCAATCTTCTGAAGATCGGCGGAAAAGTATTTAGTATTCCTTCTCCAATCCAAACTGCCTTTTTACTGAAAAGTTCAGGAGCAGCCTATTCTTCCGAAATGTTAAGTCCAACTAGTAATGCTTCAAACCTTTCAACGACGGCAAAAAAAGCTTTAAATCTGGGAGTTTACGGAGCAGATATGGGCTATGCCACTATTTACGATCAAACACAAGATGCCATTTCTTACATGGCCATTACAAAGAGATTATCTTCTGAGCTAGGTATGACTAACATTTTTGATCAGAATATGCTAAAACGATTTGAGTCTAACTTAGGAAACCAAGATTCGCTTTTAGCGCTTGTTTCAGATGCCTTCAAATCAGCGGATAGTTATTTAAAAACAAACGAGCAAAATGACTTAAGCGTCTTAATTTTAGCAGGAGGATGGATTGAAACATTACATTTTGCCACAAACATTGTAAAGTCGAAAGATGACCAAAACATCAAAAATAGAATTGGTGAGCAAAAAATGACAGTAAAGAATTTAGTTAATCTTATGCTACCTTATCAAGATAATAAGGCGGTAGCCGATGTAATTAATCAGTTGAATGAATTGAAAGATATTTACAATGGCATTGAATTTAATTACACCTATAAGACAGCTTCTACTGATGAAGAAAATAAAACAACAACAATTAATAGTACTTCTACTGTTGATATGAGTCCAGAGTTATTGGCGGAAATTTCAGCAAGAGTTGAAGCAATTAGATCAAGTATTTTAAATTAGCCCATCGATGAAAAAAATCATTTTTAAATTTTCCTTTTTAGTAGCGTTTTTCATAGCATTCGCATCACAAGTAAATGCTCAATGTGACACCATAGCTACTATTTGTAATCAGAACTTTACCAAAGAGTATCTATCCGATGGTCAAGAATATAGAGCACTTTTATTTGATGATCAAACTGCAGAGTTTCATTTGACATTGTACGGACAAAGTACCTACAGGTTTGCAGCGTGCAGTGGTTTAACTGCAGGTAACTTAATTTTCAGAATGTACGACGAAGAACGCAACGAAATTTTCAGTAATGCTGATCACGCGATTAGTCCATATTGGGATTTTAAAGTAATTTCTACGTTGGACGTTATAATTGAAGGAAATTTAAATTTAGACGAGGTTGAATCTGGTTGTGCAGTGCTGCTCGTAGGATTTAAACCATAAACATAAAAAATAGAATAACAAAAAAAGCAGGATGGTTCACCATCCTGCTTTTTTTGTTATTTTCATGCTTCAAAATTAAGACACTAGCTTACCTCATACAATGAGTGAAAAAATACTAAAGGCCCTGATGCAACTGTTTGCTATAGTTGCAAACGTAGGACGTGATGATTCAAACACTAAAGACTTTGTATCCCAATTTCTTAACGAACAATTAAACAAGGAATTAGTAAACGAATATCTACTCGTTTACGACCGATATTACAACGAACAAAATAAAAAGCGTGAAGGTGCTAAAGCCCGTAAAAGAACCTCACTTAACTCGGTAAAAATTCTTAAAATCTGTGCCGAAATAAACAAAGAACTTACTCAAAAGCAAAAGGTTTACGTTTTAGTGCAATTATTGGAGTTCATTTTTATGAACAACAATGACACGGAGCAAGCAATTGAATTTGTTGAAACCGTTGCGGAATCATTCAACATCAATTCTGAAGAATACAAACTGACAAAAGATTTTATCAGTGCCTCAAAAGAAGAACTTCCAAAAACAGAAAATATTCTTCTCATTAACAATCACGAGAAAAGAGAAGGTGATCATAAACACATAAAAGCAGATGGCATAGACGGACAGGTTCGTGTTTTAAGCATTGAAAGCGTGAACATGTTTTTCTTAAAGTATTTTGGAAAGACTGAATTACAACTCAACAGCCAGCTGATAAAACCAGTTAAAGCTTATGTTTTAACGCAAGGGTCGTCTCTTAGAGGATCGAAAGTTTCCCCTATTTATTACAGTGATATCATCACTAGCTTTTTAAGCGATTTAGATATTGAGAAGACAACTTTTAGCGTTGAAAAGATTACATACAAGTTTAAAAATGGGAATATTGGTTTACATCCAATGAATTATGAAGAAGAATCTGGAAACCTTATTGGCATTATGGGAGCCAGTGGAGCTGGAAAATCGACCTTACTAAATGTATTAAACGGCAATTACAAACCATCAACAGGTGCAGTTAAAATCAATGGTTTCGATATTCATGACCCAGAAAATAAAGACAAAATTGAAGGTGTAATCGGCTATGTTTCTCAAGATGATTTGTTAATTGAAGAATTAACTGTTTTTCAAAATATATTTTACAATGCAAAACTCTGCTTCGGTAACTTATCCGATCGGCAAATTGTAAAACTGACATTCAAGGTATTAAATAGTTTAGGTTTATGGGAAACCCGTAACCTAAAAGTTGGCAGCCCACTTGAAAAAACCATTAGCGGTGGACAACGAAAAAGAGTAAATATTGCTTTAGAATTAATTCGAGAGCCATCCATCATGTTTGTTGATGAACCTACATCTGGCCTTTCTTCAAGAGATTCTGAAAACATTATGGACTTGTTGAAGGAATTGACCTTAAGAGGAAAGTTGATTTTTGTTGTAATTCATCAACCATCATCAGACATATTTAAAATGTTTGATAAACTCATTATTTTAGATACAGGTGGTTATTTAATATATAATGGTAACCCAGTTGATGGTATTGTCTACTTCAAAGAGCAAATGAGTCAGGCTAACGCCGCTGAAAGTGAATGTTACAATTGCGGTAATGTAACACCTGAGCAAATTTTTAACATCATAGAATCTAAAATTTTAGATGAATATGGTAACCAAACAGACAAGCGAAGAGTGCCACCAAAAGAATGGTACAAAGCGTATAAAGAAAACCTGAAAGTCAATCAACTTGAAAATAAGACAGTGGTAACCGATCCACCTCGGAAAAGCTTACAAATTCCGAATGCATTCAAACAATTTAAAGTGTTCATTATTAGAGATGTACTTTCAAAACTAACTAACAAACAATATTTATTAATTAACTTTTTAGAAGCTCCTGTTCTTGCATTTATCCTCGCATTCATTATTCGCTATTCAAATACAGACCAAGCAGACAGTACTGGATATATATTTAGATTGAATGAAAATTTTACAGCCTATATCTTCATTAGTGTAATTGTAGCTCTTTTCTTAGGACTTACAGTTGCGGCAGAAGAAATTATTAGGGATAGAAAAATTCTAAAGAGGGAGAAGTTTTTGAACCTAAGTAAAGGCAGTTATCTTTTCTCTAAAATATTCATCATGTTTGCCGTTTCTGCAGTACAAATTATGTCGTTTGTTTTGGTAGGAAATTCTATTTTAGGTATTCATGGAATGTTCTTAGAATATTGGATCATTCTTTTCTCTGCTGCTTGTTTCGCTAATATGTTGGGACTTAACATCTCCTCTACTTTTGACTCTGCGGTAACTATTTACATATTAATTCCATTTTTAGTTATTCCTCAACTAATGTTAAGTGGCGTAATTGTGAAATTTGAAAAGCTGAACCCAACCATTACGATTCAAGATAAAGTGCCATTTGCCGGTGAAATAATGGTTTCAAAATGGTCGTTTGAAGCACTTGCCGTAAAGCAATTTAAAGACAATAAGTTCAATAAAAATTTCTTTTACATTGACAAAGACATTAAAACGGCAAGTTATCGTAAAAATTTCTGGTTAAGCCGTTTAAAGGATAGATTAAATTTTATTCTGCGGGAATATAACAACGAAGCAGAAAAAGAAAATATTACCAATGGAGTAAAACTTCTTTACAATGAAATTGCAAAAGAAAATGCTAGAAATAGTGTATTTCAATTCGAAAAACTAGAAAGTTTAAATGCCGAAAAACCTTCTAAAGAAGTTCTTTCTGAAGTATCTGACTACTTCTCAGATTTGAATCAATACTACATTAAAACATACAACGCCTTTAACGATGAAAAAGATCAACTCTTAATTGAGATGAACAATACACCTGAGAAAAAGGCGGAATTTAATGAGTTAAAAGATGATTACTCCAATGAATCGTTAGAAGCTCTAATGACTAACAAAAATGATTTGAATAAAATTATTGAATGGGAAAATGAGTTAATTCAACGAGCTGATCCAGTATACAAAGACCCTGAAGGCTTTCGTTCACACTTTTTAGCATCTTCTAAAAAACTTTTTGGAAGTTACATCACTACCTTCTCGGCAAACTTAATAGTTATTTGGTGCTTCAGTATTTTCTTAGCCATTACCTTATATTATGATGCCCTGAGAAAGCTACTTGATACTGTTGGAAAACTTTTTAAGAAAAAGAAATATTAAAAAACTAAACCAGTACAATAAATAATATTCTACTTCCTACCTACGCTCTGAGTTGTTATTAGTTATTAATGTTAATTTACTAAATCTTAATTATGACAAGAGCAGAACAGCCGCGTTTTTGTAAAGTTTGTACAAAACACAAATTTGATTTACAACAAGGAAATATTTGTAGCTTAACTGGTAAACAAGCTGATTTTGAGGATAGCTGTGATTGGTTTGAAGAAGATTCTAAGTCATTAGAAAGTAATGATCTTTCAGAATTTGAAACATCAAACCGATTATTTGATGCCTCTAGGGGCAAGCTGTGGTGCTCACGGCTAATTATGCGTTTGATTCGATCTTTAATTAATAGCATTAATTTTAAGGCATGATCTCAAAGAAAAATATAGGCTTACTGTTAGGTCCGCTTTGTTTTTTACTCATTCACTTCTTCGTTCATCCTGAAGGACTTTCTGAACAAGGAAAAAGCGTTTTAGGAGTTACCACTTGGATTGCTATTTGGTGGATTACAGAAGCGCTCCCAATAGAAGTAACAGCTTTGCTTCCGATTATTTTGTTTCCACTCACAGGAGGTCTGGGCTTAAAAGAAACCGGAGCAGCTTATGGCCATAAATTCATTTTTTTATTTGTAGGTGGGTTTATTTTGGCTATTGCTATTGAAAAGTGGCAATTACACAAGCGAATTGCTTTGTACATTATAAAAGTTATTGGCACTAGCCTGATAAACATAATGCTTGGATTTATGCTAAGTACCGCCTTGCTTTCTATGTGGATTTCTAACACTGCAACAACTGTAATGATGCTGCCTATTGGGATGGCAGTTATCGCTCAGCTAAACCATGGTGATACGTTAAAAAAAGACACACCTTTTGGAAAAGCACTAATGTTATCAATTGCTTATAGCGCATCTATTGGAGGAATGGCTACCTTAATTGGAACACCGCCCAACTTAATTTTTGCAGGTGTAATTCAAGAATTATACGGCATAGAAATTTCATTTTTTCAATGGTTTAAATTTGGTTTGCCAATTACCATTATTCTATTAATAATTTGCTGGTTATACCTGGGAAAGGTTGCATTTAACTTAAAAGGAGAAGAATTTCCCGGCGGCAAAGAACTTATCAATAAACAATTGAACGAGTTAGGAAAGTTTAGCAGAGAAGAAAAAACCGTGCTTGTTGTTTTTCTTTTAACCGCCTTTGCATGGATCAGTCGTTCTTTTCTACTCAAGCAGTTTGTACTAGCAATTGACGATACCATCATTGCTTTAATTGCTGCGGTTGTCCTTTTTATACTTCCCTCTAGCAAAAAAGGGGAAAAACTTTTAACATGGCACGATGCAGTTCAGCTTCCTTGGGGAGTATTGTTACTCTTTGGTGGTGGAATAGCACTTGCAATTGGTTTTGAGACTAGCGGTTTAGCCGAGTGGGTAGGAAATCAATTGAACGTTTTACAAGGTACTTCTTTACTCATTATGGTTTTTCTTATTATCACAGCGGTGAACTTCCTCACAGAAATCACTTCCAACTTAGCCACAACAGCTATTTTGCTGCCAATATTGGCTGCCTTGGCAGTTGTTGTAGATATTCACCCGTTTTTGCTACTTGCTGCAGCTACAGTTGCTGCTTCTTGCGCGTTTATGCTGCCTGTTGCAACTGCGCCCAATGCGCTAGTGTTTGGATCTGGTTATATTAAAATGTCTGATATGATTCGAACAGGAGTTTGGTTGAATGTAATCTCAATTGTAATTCTAACCTTTATCGTGTAATTCCTTCTACCTGAAGTATGGGACTTTGAAGCAATCGGCTATCCATCATTCTAGACTTTCGCAACCAATTAAAGAGTTACTTTAATTCAACATTCTCCAGCTTAATCCAAGTTTAAGCACTCTCCCAGGTACCGGATAATCTTGAATTCTAAATGACTCCTCAGAGAAAGGTTTACCCGTAATATTTTCCATTTTTACAAAAATTCTGGCCGCCTTGTGAATTCTTAAATTCACAAATAAATCAAGTTGAAAGATATTTCCCAACATTGGAGAGTTCTCATTTCGCAAGTAAAAATGAGCTAAACTTGGAGAATAGGCATAACCGTTGTATTCCCCGATATACGCTAAATCGGCACCCAACATCACGTTCAACGAATTTTTGAAAAAATCGTTTTGATAATACAATGAATGAAAAGTTGTAAGAGTAGGCAAAGGAAGTACGGTAGTGTTTGAAATTGCTTGAAATTGAATGTTGTTGTTTAAAGCAAAATGTTTTAGAAATTTAAAATTCTTTCTAACATTAACTTGTATTACAGAAATGTCGTCACTCTCTTGTATCGCTAATTGATTGCTATCTAAATAAACTATATTATTCAGTACTCTATAGTTTACATCTAGCATGATCTGATGTTTCTCCTGAGTGACCTTTGCACCTACTTGTACTTCATTTGAAGTGTTGAAACTAAAATTGTAATAATGGTGATTAGCCCTTTGATTCGCTAATAAATAGTCGGCTTGCTTCCTGCTAAGCCTTCCATAAAGTTTAGGTTGAAAAGACTTTATATCTTTAAAAGTTGCATTCAACTTCAGGTCTAATTCATCTTTGTGAAACCCTGATATTCCCTTTTCAAAATCCGCAGCAAATCGAATTCCTATTACATCCAAGTTAGCATTTGCAACAAGAAAATTAGAACTTGTCTCTTCGTTTATTAAATAGTTTTGGAACCATTGAAGTTGTTCATTTCGTGCGCCAACTTGAAACTGATCTTCATAAATAGAAGCTAAAACCTCGTTCGATATGGTTTGAGCAAAACTACTGTCATTGCTTTGCGCGCCATTAAATATGTTCACATCGAAAAAGTCAGGAGCATCAGTAAAGTTATCTGCATAATTACGATGCGCTTTTAACCAATTAAACTCATGAGAAACAGAAAACAATGGTTCTTTTGTTGAGTCTCGGTATGCGAAATCATAACTTGATTTCGCGCCCCAATTTTGGGTCCTCGACTGATTCTGTGCAGTTCTAAGATTTATATCTAATAGAATAGTGTTGTTTGTATTCGATTCGTTATCGGAAATAATAACTCCACCATTTTCTTGATTTTCCAAAGTATTGATAAGGTAAAACAAATCTGCGTGAAACCGCTGATCTCTACTTTTAAAATTAACTGTAGCATTGAATTGAGTATGAGTTGCAAGCTGTCTAATATAAAACCCTTCCGAATTGATTCTGCGATAATTGAAAGCCAAATTCATTCCTTCGCCCAGGTTTTGAGTATGAAAAATTTCAAACTGCTGCTCACTTTTTGAACCGTTGTAATAATTTAATTGAGTAAATGGCTTAGAGGCGTTGTAAAATCGAAGTGAATCTTTTGTAAAAAGTAATGGCTGAAAACCTCCCAGTAAATTCGCAGAATTCCAATCTTGGGTGTTGTAATTGTACGAATGGCTTGGTAGTCCATTATTTCCAGATCGTGAAAAGGGTGAAATATCATTTGACAATGGTCGGTACCTTCTAAATGTCATAACATCAAAATAAGGTTCATTCCTTACCAATTGATGATGACCTATATTTCTGTATGTCAATTGCAAAGTGTCATCTGCTAAGGCTTTGTGCTGAGCCCAAACTGCACCAAAAGAAAACAAAATAAGAAACAAAAGTCCCGTGTACTTCATTGCGACAAAGATAGCGTTATGAATGAAATATTGACTCCTCGGCAAACTGTTTCGCCTAAATTTAGTTTAACAAAAATTCACCTTAGTAATAGAAAAAAAATAAGAACTTTAAATTATGAATAAAGTAGTACCCTTGCTGTTTTGTTTGCTAGTAAGTATCGGTAGTTCCGCACAAGATGATAAAATTGAATGGTTGAGTTTTGAAGAAGCCATTCAACGAAATGAAACAGAACCCAAAAAATTTATAGTAGATGTTTATACCAACTGGTGCGGCTGGTGCAAAAAAATGGATGCAAATACATTTACCAATCCAGTTATTATAAAATACATTCGCGAAAATTACTGGGCTGTAAAACTTAACGCAGAACGAAAGGACACTGTAATATTAGGCCAACAAATGTTTGTCAACGAGAACTTAACACAAAGAAGAGGTCCTCACCAACTCGCAGTAGCGCTATTAAATGGTAAAATGACGTATCCTTCTATTGTTTATTTAGATGAAAATGTTGAGCTCATGCATCCTGCCATTTCAGGTTATCAAGACCCGCTGAGCTTAGAACAAATCATTAAATACTTTGGAGAAGGAGCGTATCAATCAACCCCTTGGGACAAATATGTTTCTGATTTTCAAAGTGAAATAAGCTCAAATTAGTATTACTTTATATATAGTAAGCCACAGAATTAAAAGGATATTTTATTTGAAATTCAAATATTTATAAAATATTTCCTTTCTTTGTTTAGAACTAAACTATTTTATCATGAACATTTACGTTGGAAATATTTCGTACAAATCAACTGAAGACGACTTAGGAAATTTATTTGCTGAATTTGGTGATGTTACATCAGTGAAAATTATTCAAGACAAATTTACTGGTCGTTCTAAAGGTTTTGGTTTCGTTGAAATGAGCGACGAAGCCGGAACTAAAGCTGTTGAAGCATTAGACGGATTTGACCATTTGGGCCGAAACTTAAGAGTAAGTCCTGCTAACCCAAGAGAAGAAAAGTAGTAGAATATCTTTCTTAACAATTAAAATCTCAAATTACAACATTTGAGATTTTTTTTTGAAGTATTCTTCTATATCAGTTCCATACCCTAATAAAATATCAGCTTCAAAAAGGGCTGGGAAAGCAAAAATTTGCACAGGCGGCCTTTCTGTAGAATGGTCTACATTCACCTTTTTGTATTCAATATTGTGTTTTGACAAATATTTTTCTACGTGGGCACATTGAGTGCAATTATCACCTGTGAATAATGTATACATTAGGCTAAGTTGTTTATTTCACGAATTAAGAAGCGTTTCCGTTCCATATAAATCAAATTCTTTTCCTTCAAATCATTTAGCACTGTGGTTACAGTCTGCCTAGAAGTGGCAGTAAGATTTGCAATGTCTTGATGGGTCAGGTCGTGTTTTACTAAAATCTCCACACCTATAGCTTTTCCATACTTAGCCGCCATCTCTTTCATGAAATCAATAATCCTTTCTCTGGCATCTTTAAAAATTAAAGACTCAAGCCGCCGTTCTATATTTCTTAACTTTTCACCGATGTTTTTTGTTACAGCCATGCTCAATAAGGAATTGGCTTGCATCATGTTTTTAAAATCATCTACGCTAAGTGTTCACATTCTTGTATCGGGGTCCATGGCAACTGCAAAATCTTTTCTACTTTCCTCCCCTACTATGCCCATTTCTCCAAAAACCTCGCCTGGATAAAGAATAGCTTTTATGATCTCTTTGCCATCTTCAGAGTAACTCCCAATTTTTATTCTACCCCTTTTTAAAAAAAATAGAATTTTACTTGGTTCTTTAGGAAAGTAAATGAATTGATTCTTATCAGCAGTTTTCATGGCCGTAAGATGATCAAGTTTCTCTAACTCTTCGTCAGACAAATTCTTAAACAAATTTATCTGCTCAAGATGCCATAATTTTGAATTCTGTGCCGCCATGTAGATTGATCACTAACTATTTTGTCAAAAATAAAACCAAAAAAAGTAGCACTATATCCTTAAAATGTCGGCAAGCCGATACTATTTACCTTTTGCAGCAAGTAAGGTGTTCTTCAATAAAGAAACGATGGTCATTGGTCCAACACCTCCTGGAACAGGTGTTATAAAAGAAGCTTTTTCTGAAACTCCTTCAAAGTCAACATCACCATATAACTTATAGCCAGATTTTTTAGACTTATCTGCTTTACGAGTAATCCCTACATCAAATACAACTACTCCTTCTCGAACCATATCAGCCGTAATAAACTCAGGCTTTCCTAAGGCTACAATTAATATATCTGCAGATAATGTAATATCTTTCAAGTTCACCGTTCTGCTATGAGTTAGTGTAACTGTGCAGTTTCCGGGGTATGAATTTCTAGACATTAGGTTAGATATGGGCGAACCCACGATTGAACTTCGACCAACAACAACACAATGCTTACCATTTGTTTCAATGTTATATCGTTCAATCAACTGTAAAATTCCATAAGGAGTTGCAGGTAAAAATGTTGGTAAATTCAACATCATTTTACCGATGTTCCATGGATGGAAACCATCAACATCTTTGCTTGGAGAAATTGCCTCAGTAACTTTTTTGTCGCTTATGTGCTTTGGTAAAGGCAATTGAACAATAAAACCATCAATTTCATCATCTTTATTCAAGCGATCAACCTCTTCCAATAATTCTTTTTCAGTTACGGTATCATTTAAACGGACAATGGTACTGAGCATTCCTACCTTTTCGCATGCCGCAATTTTAGCATTCACATAGGTAATGCTAGCTCCGTTATTACCTACTAAAACAGCAACTAAATGCGGAATTTTTCCACCTTTAGCTTTAATTCTGTTTATCTCTTCAGCAACTTCTAGTTTAATCTCTGTTGCTGTCTTTTTACCGTCTAATAACTGCATACTTATCTTCCTATTCCGCCTGGCATTTTTGGCATATTTTTCATCATTTTAGCCATATTCTGTTTGTTCCCCATCATCTTCATCATCTTGCTGGTTTGCTCAAATTGTTTCAACAACTTATTCAGTTCTTGAATGGTGTTTCCACTTCCATCTGCAATTCTCTTTCTTCGAGTACCGTTTATGATCTTTGGGTTGCTTCTTTCTTCAGGCGTCATCGAATAAATCATCGCTTCAATTCCTTTAAACGCATCATCATCAATATCAACATCTTTAATTGCTTTTCCTACTCCAGGAATCATTCCAACCAAATCCTTCATGTTTCCCATTTTCTTAATCTGATTGATTTGATCTAAGAAATCATTGAAGTCAAACTGATTTTTTGCAATTCTTTTTTGAAGTCTTCTTGCTTTTTCTTCGTCGTACTGTTCTTGAGCTCTTTCTACTAAAGATACAACATCGCCCATTCCCAAAATACGATCGGCCATTCTAGTAGGATAGAACAAGTCCAAGGCTTCCATCTTCTCTCCTGTACCTACAAACTTAATGGGTTTATCTACAACAGATCGAATTGAAAGCGCTGCTCCACCTCTAGTATCTCCATCTAATTTGGTCAATACAACTCCATCAAAGTTTATCTTCTCATTAAAAGCCTTTGCTGTATTCACAGCATCTTGACCTGTCATAGAATCCACAACAAACAAAGTTTCAGAAGGCGTAATAGCCTTTTTAACTGCCGCTATTTCAGCCATCATTTGCTCATCAACCGCCAATCTACCTGCAGTATCAATTATAACCGTGTCATACCCTTTCGCTTTAGCATGTGCAATAGCTGCTTGAGCAATCGATACAGGGTCTTTGTTTTCCTTATCGGAATAAACTTCTACACCAATTTGCTCTCCCAACACATGCAATTGGTCTATGGCTGCAGGTCGGTAAACATCACAAGCAGCCAACAAAGGATTCTTTTTTCTTTTTGTCACCAACAGGTGAGCCAACTTCCCTGAAAAGGTCGTTTTTCCCGATCCCTGAAGACCGGCAATTAAAATAACAGAAGGATTTCCAGATAAATTGATCTCAACTTGCTCCCCTCCCATTAATTTGGAAAGCTCGTCGTGCGTAATTTTTGTAAAAAGCTGACCCGGTGAAACAGATGTCAAAACATCTTGACCGATTGCCTTTTCCTTTACAGAATCAGAAAAAGTTTTGGCCGTTTTATAGTTAACATCGGCATCCAATAAAGCACGTCTAATTTCTTTTGTGGTTTCGGCAACGTTAACCTCTGTAATTTGACCTTGACCTTTTAAAACTTTAAACGCTCTATCGAGCTTGTCGGATAAATTCTCAAACATGTTTCTTCGCGATTTTTAGAAAAGCAAAATTAAGGAATATAGATAGCCTAAAAAACTAATAAAACATACTAAGCCCAAGCCAATAGAAAAAATAGAAACTTGAGTCTACATTTTCTCAGGAACCTGAATTCCAAGCAGTGACATTCCATTGGAAATAACCTCTGCAGTTTTGGCACAAATCATCAACCTCAGATTTTTGATTTCCTCACTTTCTTCTTTCAAAATTGGTGTAGTATTCTGGTAGAAATGATTAAAAACCTTTACCAACTCATAGATATAATTTGCCAATAGAGCAGGGCTTTTTTGTTCCGCAGACTCATTTAAGATTTCAGGAAAGTCATACAATTGCTTTATTACACTAATATCCTCAGCGTCTAGTGGGGCATTTTGAAAATCTAATACTCCTTCGGTAAAATTCGATTTTCTAAGAATGGATTTAATTCTAGCATGAGTATATTGAATGAATGGCCCTGTGTTTCCGTTAAAATCAACAGACTCCTTTGGGTCGAATAACATTCTCTTTTTAGGATCCACTTTCAATATAAAATATTTCAAAGCCCCTAAACCAATTTTCCAAAATAAGTCTTGCTTTTTAGACTCTTCCATTCCTTCTAACTTGCCTAGTTCTTCCGATATTTCCTGTGCCGTCGTTTTCATTTCCAGCATTAAATCATCGGCATCAACCACTGTCCCTTCTCTTGATTTCATTTTACCAGAAGGTAAATCCACCATACCGTAAGATAAATGCTCAATTCCTTTAGCCCAGTCAAAACCCATTTTTTGAAGAATAAGCGCGAGTACATTAAAGTGATAATCTTGCTCGTTTCCTACCACATAATAGTAGTTTTTACAGTGAAATTCTTCTTCTCTAATAATTGCTGTACCAATATCTTGAGTCATGTAAACTGAAGTTCCATCTGAACGCAGTAAAAGCTTATTGTCTAATTTATCTTCTTCTAAATCGATCCAAATCGAGCCGTCATCTTTTGTATAAAATGATTCTGTAGTGGTATGAGCTAACACTTTTTCTTTCCCGATTAAGTATGTGTCAGACTCATAATACAGCTTATCAAAATCAACACCCATAGTGGTATAAGTGCTTTCAAAACCATCGTATACCCAAGAGTTCATTGTTTTCCACAATTCAACAACTTCAGGATCTCCGGCTTCCCACTGACGCAGCATTTCTTGTGCCTCTATCATTATAGGTGCTGCTTTTTTTGCCTGATCCTCTGTCTTGCCTAAATCTAATAAACCTGCAATCTCCTTTTTGTATTCTTGATCGAACCGAACATAGTAATTACCAACTAACTTATCTCCCTTCAAGGCGGTAGAAGCAGGCGTTTCACCATTTCCAAACTTTTGCCAAGCCACCATCGATTTGCAAATATGAATGCCTCGGTCATTAATAATTTGGACTTTCACTACATCATGTCCATTTGCTTTTAGAATCCGTGCGACGGAATTACCTAAAAAGTTATTTCGCAAATGACCTAAATGCAGTGGTTTGTTTGTATTTGGAGAAGAGTACTCAACCATTACTCTAGCTTTAGAACCGGGTACAGCGTAACCAAAATTTTTGGTTTCGGCAGCTACTTTTAAAAATTCAGACCAGTAACTAGAATGAATTACAAGATTTAAAAACCCTTTAACTACATTGAAATCTTCAACCAAATCAACGTTTTCTTTTAAATAACTACCTAAAACTTCCCCTGATTGTTCAGGAGACTTTTTTGTGAGTCGTAAAAATGGAAATACAACCAAGGTAATGTCTCCGTCAAATTCCTTTCTTGTTTTCTGAAGTTGAATTTGACTATCGTCAACTGTCACTTCAAATAGAGCAGTAAAAGCACTTTTTACTGCTGCCGTTAATTGATTGTTTAAGTTTTCCATTAAGAAAGTTTCTGTTCTAAAGTATTGGTTGTCTTCACCAAAATATCAAAAGCGGTGTCTGCCATTAAGTTCTGCTTGTTATCTAAGGTTGGGTTTATTTCCACCATTTCAAAACAAACAAGTTTTTCAGATTGAATCAAATTTTGAATGATTGAGTTAGCCTCTTCCGGCGTAAAGCCATTTGGTACAGGAGTTCCTGTTCCGCAGGAAACCAAATCGCAATCCATGCTATCAACATCAAAGGAGATGTAAATCATGTCACAATCCTTTAATCGTTGTAGTGCTTCTTTGCAAGCTTTTTCAACCCCTTTTTCTCTTGTTTCAGCTACTGTAAAATTCTTTATTCCATCTCTTCTAATAATTTCATCTTCTGGATGCTCCGTATCTCTAACTCCAAAAAATACTATATCGTCAGCAATTAATTTTGGAGAAATTCCCGCAGTATTTTTCAATTCACCCCAATACTTAAGTGCTTCTTCAGATGGCTCTTTCACTTGACATTCCTTGTTATCATATGCCAGTGCTGTTGCCAATGGCATACCATGAACATTTCCTGTTGGAGACGTGTAAGGCGAATGTAAATCAGCGTGTGCATCTATCCAAATGGCACCTAAACTCTTGTTCGGGTATTTCTTTTTTAAACCCGCAATTGTTCCGCCTGCAGATGAGTGATCTGCTGCAAGTACAAGCGGAAAATGTCCATCGGTGAGCGTTTGCTCAACTTGATTACAAATTCTATTGAAAACTTTTACAATACCTTTTATTCGTTTTGCTGAACTTAATTTTACAGCATCGAATAGCATTTCATTGTTATTTTTTACCTTAACTACTTTATATTTTAGAAAATAATTACTTCCTTTATTCAAAGAAGAAATTCTCAACGCATCTATTCCAAGGCTAGCTCCCCTAGTACCTGCACCCAATTCAGACTTGTTTTCGATCAATTGTATAGTCATAAAAAAAATATTTTCGGCAAAAATAAGCTAATTCACGAATCCTTTAATCGACATATTGATGAATTAATCTACGCTTTTACTATGTTTGTCGAAAGTTATATCAAATAAATACTTGTGTAACAAGATTTTTCTTTTTACTTTTCCGGTCTTAACCAATTAAGAGAATTTGAATAAAATGCCAAAGCTTGAGCTTAGTAATTTATTAAATACTATTGCTTTATCAATACTGCTATTTTTTGCAAGTGCTTGAGAGAATATTTCTTTTCAAAGCGGAATCGACGAAGGTAAGATTGAATATGAAATTTCATACCCTGAAATTTACCCTGACAACTTTATGCTGGAGTTACTTCCAAAAACAATGGAAACTACGTTTGTAGAAAACAACTACCGAAGCGATATTATTGCCGGTATGGGGATCTTTAAGACTTCTATCATTTTCAATCATGAAAATGACAAAATTGTGCACTCCATAAAAATGCTGAAAACAAAATATGCTAGTGAATTAACAGACGCCGATTTTGCATCTTTTAACCCAAAATTCAACAGTACTGGAAGTAAATTTAACTGATGAAACCAAAGAAATTGCAGGCTACCTATGCAATTCAGCGAACGTTGTTGTGCAAGGGGATAGCGTTTGGAATTTTAAAGTATACTATACTAATGATATTAAAATAAAAAAACCTAATCTGCACACTCCTTTCAGGCAAATTAAGGGTGTTTTAATGGAATATAAGTTGCTATCAAACAACATATTGATGAACTTCTCAGCTACAAAAGTAATTGACGAAAAAGTCGATAAGAGCGCCATTGAGCTTGAAGAAGGCTATGAAATGGTTGAGCCTGCCAAGCTAAAAGCTGAAATTAAAAAGCTTTTTACCAACATAATGTAAGGCTGTTGATTATTTTTGTATCAAAATTTTTGAACTATGAAAAACTTAACAATCGCTATCGCTTTATTAATAAGCACCATAACTTTGGTTGCTCAAGACTTTGAAGGAACTATTTCTTACGAGATGGTTTATGAAAATCTATCGCCACAGATTAAACCTCAGGCCGGTATGTTGCCAAAATCTACTGTAATAGAAGTAAAAGGTGAATTAACCAAATCTACAACTCCGAACGCCATGGGTGGAGAAATAGTTATTATTCAGAATACTACCACTGACGAAACATTGCAGCTAATGAACATGATGGGAATGAAGATTGCAACTAAAATGACTGCCGAAGAAAAGAAAGAATTACAAGGAGAAGAGAAGCCTGAGATTGAATTTACGGAAGAGACGAAAGAAATATTAGGTTATACCTGTAAAAAAGCAATCGCAACTGACAAAGATGGAAATGAGGTAGAAATTTATTACACCGAAGAATTAAAAATAAAAATACCAAACTCAGTAGATGGGATTGATGGTTTTCCATTGCAAATTGTTATAATTCAGGAGATGTTTACGATGACACAAACAGTAACTGAAATTAATGAAGGAAAGGTTAAAAAAATTAAAATGGACGTGCCTTCAGATTACGAGCTTAAAACGCTTGAAGAATTGCAGAAAATGGGAGCTGGTGGAATGTAAAACAACCCACTGTTCATAACTTATTAGAAGCCGTTTTTACATTTGTAGGAACGGCTTTATTTTTGTTTTACACAAAGTTTCAATTGAATGGCTCAAAATCGTTTTAAATCAGATACTACCGAAGAGAAACCTTCTAAAAAGAGAGCTACAAAAACAACTGATAAGAAGAATCTTTTAACCGGAAAAAAGATATCACTTTCGAAGTACACGGATTTTGTGAAGAGTGAAAAAACCAAACAAATAATTGGAGTTGGCTTAATCTTATCTTCAGCTGTGCTGCTGCTTTCGTTTACTTCCTTTTTATTTACTTGGAAAGCAGACCAAAGTAAAGTTGAACTTCCAATTTGGGATTACTATCAGAACTCTTCCATTGTAGCTGAAAATTGGTTGGGAAAGTTTGGCGCAGCAATTTCTCACTTGTTTATTTACAAATGGTTTGGAATAGCTTCTTTTCTTTTTGTGGTACTTGCCTTTCTTATTGGATTCAGAATTTTATTCAAGGTAAGCCTATTGCCTATTTTTAAAACCTTAAAATATTCTTTGTTTGGTTTATTATGGCTTTCGCTCTTTTTTGGTTTTGCGTTTGACGGAGATTTATTTTATTTAGGAGGAGCTGTAGGTTTTGAATTAAATCAGTTTTTAAATGCTACATTGGGTGCAATTGGCAGCGGAATAATCATTTTCTTTTTACTTAGCATTTTTATTATCAGCGTTTTCGACGTGAAATCATTTTTCAAGTCATTTAAAACAGATCTTGATCAGATTAAAAAAGAAGAGGAAGAAAAATTTGAGGAGATTAACTCAGAACTTACTGTTGATGAGTTGCATGATCAGGCAGCAGCAGATGAAGAGGATGAAGATTTGGAAAATCAAGAAATTCCTGAACCTTTTATTAAAACGACAAACGAAATTCCTGTAACTGAAGAACACACGTTTGAAGTGAATGAGGTTGAGCAAGAAAAAGAAGAAGTAATTGAAGATAAATTTCCACTAGAAGTTGAAGAACCAAAGACAGATGCTGTTGAATTAACCACGGAAGTAACTGAAGAGTTAAATGAAATTCCTGAGGATGTTTCGCTAGAAATTGAAGAGCCGGCTGAAAAGGACGAAATATTAAGTGATAAAGAAGTCAATAAAAAGTTAGAGGAATTTGGTGAGTACGACCCTACCCTTGATTTGTCGCAATACAAAATGCCTGGTATCGATTTACTTCAAGATCATGGAGATGGAAAAATAAAGGTTGATAAGAAAGAGCTTGAAGCCAATAAAAATAGAATTGTAAATACCTTAGAAAATTACAACATCAAAATTCAATCGATTAAAGCTACCATTGGGCCAACGGTCACTTTGTATGAGATTGTTCCTGCTCCTGGTGTTCGAATTTCAAAAATTAAGAATTTAGAGGATGACATTGCCTTAAGTTTAGCTGCTTTAGGAATTCGAATTATTGCTCCTATTCCCGGAAAGGGAACCATTGGGATTGAAGTGCCAAATCAAAACCCCGATGTGGTTTCGATGAGAACTGTTATTGCTTCTGAAAAATTTCAAAATGCAAAATATGATCTTCCTGTTGTAATGGGTAAAACCATTTCGAACGAAGTGTTTGCTTTCGACTTGGCTAAGATGCCTCACCTTTTAATGGCAGGTGCCACCGGGCAAGGTAAGTCAGTTGGTTTAAATGCAGTTTTAACCTCTTTACTTTACAAAAAACATCCTGCTCAACTTAAGTTTATATTAGTAGATCCTAAAAAGGTTGAACTTACACTGTTTAATAAAATTGAGCGTCACTTTTTAGCCAAATTACCTGACTCTGAAGATGCAATCATAACAGATAATCAAAAAGTAATACATACCTTAAACTCGTTGTGCATTGAAATGGATGATCGGTATGAATTGCTGAAAAATGCCTTTGTAAGAAACATTAAAGAGTATAACGCCAAGTTTATTGCAAGAAAATTAAATCCTGAAAATGGGCACAAATACTTACCATACATTGTTTTGGTTATTGATGAGTTTGCAGATTTAATTATGACTGCCGGAAAAGAAGTTGAAACGCCTATTGCACGTTTGGCTCAATTGGCAAGAGCAATTGGAATTCACTTAATTATTGCAACACAAAGACCTTCGACCAACATTATTACAGGTTCCATAAAAGCAAACTTCCCTGCTCGTATTGCATTTAGAGTTACCACAGGTATTGATTCTAGAACGATTCTCGATTCTGGAGGCGCCGAACAATTAATTGGTAGAGGAGATATGCTACTTTCAACAGGAAGCGATTTGGTACGTTTGCAGTGTGCATTTGTTGACACCCCAGAGGTTGAAGCACTCACAGAGTTCATTGGAAACCAAAGAGCCTATCCCGATGCATTTATGCTGCCAGAATATGTTGATGAAAATGCACAATCGATTGGAGAAATTGATAAATCAGATCGAGATGCCTTGTTTGAAGACGCCGCCAGAATTATTGTGCAACACCAACAAGGTTCAGCATCTTTACTTCAACGTAAGTTAAAATTAGGATACAACCGTGCAGGTAGGATTGTAGATCAGTTAGAGGCAGCGGGAATCATTGGTCCGTTCGAAGGAAGCAAGGCTAGACAAGTATTGATTACCGATGAAATGAGTTTGGAACAATTATTGAATAACGAGTAGAAAATATAAAAACATGAAAATTTTAATAACGATAGGAACAGTATTAAGTTTGGTTTTCACGACCTTTCAAATGAATGCACAAGATGCTAAAGCGAAAGGGATTTTAGATCAACTAAGTGCTAAAACAAAGACTTACACTAGCATGAGTGCGAGCTTTGAATACACCATGAAAAATGTTGCAGAAGATATTGAAGAGACTCAAAAAGGTTCTTTAGTAACCCAAGGAGATAAATACCATTTAGAAATTGCAGGCCAAAAAATAATTTCTGATGGCAAAACCGTTTGGACAGTATTGGATGAGGCTGAAGAAGTTCAGATTAATGAAGTGCCTGAAGCTGATGAAACAGAAGATTATATAAGCCCTACCAAAATTTTAACGCTTTGGGAAAAAGGATTTAAATACAAGTATGACAAAAGTATGACACTAAATGGAGTTGAAGTGGACGTAATCAACCTCTTCCCTGAAAAAGCAGATGAACAAAGCTTTCACACCATAAAACTGTATGTAAATAAAGCTAAAATGGTGGTTGATCAAATTGACATAAAAGGAAAAGATGGTACTGATTTCGTTTACGTGATCAAAACGTTTAAAACTAACGAAACTGTGCCTGCAAGCACCTTCGTATTCTCAACTACAAACAACCCGTCCTACGACGTAATTGACCTGAGATAATTGTTAGCCAAATACTGTTTAATTAAAGCCACGCCATTGTCGTGGCTTTAATTTTTTGTACATCTACCTTCACCAGAGAGTTCGTCACCAAGGTATCTCCACTAATGGTAAAACTCACCGGCACATATTCACCTTTACTATTGTAATAGTAACCTTCTAAGTTGTTTTCAGCCGTTATAACAAAGTTAAATTTCACTTCTCCCCTTCTCCAATAAGGATTATCTGCTGCGCAAACTACTCCAATATAGTCGTGTCCTTTTTCATCATTTTTAATCAGTGCAATAACATATCGCCCATCAGGACTTTTGTACACACCTTCCGGCTGCTTCGAATTTCCATTTTCTAAATAATTGCAAAAATTGTAAACATCAAACTCTAGTTGGTGCGTTTTTAAAGGAGCTAATTTCTTATACTGAATTGTATTGCTAATAACTGTTGTGGTTGGCTCAATAGCACCTGTTGCAAATGCTGTTGAAGAAATGCTGAATGAACCTATCAATAAGGCTATGTTTAAAAAAATAGTTTTCATAATGTTGATTTTTAAATTGTTTAGGCAAATATAAAAATCATATGGTAGTTGGCATTACATAGTAGTATAAGTGGGGCGTTAATCTTTTGCTTCTAAATAAAAATCAACACTTTAACTGATTTTTACTTTTTATGCTGTTGGATGAATGGAAAATGAACTGCCTATTTTATGTCAACTAAAAGCTAAACGTATGAAACCTTGAAAATGTCAAAACAGTTAATAGACTTAACAAATAGCAAAAAAAAACAACGCATTAAGCGTGGCTTCAATATCAAAATACAACTCTTAATTATTCAAATATTTCCTTATAAGTTCCTCCAACTTGAGCTGCTACAGTTTTTGTGCATATATCGTCTTCCGAGGAATTGCAAGCACAGCCACCGTCAACAATTGTAAGTTGGCAATTAGGCCCTTTACAATAACATATTTTGCCAAGTAAATACGCTGGCTCAACTCCCTGTTCTTTATAATTCTCAAGCAAAATACCAACGTTTTGCGTCTTCCCGTTTACAGTTATAACCGATTCAATTACAGAATAATTATTTGTAGTCACCACCTTTGACTCTTTAAATTCTGCTTTTTCTATGGCTAAGATATTTAAGATGTATTGTTGTACTTCTCGCTCATTTACCTGTATCATTTCATTTTGGTCTAGTTCGTAGAATAAATCAACCTCAGAAATCGGTTTACTGCTAATCTGATTTGATAAATTCTCTTTCGACTCTTGACAGGAACTAAAAACTAAGAGGAAAGAAAAGGACACCACTAATGATTTAAATATCGACATAACTTGTTTTTTTTTAATTAGTTGGAGCTAATGTAATGAATTAAATCGAAAAAATTAAAAAGCGTTTGAGTTGTAATAAAAACACCTCAATGCAAAGAGTTAATTAATGTACTTTTATTACCTGATAGTCTCGGTAACGTACAATGTAAGAAGAGTGATTTTCGAACCCACTTTCAATTCCTGTCTTCACAAAATGGAACTTTCTACTTAAGCCTTGCATTGTTTCAGCAGGTAACATTAGTTCGAAGTTTGTTCCACTTGTTTGTAATAATGAAAGATAATAGGAAGCCACATCGTAACCTAAATATGCAAATTGTGATGGCACGCTTCCGTAATTTTCATTAAAAGCAGCAATAAATTGAACATTCTCCTCACTGTCTTTCTCGATAAACTCAGATGCCATCAAATGAACATTTAAATTATGCAGGTAATCAATTTCTATATTTTCAAAATTTAACCAGTTCTCTAAACCAATTACTTTGAATTTGTATCCATTCATTGAATTCAAAGAAGAAAGTAATCTCGTTACAAAAGATTGATCGTCACTTGGTGCAACTATTACATTAAGCTCATCTTCCTTTAACTTCGACTTAATACCCCACAGCTCTTTAGGGTTCCAATACACCTCTCTTAAAGGCGACATTCTTGTCGTATCTTGATGCGCCGCAGCAGTTTTCTGAATTTGTTTCTTGATTAACTCCATGCGCTTTCGCTCTTGAAATTTATCGGGATAAACAACAATAAGGTTGCTAAAACGTAAAGAGTCGTAAATGTATTCACCTAAAAATCTAGTTTGAATTGGCTCACTTGTAGCCACCTTACTCACGTAACTGTTACCTAGCAACACCTTATTGCTCAATTTAACAGGAGAAACAATGTTAATCTTATTGCGTTTTGCAAAATCTGCCACTTGCAAAAAGTTACTTAAAAATAAAGGGCCTACCAGTAAATCTGAATCAATAAGCTTGTTAGAATTGATAATTTCACTTACCGTTGTGCTGTCTTTTCCAGTATCAAAAACCTGGAGTTCTACGTTCAATCCGCGGTTTGCCATTTCTTGAGCAGCAAGTTTAAAGCCTTGGTAAAAATCGATGGCATATTGAGCCTTGTTGTACAATTCCTTGTTGAGTTCTTGTGCCTTTTTGTACTCCAACTCGTTCGACTCATCCATTAGGTCTAAATAAAAAGGCAACAACACAGAAACTTTGTATGCTTTTTTCACTGCAGCGCTATCGAACTCAACATCTTCAATGGCCTGAATTGAAACTCTTTTGTAATTCTTTAAAATTGGAATATTAACTAAATCCCCTTCTTGCAAACCACCAACTAAACCATTATTTACCATATTAATAGAATCAATGGTAACGTTATACAGTTTACTTAATGAATAGAGCGTTTCTTTGGGTGCTACCTTGTGCGTTACATAAGGGCTTGCCGCTGCTGGAACAACATATTCTTGATCTCCCGTTGCGTTTTTAATCTTAGCTACAGGAATTTTTATTTTCATTCCTCGTTTTAACCCATCTTCAATTTCGGGATTCGCAACAATAATGTCATTAATTTCAACATTATACTCTTTTGCAATCGAATACAATGTATTCTGTCTTTGAACCTCATGAATTAGAAAATTCCCATCAATGTCGGGAGCTTCGTTTAAGTCTCTACGCGTTATTTTATCTAAAGGAATCATCAACCGATCTCCTAAGGTTAAAACTTCGGTTAATCTAGGATTTGCTTTTAGAATTTCTTCTCTAGGAATAGCATATTTGCGACTAATTGCAAAAAGGGTATTTCCTGTATCAACTACGTGAATGTAGTACTCCTTCCCTTCTATTTTATGAATGATTAATTCTTCTTTTTCAGCTTCTTGGGCAAAACTTAAAAAGGAACAACTTACAAAAAGAAAAATTAATAAATACCTCATATTATTCCCATTCAATGGTTGCAGGCGGCTTACTGCTAATGTCGTAAACAACACGATTAACACCTTTTACCTTATTAATAATTTGATTCGAAATTTTCGCTAAAAACTCATATGGCAAGTGACTCCAGTCTGCTGTCATTCCGTCTGTTGAACTCACAGCTCTTAACGCCACAGCTTGCTCATAGGTTCTTTCATCACCCATTACACCAACTGATTGCACAGGCAATAAAATTGCTCCTGCCTGCCAAACTTCGTCGTACAAACCGTCTGTTTTCAAACCATTTATAAATATCGAATCTACCTCTTGCAAAATCCGTACCTTCTCTGCGGTAATGTCTCCTAAAATTCGAATTGCCAATCCTGGCCCAGGAAAAGGATGTCTCCCTAACAAGTCTTGACTTAAGCCTAAAGAAGCTCCTACTCTTCGTACTTCATCTTTAAATAAAAGTCTCAAAGGCTCTACCACTTTCAACTTCATAAAGTCAGGCAAACCACCTACATTGTGATGCGATTTAATGGTAGCGGAAGGACCGCCAGTTGCTGAAACAGATTCAATCACATCGGGATAAATTGTTCCTTGACCCAACCATTTCACATCTGTAACTGCATGTGCTTCGTCGTCAAAAACTTCAATAAAAACACGTCCAATTGCCTTTCTCTTTTTTTCGGGATCTGACTCACCTGCTAATGCTTCAAGAAATCGATTTTTGGCATCAACTCCCTTAATGTTTAATCCAAGGTGCTTGTACTGATCTAATACCGATTCAAACTCATTCTTTCTCAGCAATCCATTGTCTACAAAAATGCAGTATAAATTTTTACCAATAGCATTGTGTAACAACATGGCCGAAACAGTAGAATCTACTCCTCCACTTAAACCCAACACCACTTTGTCATTGCCAATCTGTTTCTTCAGCGCTTCAATTGTTGTTTCGGCAAATGCATCAGGTGTCCAAGATTGGTCACATTTACAAACGCCAACAATAAAGTTTTTCAACAATTGAAGACCATCTGTGCTATGGTATACTTCAGGATGAAATTGAATTCCAAAGGTATCTTCCCCTTTCAGATGAAATGCCGCAACTTTTACATCCGGCGTACTTGCTATCAATTCAAAATTTTCAGGTACAGAGTTGATTGTATCACCATGAGACATCCATACTTGAGAATTGATTGGAACGCCATTCATTAATCGATTTGACTCATCAACAAAATTTAGGTTTGCCCTTCCATACTCTCTGGTGTTGGAAGGTGCAACATTGCCTCCAAAACTGTGAGACATATACTGTGCGCCATAACAAACCCCCAACAAAGGTTTTTTGCCTTTCACCAATTCAAAATCAAACTGAGGAGCATTTTGGTCTAATACTGAAAACGGACTTCCTGAAAGAATTACTCCTTTAACTGACTTGTCAAATTCCGGTAACTTATTATACGGATGAATTTCCGAATAAACATTTAATTCGCGCACTCTTCGCCCTATTAACTGGGTGTATTGAGAGCCAAAATCTATGATGATAATCTTCTCTTGCATGGCGGCAAAGATAAAACTATACTTTAGCTTAAGAAATAGCTTTTCATGGAAATATTAACAGATTTCTAGCTAGAAAAGTCAACACAAGAAAAGACTCATGCCAACGCAAATAATAAGGCAGTAATTACCTTTATTTCCTAATGTAACAAAAGGCACATTTGCATATTTTATTTTTATCTACTCTTGTAAAAAATATTAATCGAATACCATGAGCACAACACTTAAATTAATCGTACTATTTGCTACACTATTATTTTACAGCACTTTAAATGCGCAAACACCCCCATTCTCCATAAGCATTGAACCGCTAAACATAACCGGATTAAGTGGAATACAGTCCTATGCTTTTGCACAAGATAGCGGCAAGTGGCTCATTATTGGCGGTAGATTAGACGGACTTCACCAAAGGCAGCCGTTTGCTTCATTTGATATTGCTGGTCATAATAATCAGTTAATTGTTGTAGACCCCTTAACTCAGCAAAAATGGACAGCACCTCTAAGTGCTTTACCAACTTCCATAAAAGAACAACTAAGTTCTACTAACATGGAATTTTTCCAAGAAGGAGATTATTTGTATTGCATTGGAGGTTATGGATATAGTGCGACAGCAGTTGACCATACAACTTACCCAAACCTTACCGCAATTAAGGTTTCAGATGTGATTCAAGGAGTTATAAACGGAACTGTTTCGTCTGCTCATTTTAGACAAATAACCGATCCAAAATTTCAGGTAACAGGTGGCAGCTTAAAAAAAATAAACGGAAACTTTTACTTGTTAGGAGGTCAAAAATTTATTGGGAGATACAATCCTATGGGACCGAATAACGGTCCCGGATTTATTCAAGAATACACCAACTCTGTTAGAAAATTCAGCTTGTCAGACAATGGCACTACAATAACTGTTACTCATTTGCCCTCTCATACAGATAGCACTAACCTTCACCGAAGAGATTACAATGCAGAAGCGCAAATTCTGCCCAACGGGGAAGAAGCAATAACCATGTTTTCGGGAGTTTTTCAACAAGCGGCAGACTTACCATTTTTAAATTCGGTTACTGTAGACTCGGCAAACTATTCTGTTAACAATGCATTTCAGCAATATTACAATCACTATCATTGTCCCACAATTCCGATCTATTCAGAAAGCACCAAAGAAATGCACACCGTATTTTTTGGAGGAATTGCACAATATTATGACAACGCAGGAACCTTGGTGCAAGATAACAATGTGCCTTTTGTGAATACCATTGCTCGAGTTACTCGAGACTCTTCAGGTGCCATGGCAGAATACAAATTACCAATTGAAATGCCTGCATTGTTAGGTTCAGGTGCCGAATTTATTCCAAATGAAAATTTCCCTCACTTTAACAACGAAGTATTTAAACTCGACAGCCTACAAACTGATAGTGTTTTAATCGGATATATCTATGGAGGAATTAGCAGCACAGCTGCAAATATTTTCTTCATTAACAACGGTACGCAGAGCTCAGCAAGCAGTCAAATTTTTAAGGTGTATTTAAAAAGACCTATTACGTCTTCAATTGACGAGTTGAATACATCGAGCACTAGCAGCTTGAATTTAATTACCTATCCTAACCCGAATGAGGGTGAATTGAATCTTGAATTTACCTTGAGAAAAAAAGACGATGTAACTATTTCTATTACAGATGCAAAAGGTGCGTTGGTTTCTCAGTTTATTCTGAACGATGCGGCAGCTGGCAGAAGTCAGCATACCACCGAAATTGACACTCTATTAAAAGGAGGAATATACTTTTTAACCTTCGAAACCTCAGAAAGTAAGGTTACAAGAAAACTAATTTTAAGACGATAATAGAATAAGCTCTATTGATTAGTTAGCTACTTTTGAAAACACAAGGTTTAAATTTCTCCGGAGAACACTTCTTTCGCAGGACCTATTAGCCAAATGTTTTCAAAAGTAGTTGATGCTGTTCGCTTCAATTCAATTCTTAGGTTCCCTCCTCTTGTGGCAATATTAACGGATGATTCTTCAGAGTTCATTTGCAGCAAAAAGCTTATTGCAACAGCGGTAACACCAGTTCCACACGAAAGAGTTTCATCTTCTACTCCTCGTTCGTAGGTTCTCACTTTTAAGTGGTCTTGGTGCACACTTACAAAGTTTACGTTAGTCCCTTCTTGCTCATATGGCTCTGAATTACGGATAACTTTCCCTTCTTGGTAAACATCCACTTCATCCACATTTTTTACATATTTAACGTAGTGTGGCGAACCTGTGTGAATGAAATAATCAGAATCGACTTTAGTTATTTCAGAAACGTTACCCATTTTAGTGGCAAACGCACTTCCCTCTATTCTTCCGAGATGAATTCCATCAATGGCTTCAAACGTTGATTTATTTTGTATCATTCCTAATTTTTGAGCGAAAGCCTGAGCACAGCGGCTGCCGTTACCACAAAAACTTTGAGAGCCATCAGCATTATAGTAATCCATTAAAAAATCTACTCCCTCTTTTTGTTTTATAATAATCAAGCCATCAGCTCCAATTCCAAAACGTCTGTTGCACAACGATGAAATTTCGTCAGCTGAAAAATTGACAGTTCCGTCTCTCCCATCTATCATGATAAAATCATTTCCTGTGCCTTGATATTTGTAAAACTTTATTGCCATACTTTCCTTTATTTACAGTATCTGCGAGCTTAACAACTTTTAACATGACAAAAAGATCATTCTGAAAAAAGTGGCGTTTTATTTGAAGGTCGCAGTTGCGAAGTTAAACGCTAAAAATTTAATCTTATGAAAAATTTATTTGGAGGCTTTCTCATGGCTTTATTAGGCGGTGCCGTATCGGTAGGAATTTACAAATACACCGAACCGCAATATTTACCACAACCAATTGAAGAAAAGCCAGAAAAACCAACCTTGGTAAATCTGCTTGCTACAGAACCCGATGCCAATGTAGATTATACTACTGCAGCTGAATTAACAATTAATGGAGTTGTTCACGTTAAAACAGAAGGAATTGTTGAATACAACCAACAAGGATTTGACCCGCTGAGACAATTCTTTTATGGCGACGGTAGTTTCAATCAAAAATTTAGGCAACCGGTTAAAGGTGCAGGTTCTGGTGTAATTATTTCAGAAGATGGCTACATTGTTACCAACAACCATGTGATAGAAAAGGCAGATCAAATCAAAATTACCTTAAACAACAAAAAAACATACGATGCTGAGTTAATCGGAACAGATCCAACAACAGACTTAGCTTTGCTCAAAATTGAAGAAACGGGCTTGCACAACATCACCATTGGAAACTCTGACAAAATAAAGGTTGGCGAATGGGTTCTGGCGGTTGGAAACCCATTTAACCTTACCTCTACTGTTACTGCGGGAATTGTTTCTGCAAAAGGTCGCGACATTGATATTTTAAGTGGAGATCCATTTACAGGCAGCTCTTCTATTGAATCATTCATTCAAACCGATGCAGCGGTAAATCCGGGAAATAGCGGCGGAGCATTGGTCAATACCAGAGGAGAATTAATTGGAATAAACGCTGCAATAAAGTCAAATACCGGTTCATTTGCGGGTTACTCGTTTGCTATTCCTGCCAACATTGTAAGAAAAGTAGTTGGCGATTTGAAAGATTTCGGAATGGTGCAAAGAGCCTACATTGGAGTGCAAATTAAAAACATTAACGAAACATTAGCTGAAGAAATTGGAGTTGAAGACTTGAACGGCGTATATGTAGAAAAATTAATGGAAAAAGGTTCTGCAAAAGATGCAGGAATTAAAGAAGGAGATATTATTAAAAAAGTAGAGGGAATTGAAATAAATTCTTCCACCGAATTACAAGCCAAAGTTGGTGAATATCGACCCGGTGACAAGATAACTGTAGAATTGGAGAGAGATGGAGAAATACTTAAAAAACAAGTTTTATTGAAAAACATGGAAGGCAGTACAGCCATTATTAAAGATTCGGACAATAAGTTGCTAAAAACCTTGGGCGCAAAATTTAGTGAAGTGGATAAGGAAGTAAAAAAGGAGTTGAAACTAGAGGGCGGTGCTCAAGTAGAATCGTTGTTTCCTGGCAAACTCAAAAGTGCCAATATTGGAGAAGGATTTATCATCACTAAAGTGGATAAAGATGAAGTTAAAAATGTTGAGGAATTGCTCGAAATCCTTTCTCAGAAGAAAGATGAAGGAGTTCTTTTACAAGGTGTTTATCCCAATGGAAGAAAAGCATATTACGGAGTTGGCTTATAGTATTTTTTACCTTTAGTAAAACTCCCCTTACGCAGAATTGGCCTGTGTTTGGGGAGTTTTTTTTGTTCTATTTTTTGCTTTTTTATACGTTTTATTTTAGCGAATTTTGCAAACCTAAAATAAACACTCTCTTAACCTAAAAGACACATCACAGAAATGAAAAATGCTGTAGAATTCGAATCAGAGTTAAACAATTGGGTAGACCAAGAAAAAAAGGCTGTTGACCTTAACAACACTTTGGGCCAGTTGCTTTATGGAAAATCAATTGAACTAGTACTTTTTAGAAATCACTTAGCGGATCGCAGTGTATCTGAAATTTTAAAATTGCACAAAAATGTTCAAAACGCTACGAACAAAGCTGTTAACGTATTTGATACCGCAGATTTGGCAAAAGAGCTTTTAAACATTGACCTTGCTCCATCAAAAATTGACATTGGAAAATTAGCCGCAGAATGGGATGCAGAAAAAGCTAACTATAGTTCGAAAGCTGATTTTGTGAAAGATAAACTTGCCGACATGATTGGGCAAGAAAAAATGCACTTGGCACCAAAAGATGTTATTCTGTACGGATTTGGAAGAATTGGTAGAATCGCAGCTCGTGAATTGGTAAAGCAAGCCGGTAAAGGGCAGCAACTTCGTTTAAGAGCGATTGTAACCAGAGGAGACGACGCTATAGCAATGGAAAAAAGAGCTTCATTGCTAAGAAACGATTCTGTTCATGGGGCATTTAATGGAACAGTTGAAGTTGACACAGACAACAGAACGATGACCATTAATGGACAAACAGTTCAGTTAATTGATGGACAGCAACCTGACCAAATTGACTATACTGCTTATGGAATTAATGATGCCTTAGTTATTGACAATACAGGTGTTTTTACCAACAAAGAAGCACTTAGCCGTCATTTACAATCAAAAGGAGTTTCAAAAGTTATTTTAACTGCTCCTGGTTCAGGAATTCCAAACATTGTATACGGTGTTAACCACAAAACTGATGTTGATTTGGGATCTGACGAAATACTTTCAGCGGCCTCTTGTACAACAAATGCCATCGTACCTGTTCTGAAGGTAATTAACGACGAGTTAGGCGTTGAAAAAGGACACATTGAAACGGTGCATGCGTATACCAACGATCAAAATTTGTTGGACAACATGCACAAGAAAACAAGAAGAGGTCGTTCTGCTGCCATTAACATGGTAATTACAGAAACCGGTGCAGGTAAAGCTGTAACGAAGGTAATTCCAGACTTGGCGAATAAGTTAACAGCAAACGCTGTAAGAGTTCCAACACCAAACGGTTCTTTGGCGATTATGAATTTATCTGTAGGTAAAGAAACTTCAATTGAAGAAGTAAACAGCATTTTACGAAAAGCAGCTTTAGAAGGTGAATTGGTCAACCAAATTTATTTTGGTACAGATGCTGAAACAGTTTCTTCAGATATTATTGGAAATTCTTGCTGCTCAGTATATGATAGTCCGGCAACCTTGGTTTCTCCTGACAATAAGAACGTAGTACTATATGTATGGTACGACAACGAATTTGGATACACCAAGCAAGTTATTCGCTTGGCAAAGTATTTTGCTAAAGTTCGAAGATTGATTTATTATTAGTCTTTTGCGACTTAAAGAGCGATAATACTCGCCTTAGAAGCCACTTGCTTATTATTAAGTAGGTGGCTTTTCTGTTTTTACTAGAAGTTTACTTTGCACACAATTAAGCTCTTTTCCTTTCGTTTTACCCAAAAACCATAATGGAAATTAACTTTAATCGAAGAAAAATAGAATCAATCTATATTCTATTGTGTTTTGTTCTAATCGTTCTGCTAGTAATTTTTGCCATTTTAGCAATTGCTGATGAAATATTTGCGTGGGATTTACTTTCTGACAATCTTGAAAGAATTGCAAGGTTATTTTTGAGTTCGATTGGAATTACAATAGGTGCAACTTTTCTCATGAGCTTGATGATTAATTTCAGCTTAATTTCAATTAGCATCGAAAAAATTGAAGGTGACGACAAGTCTAAATCTAATGAGGTATGAGCAATAAAGTTACTATTTCGAGGAAACAGGTCTCAATAGCCCTTTTAGCCATATGCCTCTTAACTGTATCAATAGTTGGATTAAACTATCTAGATGCTGAGCGAAAATTTAGTCAGTTAATGCAGTTGAAGACAAAAGTAGAACATTCCAAGTATCCTCTTTTACTTCAAAAGCTTACAAATTCGATTAATATAAAAGACACAATTAAATTAAAAGAAATTAGAAAGTCTTTACAATTGATTAATCAAGAATTTGAAGAAATACATCACGTAGAATTATTTATCAAAAGTAATGAAGCCTTCTATCTAGTAGAACAACACCAATACTATGAAAGGGTAAGTCAATTTTTAGATAAAGAAGTCTTAACTCAGAAAAACGAGGAAAGAATGAACTATTTGAATGAAAAAGAAAATTATAACGACAGGGAATTCTTTAAGATAATGAATGAAAGGAGAAGTTTAAACTTAATGCTAAAAGTGAGTAACAACGCCTTTTTGTCTGTTTCCCGGTATAGGAATTAAAAAATTCAAACAAAAAAACCGAAGCTTTCACTTCGGGGACTTTTTTTAATCTATGTTCATTTTAAATAGCGAACCTTTTTCTCTTCCTCTGCCTTCCTAATAAATAATATAATATCGTTCCAAATAGCGGAACAAAAAGTATAGCGAGCGTCCAAATCAATAGATTCAAATCAAAGTCTTTTCGCCTTCTGTAAACATCCATAAGCGCTAATAAAGGAAAAGCAATGGCAGCTATATAGGTTAGTATTTCAGTGTAATTGTTCATACTACTTGTTCTAAATTGGTTATGCTTTACTATTTAACCATAAATAAACACCCAAACATGGTACTTGGTTCCTACCTCCTGCCAAAGAAAAAGTAAAGAATGCTACCGATGTAAGGTATCATTAATATGATGAGTACCCAAAGAACGCTACTACCGGTAGTTTTATGTCTCTTTTGGTATAAATCAAATAGGGCAAATAGCGGTAATAATAGGGCTGCAATAAGCAATAATATACCTGCGATTCCGAGTCCTGTAAAAAAGCTTTCCATTGGTTCGATTTTAGTGTTTCTCGAAGATAGTAATCAATATGCGAATTAAAAGCCCGATTCAACTATTTTGAATCGGGCTTTCTAGTATTCTAGCAAGATTTACTTCCTAAACTCCGTTACCGTTTTTCTAATAATAGCTACACATTCGTGTAATTGATCTTCCGTCATAACTAAAGGCGGTGCAAAACGAATAATGTTGCCGTGGGTTGGCTTTGCCAACAAACCATTATCCCTTAATTTAATGCACAAATCCCAAGCTGTTGAGCTGTCTTCGGTATCATTAATTACTATCGCATTCAACAATCCCTTACCTCTTACTTTTACTAACAAGTCTGATTCGTCAACTAGTTTTTGAATTTCAGCTCTGAATATGTTTCCAAGTTTGTCAGCTCTTTTCGCTAATTCCTCTTCTCTTACTACTTCTAAAGCAGCAATAGCAACTTTAGCAGCCACCGGGTTTCCTCCAAAAGTTGAACCATGCTGACCCGGTTTAATCACCATCATTATATCATCATTGGCTAACACTGCCGAAACTGGATATGCTCCACCGGATAATGCCTTGCCTAGAATTAAAATATCTGGCTTAAACCCTGCTTTTGAATCGCACTTTGGTGTATCACAATTACAACCTTTACAAACTGCCAATAATCGACCAGTTCTAGCAATGCCTGATTGAACTTCATCTGCAATAAACAATCCTCCTGCCGCTTGAACCATTTTGGCTGCGCGTTCAATGTAATCTTCATCTGGCGTAAAAACGCCTGCTTCTCCTTGAATTGGTTCTACCAACATTCCGGCTACGTTAGGCAGTTTCAAAGCCTCTTCAAGGGCATTTAAATCATTGTAAGGTATACTAATGAAACCCGCTGTAAATGGCCCGAAATTTTTTCTCGCATTGTCATCATCTGAAAAAGACACAATGGTTGTTGTTCTTCCATGAAAATTCCCTTCACAAACTATAATTTGTGCTTGGTCCTCTGCTATTCCCTTTTTCTCATATGCCCATTTTCTGCACAATTTAATGGCAGTTTCAACAGCTTCTGCACCAGTATTCATTGGTAACACTTTATCGTAGTCGAAAAAGTTGGTCACATATTCTTCATACTCTCCTAAAACATCGTTGTAAAATGCACGAGAAGTTAAGGTTAATGTTTCTGCTTGGGCTTTCATGGCATTGACAATTTTAGGATGGCAATGCCCTTGATTTACTGCAGAATAAGCCGACAAGAAATCATAATATATTTTTCCTTCAACATCCCAAACATGTACTCCTTCACCTCTACTCAACACTACAGGCAGTGGATGATAGTTGTGCGCACCGTGCTTCTCTTCAATTGCAATTAACTCTTCGCTCGTTCTCTTTGTCTCTGTTATCATAATTTAAATTTCGTTCTTGTTTTCGACTTCAAACAAAGATATCTAAAATAGAATGAAAGCTAAAGCTAAAGCACGGGAAAGATGGTATTTTTGCAGCATGGGAAGAAACAGAAATCGCAAGCCACTTTTAGAGAATGTAACCATTTTAGATACTGCAGCGGAAGGCAAATCATTGGCCAAAGTTGACGAAAAAGTGGTTTTTGTACCGCAAACCGTTCCCGGCGATGTGGTAGACATACAAGTAACCAAAAAGCGGAAAAGCTACATGGAAGGTAGGGTAACTAAATTCCATAAGTATTCTGAAAAAAGGGTGAAACCTTTTTGCGATCATTTTGGTGTGTGTGGTGGCTGCAAATGGCAATTTATCAGTTACGAAGATCAACTGGCTAACAAACAGCGAACGGTTACAGATGCATTAACAAGAATTGCCAAAGTAGAGTTACCTGAAATTCAACCCATTTTAGCCTCAAAAGAAACAACATTTTACCGCAATAAATTAGAATTTACCTTCTCAAATAAGGAATGGCTAACCCAAGAGCAAGTGCAATCTGGCGAAAGCTTTGACGATAGAAATGCCTTAGGTTTTCATGTCCCAGGTCGTTTTGATAAAGTATTAAACGTTGACAAGTGCTGGTTGCAAGCAGAGCCTTCTAATTCAATTAGAGATTGGGTGAGAGAATACGCCACAGCAAATGATTTAGCCTTTTTCGATTTACGCGAGCAAGTGGGTTTTTTAAGAAACTTAACCATCCGAACTTCTAGTAATGGTGAAGTAATGGTGATTTTTTCGCTGTTTGAAGCACAGGAAGAAGCTAGAACCAAAATGCTAACAGAGTTCAAAGAAGCATTTCCGAACGTAACCTCTATACTTTATGTTATTAATGGAAAACGAAACGACACGATTGGTGACTTAGAAATTGAATGCTTTTCGGGAAGAAATCACATTTTTGAGGAAATGAAGGCTTTCGGTAGCGAGCAACTATTGAAATTTAAAATTGGTCCAAAATCGTTTTACCAAACCAACTCAAATCAGGCAGCAGAACTATACCGTGTTACAGCTGAATTTGCCAACATTCAGGCAAACGAAACCGTTTATGATTTGTACACCGGAACTGGAACCATTGCCAATTTTGTAGCTAGTAAGGCCAAAAAAGTGGTTGGTGTTGAATATGTTGAAGATGCAATTAAAGATGCTAAGTTGAACTCTGAATTCAATAGCATTGACAATACTGTATTTTATGCTGGCGATATGAAAGATGTTTTTACGGCAAATTTTGTGGAAGAAAATGGCAAACCTGATGTGATCATTACCGATCCGCCAAGAGCAGGAATGCACCAAGATGTGATTGATGTAATGCTGAATTTAGAAGCGCAACGAATCGTTTATGTAAGTTGTAACCCTGCTACACAAGCAAGGGACTTACAGTTGTTAGACGCCAAATACAAAATTACAAAAGTGCAACCTGTAGACATGTTTCCGCATACGCATCACGTTGAAAATGTGGTACTTTTAGAATTAAAATAAACAATGGGTATTTTAAATTTCTTCTCCAACAAAAATCCTGACTTCTTAAAAGACGATGAGATTGAGGCAGCTAATTTGCTTCAAAGTATTTGCAATGGATACGCGAATGGTGATCCAAACTACATTCCCAATGGAATTGTAAAACTATCGTTTGGCATTTACATGATGGCATTTAATAGAACCGACAAGGACATGATTCCTTTAGAAGTGTTGAATAATAAAGACTTTGTAGTAAAAAGACCGGGGTTGAAACTGTATTTGGCCATTTTAGATAAAATAAAACTGTTTTTATGCAAAGTGGTGAAGGATGAAAAAATACTAGCCAACCATAAAAACAAAGAATTGTACCAAGGCCTGCTTTTGAAAATTTTAAAATCGTGCGTTAAAGACATTGAGGCGATTCCTTTCAAGTAAAACAATCCGCTACTTATACTATTTCTAGAACTAGCTAAGTCTAATTATTTCGTTATCAGTTAAAAATACAATCAACAAACACAATGTAGTGTAATGAATCATTACTTTTGTGCCTTTTTCTTTTCTATGATCAATTTCTGTAAAACCTATGAAACGAATAAAACACCTATTAACCCTGTTGCTAATTCTATCAACAAGCTATGTAAGCGCGCAATTAGAATATGAAGAAAGGATCGAATTAGAAACAAAAGACGGGTATAGCGGAGAACAAATATTGGAGTTTGGAAAAGAGGGTTTTATTATCTCTTCTATAAGTGATAAATCAACTGACAAAGAATCTGAATGGAGATTTCAGAAGTACGACGTTGACTTAAAACTGGTGCAAACTGAATCCATAAACCTTAGTAGCAAATTGTCATTCAATGAATCTTATGTTGATGAAGAACGCATTTACTATTTTTTGACGGAAAAGAATGGAAACTTCACCATCATCACCATAGATGCTAAAGATTTATCAATCACCAAAACAAAGGGCATCATGCCCAAAAAAACATATGTTGGCAATATGGCGGTGCTTGATGACATAGCAGTATTTACAGCAAAAACAAAAAAAGAATCGTTTCTCCTCACGGTAAATTGGAAGACCGGAAAAAAGAAAGTACTACCTATTTCTATAACCAACTTTAAGTCTAAAAGAATTAGCGTTTCTAATTTCCAAACCATGAAGAAGGAAAAAGAGATTTTAGTTTATGTAAAAGCGTACAAAGACAAAAAATCTTTCGACACGTACATTATTCAATTAAATGAAGAAGGTGAAAAAGAATCAGTTTACAACTTAACAAAAAATATAAAGGAAAATATCATCGATATTTCAACCTCTAAGCTAGCTGATAATAAATATGTTTTCACAGGAACGTATTCTCAAAGTTTCTCCATCTTTTCAGAAGGAATTTTCTTTTGTGAAGCTGAAAATGAAAAAATTAACTTCATCAATTTCACAACATTTTTAGACTTAAAAAACTTTCTGTCTTACCTTCCTAAAAAGAAACAAGAGAAAATTGAAAAGAAAAAAGCCAAGAAAGCTAAGAGAGGAAAGGAATATAAGATTAACTACAGAATTGCTGCACACGGAATTATTACCGTTGACAACGGGTATTTATTTTTGGGAGAAGGGTACTACCCCACCTACAGAACAGAAACATACACAACTACTTCTACTGTAAACGGCGTAACAACTACCCAAACCCAAACAAGGCAAGTATTTGACGGGTATCAATACACTCATGCTGTCTTAAGCAAATTCGATAAAAAGGGGAAATTACTTTGGGATCAAATATTTGAAATGAACCCAAGTTATAAGCCATTTTTTGAAAAACGATTCATTTCTATTGCTGAACGAAATCAGAACTCTATTAACTTGGTATTTGCCAATAGAAATAAAATTAATTCCAAGTCATTTAGTTTCGATGGAAAAATTCTAAAAGAGTCAGAATCTGACGAAATTAAGACAGACTTTGAAGATGATAAAGTAAAACGTAGCTTCTCTAATATTGATTATTGGTACGACCGTTATTTTATTGCTTATGGTAGTCAAGTAATAAAAAATTCAGAGAAAAAGAATGGTAAAAAAAAAAGAAAGGTATTCTTTATCAATAAAATAAAATTTCAATAAAGAGTAATACAACCATAACAAAAATGCCTGCCTAGATTATAAAAATTAGGCAGGTATTTTTATTCCTAAGAGGCTCATCCTAAACAGATATAGATTATTCTTTATTAATTTTTACGACTTATCTAAAAAGTACGTTTACAAATTCGATTTAAATACAAAAAGAAAAACCTCTACATTAACTTAGTTTTAGGAATAGTCTGGATCATTTTTGGATTAGTTATGATTGCTACAAGCGATGATGAAATAGCAGGAAAAGACCTTGGTTATTTCGCATTTGGTTTAGTATACTTTGGATTTTACATTTTCAATTACACGCAAAATTATATTGTTGTAAAAAATGGGGTAATTAAAGAACCGGGATTGTTTGGAACTAAATTGAAAATTGACGAAATCACCTCTTTTCGAAAATTTGCAGGCGATTATATTTTAGTAGCTAAGGACAAAAAACTGCACATTAATACAGAATTAATTGATCCGCATTCATTACAAGAGTTGCTAGAGTTTATTGAAACGTTAGAACTAAAAAAGGGCAAGTAAACACTTGCCCTTTTTTTTTTAATCTATCAACTGAAAAGGATTACCCTCTGTCTGCAGATAACGCCTTTTCAATTCTTGCAGCTAAATCTTCCAAGTGAGCTTTTGAAACACCTGATTGTCGAGCTGCTCCGCTCTTTGATTTCGACTTCAAGTTAACTAAACTAGCCCTTGCTATTGAAGGTATGTCAGAATTTTGATACTTGGATTTTTCATCTTCTAACAATTCAATTAGAGTAGCAACATATGCTTTTTGTAGGTTTCTTCTGTACAAATCAATTTTCTTACCCGAAACTAATTCATTGAATATTCCTTTCTCCAAGTCATTGGTTAAGTCAGTAATCAAATACGCCTCTTTTCCGTTCATTGCTTCATTTTCAATCATTCTGAACAAACGTTGCTCTGACAATAAGTTGGATAATGTTCTTTCTTGCAAAGACTTAATTCTATTTACATTTCCCTCCGCTTCAATTCTTGCTAAAATTTCAGGTTTCACCATCCAAGCAGGTGTAGCAAACAGTTGCTCATTCAAGAAATCTACTGCTCTTTTTTGTTTTTCTTTTGCAGTATGCACGTAAATAACGCCTTCTTGGTCCGTAGTTTTTTGCTCACCTTCAATTCCTCCAACATTCGCTGCAACATGTCCCATGTATCGTCTATACTGACCCACCATTGCATTATATAATTCATCTAAATCATCGTATTCCTCTCCATCTTCCGTAGCCCACTCCAACAATTTATCGTTGATTCGTTTTAAGTTTTTAATGCCTAAAGCACTTGCATTCATGGCATCATCTCCCAAATCTTCTGTCTGTGCTGTTGGGTCGGTTGGATTTCCTTGTTGCCTGCCAAAATGATATTCCGGCTGACCGGCTTTTGCAAGAATCCACTTGTCAACTTCAGCTTCTTCTTGAGCTGCAGTTACCTCTTTGCCAAGTAATTTATACCCAAATTCAATCGACCAATTATCATATTCCCCTATTTGCGGAAAAAAGCTTGTCACACCGTCTTCAGGTTGAGCAATGTAATTGAATCTTGCATAGTCCATAATAGACGGTGCCGTTCCATGAGTTGAAGTAAAGCTTGGCGAACGCAATGAATCAACCGGATAAGCTACACTTGAGCCCATATTATGCGGTAGCCCCAAGGTATGCCCTACCTCATGAGCAGATACAAAACGAATCAATTGTCCCATAACTTCATCGTCAAACTTAACTCCTCGAGCTTCTGGATTTACCGCTGCTGTGTGGATGAAGTACCAATTCCGCAATAAGTTCATGATGTTGTGGTACCATAAAATATCACTCTCTAGAATCTCACCTGTTCTTGGATCATGAACGTGCGGTCCTTGGGCGTTTTGTATATCGGTAGCAATGTATCGAATTACAGAATAACGCACATCTTCTGGTGACCAATCGGGGTCTTCTTCTGGAGTTGGTGCATATTCACCTCGAATTGCATTTTTAAAACCTGCACTTTCAAAAGCTTTTGCCCAATCGTCAACCCCCTGTTTAATGTATTTTTTCCACTTATCAGGGGTTGCCGCATCAATGTAATACACAATTGGTTTCACTGGTTCTACTAATTCTCCTCTGTTGTATGCTTCCCAGTCCTTTGGCTCTAATCTCCATCGGGTTATTAATCTTCTCGTTTCTGCTTTTTGCTCTTTAGAACCATAATCTACTTGACGAAGCGAAAAGAACCCAACTCTACTATCGGCAAATCTTGGCTCCATAGGAATTTCTGGCAATAGAATAAACGATTGAGTCATTCCAATAGAAATAGTACCGGTAGTTCTGTTTGCAGGTAGCTCGTCACCTTTGTAGGTTAAAATATGTTTTACTTGAACGTTTTCAGGAAAAGCATCCATTCCAGTAATAAGCGATCGACTTTTATCTAACCCTTTTATTTTAAAGTTTTTTCGCTCAGAACTTCCTAAAGCTCCTATCATTTCAACATCCGTTGTAAATAAATCAGTTACGTCAATTACAACAGCGCTTGAATCTTTTGAAAATGCTTCTACATTAAACGTGCTAATAATGGGTTCAAAGTTATTGTTCACCACAGAAGTATAAATAGGTGTCCCTTCTTTGGCTACATTATTGTACGATACTGAACGCATTAACACTTTATTGTGCAATTGTTGGAAACGAACAACTTGTTGCGGTCTCGATTTCATTCCTGCACCACCAAAATTCAACCCTTTCACATGGCCTGAAATTCTGCTCACAACCAATATTTCTTTCTCTAATAAATCCTTAGGCAATTCAAAATAATACTTGTCTTCTACCCTAAGTACTGAAAACAACCCCTTTTCTGATTCAGCCTCTTTCGTTATTACTTTGCCATAAGATTTAGGTCCTGTTTTTTTGGCGGGAGCCGCGGCAGTAGTTGAGCCTTTTTTAAATTTCTTTTTTTGCGCTTGCGCCGATGGAGAGGCAACTAAAAAAGAAAAAACAGTTGCACTAAGCAGCAAAGCTGCCTTTACATTTAAAAAACTTTTCATTGTGTAGTATGTATATAAAGTTGATAAAGATACTTGAAACTAACCTAAAATTAATACCTGTTAAACTAGTTTTAAGCCGATTGTATAAAATTAAAAAGATTCAAAACGCCCCATTCAATAGTTGAATGTCCTCGTCAAAATTATTTTCTGCTTAGTTTTAAGAATAGAAATAGAAGACAAATAAAGATCAATTTGGTTTTACTCTGTTCAAAAATTAAAAGATGGCAAACAACGAATTATTAGTTAACGAGAGACAGGCGGATATAGGAAATTTTATAGTTGGAAGGCTTTTGCCTTTTCGTAAAAAGCGGCAAGTTGGACCATTTACTTTTATTGACCACATGGGCCCTGCCACTTTTGGTAAAGGACGCTTTATGGATGTAGATTAACATCCGCACATAGGATTAAGCACACTTACCTATTTATTGGCTGGAGAAATAGAACACAAAGACAGCCTGGGAAGTGAGCAAATTATTAAACCGGGGGATGTTGGTTTTATGACTGCCGGAAGTGGAGTAACACACACAGAAAGAACCCCAATTGCCAAAAGAGACAACTCTGAATTTAATATACATGGTTATCAGATTTGGGTAGCATTACCAAAGGAGAAAGAGGAAATAGAACCTTAATTTGACTTCTATAAGTCGGATGAGTTGCCGCATTGGAATGATGGACAAAACAGAATAAAATTGGTTGCGGGAAATGCATTTGGCAAGTCGGCTCCTTTACAAGGCTTCTCCCCTCTTTTTTGGTTGATATTTATGCAGAAGAAAGCAATACCTTGCAGTTAAAAGATCAGCTAAAAGGTGAAGTAGCATTTGTAATTGTAGAAGGTAAACGACACCTAGAGGATGAAGAGGTTGGCGTGGGTCAAATGCTCATCAGCAAAACAGACCATCAATGTGAAATTTGTTTGGAAAAAGGAACTCGATTATTACTCTTTGGAGGAGAACCACTTGAAGAAGAGCATTTTTTATTGTGGAACTTTGTATCTCACAGCAAAGAAAGATTGCAGCAGGCTAAGGAAGATTGGAAGGCACAAAAATTCCCTAAAGTACCGGGCGACAAAACGTACATTCCAATACCCGAAAAATAAAACAATAAAAAAGGCCGAAGTGTAATACTTCAGCCCCATTTTTTATTGTTTTAGAAATTACTCTCCTTGACCCAAAGAGAATCCTCTTTTTCCATCAAACTCATAAAGGTTTTCTGTTTTCACAACTTCAAAACCTTCTTTTAGCAAAGCGGTCATTAACTCTAAAATATCTTCGTATTTAATCACATCATAAACCGGCTTTCCTTCAATAATTTCAGCGCTTGTTGCAATGTATCTGCATCTCCAATGATCTGTACAATAAGTCTCAGCCAATCCATTAGGATACACTTTTACCCCCCTGTTGGTAATCATTTTCAATTTTAATCCAAGGCCTTTAATAGCTGTTAATGCATCACCAATTTTATTTGGGTCCGTTCCTGTCCAATTGATAAACATGTCGACTCCAACTAATTCTTGCTTCATTTCTTTTCTAACAAAAGGTGGAATTACAATTTTACCTGCACCTTTAGAAAGTATGCTAACAGGTAAATTTTGTGGAGTTTTACCAAGTCTTTCAATTACAGCATCAGCAAATTCATTGGTATTCACCAACTTTTTACTGAATCCTTCTTTATAAATGTCTGCTGTGTAGTAACCATCTTCAATGGCGCACAACCAAGCATTTTTAATTTTATCGGCTTCAGCTGTCATTCCCAAATGAGACAACATCATTACAGAAGCGTTCATTAACCCTGAAGGGTTTGCGATTTTCTTACCCGCAATATCAGGCGCTGAACCATGAATAGCTTCGAACATGGCAACGTTTAAACCAATGTTTGCTGAACCTGCCATTCCAACCGAACCAGCGATTTCAGCCGCAATATCAGATATAATGTCTCCATACAAGTTTGAAGTAACAATTACATCGTATTTCTCTGGACTTGCTGCTAATCGAGCAGATCCTATGTCAATAATTTGAGATTCACTAATAATATCAGGATACTCTACTGAAATTTCTTTGAAAACATTGTGAAATAAACCATCTGTTAATTTCATTATGTTATCCTTCACCATACAAGTCACTTTTTTACGGTTGTATGCCTTTGCATATTCAAATGCATAACGTACAATTTTCTCACAACCCGGACGTGTAATTAATTTCAAACACTGAACTACATCTTGCGTTTGCTGATGCTCAATACCCGCGTATAAGTCCTCTTCGTTTTCACGAATAATCACAACATCCATTTCAGGGAAATTCGTTTCCACGTATGGTTGAAGTGCAGTTACCGGACGAACATTAGAAAATAAACCCAACGACTTTCTTAACGTTACATTTAGACTTTTATAGCCCTTTCCCTGAGGAGTTGTAATCGGAGCTTTTAAAATAACCTTATTTCGATCAATTGCATCCCAAGCTGACTTCTCTATACCTGAAGTATTTCCACCTAAATAACGTGAGTTCGACCTAAGCGACTTTCAATCCTGGCAACAAACGTTGAATTTTTACAGACGGTTTTGAATCTAAGAACGAGTATGCTGTTAATCCTGCGACTAAGTTTCCAATGAAATTGTCAAAT